>JBDTOK010000141.1:0-7450 GCA_039933275.1 Chloroflexota bacterium | reverse complement strand
TCAACTGGATCCTCCGGCAACTCACGGAGGCGCCAGCCGGCTTGCGGATCACGGGCTACACAGAGCAGGAAGTCATGAAAATGGGCCTTCTGGACCGCATCCACCCGGACGACCAGCGTTCCGCAATGCAGAACCTGACCGGTGCACTCGAAGAACCAGGAAAACTAGCCCACGTAGAATTTCGCTTTCACAAGAAAAACGACGAGTGGTGCACTCTCGAATCGTTCGGCACCTTCATCGGTGGCCCCAGCAAGCCCATGCTCATTTTTAACTCAAGAGACATCACAGACCGCAATCAGGCGCAAGACACCATCACCCACATGGCCTACCACGACGCCCTTACCGGCCTCCCGAACCGGCTGCTATTCGCGGACCGGCTTGACATCGCCCTCGCGCAGGCTCGGCGCAGCGGGGAAAAGGTCAGCATTCTCGGTATAGACTTGGACCGCTTCAAGATCATCAACGACTCGCTCGGCCACTCCGCGGGCGACGAGCTTCTCGTCGCCGCAGGGAACAGGCTGGAGAAGATCGTGCGCGAAGGGAACACAGTGGCCCGTATCGGCGGCGACGAGTTCGTCGTCTTAATCGCAGGCACCGAGTCGGCTGACGACGGCCTCGTTGTCGCTCAGCGCATCGTGGAAGCGTTCCGCCTACCGTTCCAGCTGTCAGCCGGCAGCTTCTACGCCACAGCCAGCGTTGGGCTCGCGGTCTATCCCGACGACGTTGACGACGCCGAATCGCTCCTTCGCACGGCAGACATCGCCATGTACGCCGCCAAAGAGGCCGGCCGCGATACGTTCCGCCATTACACCGCCGCCATGCACGACCGCGAAGCCAACTGGCTTGAGCTAGAAGCTGAGCTACGTCGTGCCATCAACGAGAATGAACTCGTCGTGTACTACCAGCCGCAGATCTCCATTGGCGATGGCTCAATCGTTGGCGTCGAAGCGCTCGTGCGCTGGAACCACCCCACACGCGGCCTCGTCGCGCCGATGGAGTTCATCCCGCTCGCCGAAGAAATCGGCGTGATCGTGCCGCTCGGTGCGTTCGTCCTCCGCCAGGCCTGCGAGGACGCCGTGCAATGGCAAAAGGATGGGCTGCCGCCGGTGCGATTGGCCGTGAACATCTCCCACCGGCAGTTCTCCGACCAGTACTTCATCGAATCGGTTCGACGGATCATCAAGACTGCCGGCCTTGAACCCTCACTGCTCGAGCTCGAAATCACGGAGACAGCCGCGCTGCGCAACGTAGAGCGCACGCGCGCCGTCGCCATCGACCTCGCTGAGATGGGCGTCCGACTCTCGATCGATGACTTCGGCGCCGGCAGTACGTCCCTCCGCTACCTGCAGGACTTCCCGATCACGACCCTAAAGATCGACCGCAGCTTCATCACCGGCATCAACAACAACGCCAGCAACTCCGCCATCGCCACCAGCGTCATCGCGCTGGGCCACCAGTTGAACCTCAACATCATCGCGGAGGGCGTGGAGACTCAAGAAGACCTGGACTTCCTGGCATCTCGTGACTGCGACGAATACCAGGGCTTCTTCTCCAGCCGCCCCGTCCCAAACACGCAGATCCGCGAGCTGCTAGCCAAGAAACGAGTCGCCACCAAAACAGCAGCCTGAGCCCACACCTTCCGCTCATCCTGCGTGCCCGCCTCAGGAGGGAGGTTCTCGAAGCACCCGCCCAACATTGTGTGGGCGGCATGCCTTACCGCGCAGGCGGACCGAACCCTCGCGGCTAACCGACGCTACGCGCAGAAGCGGTCAGCGCGCTAAATCCGCCGCAACACCGGCCGCGGCAACCGGTCCCGCAAGTACTCCGCCAGCGCCTTCACACTCCGGCTCCCGCTCCCCCGCGTCAGGTGATGCCCCCGAGTCGCGTGCCAGAACCCAGCGCTCCTGCCCACGTACGACAGCACATCCACCATCTTCTCCCGGCTGAAGTCGTCCGCGACGCGGCACACCTCCAGCACATCCGGGAAGATCTGGTGCAAAGCGCCGGCCCCCAGTGTCTTCTGGATCACGTACTCGCCCGGCATCTCGAACGATTGGCTCCAGATGTCCCGAGCAGCCTGCCAGTAGTTCAGCAGCAGCTTGCTCGCCTCTTCGTCCGTCAGGCGCTTCACGAAGCTGTCCTTCGTCACCGGCTCCAGTGCCGAGACCATGCCGTGCTGCTTCATCGTCTGCTCTGGCTTCGCCGGCTGGCTCGGCATCCTGATCATGCCCTTCCACGGACTGTCTGCGCTGTTGTTCAGCACATCGACCAGCTTCGTCGCCCGCGCACGCAGGTAGTTCTTCTCGCCCTCACGCTCGATCAGCGCCGCGCCCTCAGCCTCGCGCATCGAGAGCAGGTGGCGGTCGACGACGTCCGTCGGCACGCCTTTGTGTCTCGTGTTGATAACGTGGAAGTAGCGCATCTCTTCGTACGCGTCGATCCCCTCGACGATCACCACCGGCAGCGTGTAATCGCCGAGCCACTTCGCCTTGTCCTTCTTCATCGCCCGCTCCAGGCCATACAGCCGGTGCTGGCCGTCAACCACCCACAGCGGCACCTCCGCGCCGATCGTCAGCAGCCCAGTCTCACCCTTCCCGTTCGCCGTCGAGTTCGGCTCGAAGGTGGCGGAGAACGGCTGCCGTACGCAGAGCAGGATCGACGTCGGCAGCATGCCCTCTTCGTCCCGCAGGTACGTCGAAAGCTGCCGCAGCCGCGACGGCGTCACCGGTCGCTGGTAGCCGTTCGTCTCGTCGTCGCAAGTGTCTGACTGGAAGCGGCCCAGAAGGTCCTTCAGGCGCAGCGTCGTCACGTACATCGTGACGTCCTTGCGTTTCTGCTTGAACCGCAGCGCGTACGAGGTCAGGGGCGCTCCGTCGGCCGCCGTCTTGGCCTCGGGCACCTGCTGTGGGGCCTCCGAAATCGGTGCCTCTGGGGCAATTATCGTGTCAGTCATCGAAACCTCCTGGCAGGGCGAGTAACGTGCCATTCATCACTGGGCGTCTGGATTATCGGGAATATACTGGAACAGGTATGAGTATTAGAGAACAAGGCACTCGCGGCCTACAGCTTTCCGATAACGCGCGCATTGTGCTGGAGCGGCGTTACCTGGCCAAAGACGCCTCTGGAACACCTGTGGAGACCCCCGAAGAGCTGTTCCGGCGCGTCGCCCACAATATCGCCCAGGGGGAGCTCCGCCACAACCCGGAAAATGTGGACAACGCAACCCTCCAGACACGGACCGCCGAGTGGGAAGAGCGATTCTTAACACTGATGCAATCGCTGGACTTCCTCCCGAACTCCCCCACCCTCATGAACGCCGGCCGAGAGCTGCAGCAACTTTCCGCCTGCTTCGTGCTCCCCGTGCCTGACTCGATCCAGGGTATCTTCGAAGCGATCCGAGAGACCGCCGTTATCCACCAGTCCGGCGGCGGCACTGGCTTCGCCTTCTCGAGACTCCGACCGAAGGGGGACCGCGTCCGCTCCACTATGGGCGTGGCAAGCGGCCCCGCCTCCTTCCTCAAGGTCTTCGACGCCGCCACCGAGGCGATCAAGCAAGGCGGAACAAGGCGCGGCGCCAACATGGGCATCCTCGCCGTCGATCACCCTGATATAGAAGAGTTCATCGCCCTCAAGTCGGATATGCGAACGCTAACCAACTTCAACATATCGGTGGCGATCACCGAAACCTTCATGCAAGCGGTCGAGCGCGACGACGAATACGACCTCGTGAACCCCAAGGACGGGTCGATCACCGGCCGCAAGCGCGCCCGCCACATCTTCGACCTGCTCGTCGCCAACGCCTGGCGCAACGGAGACCCCGGCATCGTCTTCATCGACCGCATCAACGCTGACAACCCCACTCCCAACCTCGGCCCCATCGAAGCCACCAACCCCTGCGGTGAGCAACCACTCCTCCCATACGAGTCCTGCAACCTCGGCTCGCTCAATCTGGCGCGCTTCGTGCGGCGGGACGGCGATCGCCCGAAGCTGGACTGGGAGCGCCTGGCGCAGGTCATCCCGCAGTGCATCCGCTTTCTCGACAACGTGATCGATATGAACCGCTACCCCATCCCGGAGATCGAGGCCGCCACCAAGGCTACCCGCAAGGTCGGACTCGGCGTCATGGGCTGGCATGACACGCTCATGCAGCTGCGCCTTCCCTACGACTCCGAAGAAGCGCTGGCCCTCGGCGAAGAGGTGATGTCGTTCCTGCAGGCTAAGTCCAACGACGCCTCCCTCGAGCTCGCCCGCGAGCGCGGCGTCTTCGGCGCCTGGAAAGGCTCTACCTACGAGCCCGAGGCGCCATACCGCAACGCCACCCGAACCACAGTCGCACCCACCGGCACGATCTCGATCATCGCCGAAGCTTCCTCAGGCATCGAGCCCGCCTTCGCCCTCGCCTACAAGCGCCAGCACTACCTCGACCCGGACGACCCGTCGAAGCTGACAACCCTCCTCGAGGCTAACCGCAACTTCGTCGAAGCCGCCCGCGAAGGCAACTTCTACAGCGAAGCGCTGATGGACCACGTCGCCGCTGGCGGCACGCTCGAAGAATGGAACGCCCGAATCTCTGACCAACAGGTTGCCCCCTCGCCCGCGGAGCGGGAGAGGGGGACAGGGGGTGAGGGCACCCCAGTCCCAGACTGGGCCGTCCGAGTCTTCACCACGGCCCACCAGATCGCCCCCGAGGCGCACGTCCGCATGCAGGCCGCCTTCCAGCGCCACACGGACAACGCCGTCTCCAAGACGATCAACTTCCCCTACTCCGCCACCCAGGCCGACGTCGCCTCCGCCTTCTGGCTGGCCTACCGCGAGGGCTGCAAAGGCATCACCATCTATCGCGAAGGCTCCCGCGACTTCTCCGTCCTTTCGCACATCACCGCCAACGTCAAAGGCCCGGAGCAAGAGACCGGACTCGCCCTCGCCGAGATCGCCGGCGCCCTCAGCTCGATCGAACGACCAGCGCCCTTCCGCCAGCGCCTCCCCGACGAGCGCCGTTCCATCACGCACAAGTTCCAGGTCGCCGGCCACGAGGGCTACATCACCGTCGGCCTCTACGACGATGGCCGCCCCGGCGAGATCTTCGTCAAGATCAATAAGGAAGGCTCGACAGTCAGCGGCTTGATGGACACCGTCGCCCTGCTCACATCCGTCACCCTGCAATACGGCGTCCCGATCGAAGAGCTGTCCCGCAAGCTGAAAAACACTCGCTTCGAGCCCTACGGCCGCACCAGCAACCCGCAGATCCCCTTCACCACCAGCCTCGTCGACTACATCTTCCGCTGGCTGGAGCTAAAGTTCGCCCCCAACGCCGCCCGCCTCGACGCCAGTTACCACACCCCGCCAGGAGACATCGGCGCACCCCCAACCGACGCCCGCTCCGAAGTCACCGGCATCGCCTGCCCGGACTGCGGCGCCGCGCTGGTGTACCAGGAGGGGTGCCTGGCGTGCCGCAGCTGCGGCTATAACAGGTGCGGCTAGATGCTCCGCGCAATCAGCGTCGCTGCAATGGGACTTATTCTCTACTCCACGATCGCTTGCGATCCTGGACACGGAATCACGTACGCGAATCACACGGGGCCAAACGATCGCGATTGTTGAGGGCGACAAGCTCGACAAGAGCGTAACGACTCTCGAGCCGGGCCAGGAAGCTGAGCTGTCGACTGGCGAATACTCGGGCGAGACCACGCTGGGCGTGCGCGATACCGGGGGAAACATCGTCGCGGTTGTCTCTCTCACCTGGGATCAGCTCGAAGCCATGAACTGGCGACTCGACGTCACAGACGACTTTCTGAACTCTCACCGACCATAGCTCGCCTACTTCCGAGTTCCCAGTGCCTTGTCCCCTCACGGCACAAACAAGTTGTCGTGCGCGTCGCAAAACTCCTTGAACGACTCCGGCGTGAACTCACGCTTGCCTAGCACCCGGTCCGCCAGCCCCTGGAAGTACGGCTCCCGCGGCGCGCCCGGCGAGAACAGGATCAGCATCGACGCCGGGTCCGCCGACGAATTGCGGAAGCCGTGGATGCCGCCTTCCGGCACGTAGAGGAAATCGCCGGCTACAGCGTCTGCCCACTTCGCGCCGTCGTATAGCGCCACCGTCCCGCTGAGCACAAAGAACGCTTCCGATAGCGTCCGATGGAAGTGCGCCGTCGCGCCGGGCGTATTCGGCGCCATATCCCAGCGGTACAGCCCGTACTTACCGCCAGTAGCCTCGCCCGTCATGATGTACGTCGCCTTGCTCGAGCCCACCGTCAGGTCCGGCTCCGCGGTCCCGGGCCGGAACACCGCGCTCACCTCGCCTGCATCGCCGTGATACTTCGCCTCCGGATACGACATCGATACTCCTTCTTAGCTCCAACCCATTCTTCCCCGATCGTACGCCATGCCCCAATGCCCAATGCCCAATGCCCAACATTGACATTTCCTAATCCCACCTCAAACCCTGCTTAACGCCCCCTTCCTACCCTGAGTACATCGAACAGGCTTAGTAGAGGAGTACAAGATGTCCAACATCCGAACGTATGCCTTAAGTGGGGCCGGCGGCATCGCCCTCGTCGTCGCCGCGCTCGTCGCCACCGGGGCCGTCAGCTACGCGCAGAGCAGCACGCCGACGGACACCCCGGCCGCAACGACAGCGCCGCCAACCGACTCCACCGGCGGCACGGCAATACCCGCCCCCAGTGACGGCGCCACAACGCCGGCGCCTGGCGACAAGAGTGACGGCACGCACGACCCGGCCAACTGCCCGAACATGGGCACTGACAGCAGCGGCACACCGGGCACCAGTGGCAGCACCAGCCGCTACAACATGCACGGCGGCCGCGCACCATCCAACGCCACCACCGCGCTCTTCCACCCGGACGCATAACCGACAGCGAAACATGGAGGCGGTTCGCGGCCGCACGCGACGCCTCCCTGGCTGCAACTAAATACACCAGCCGAACGGGGAGGGCGAAGTCGTGTAGCGCTCACGCGACTTCCCCTCCCTGGCTGATTTCTGCGGTTTCCCGTCGCGCCCTCACGTGCAGAGGCGAGGCAAACCACCTCCGGGGTCGATGTCACGTCCACCACCAACGCACCTCACACCTCACTTGCTACTGGCTACTCTCCACCTGCTACTCTCCCGTAAACTGATCGCATGAAAGTTATCCACACCCCCGCCTCAGCAGCCAAGCAAGAGACCAAGTTCTTCGTCGGCGAAGTCCACGTTCAGCCCATCGTCTCGCCCGACAAAGGCGTCGAGATCGCCGTCGTCCGCTTCTCGCCGGGCGCGCGCACGTACTTGCACACGCACCACGTCGCGCAGGTGCTGCATTGCACAGAAGGTCGCGGCATCCTCGCCACGAAAGATCAGGAGAACCTCGTCGAGCCCGGTGACGTCGTTCTCGTCGAGGCGGGTGAAGAGCACTGGCACGGCGCCATGCCAGACTCCCACTTCGTCCACCTC
>JBDTOK010000140.1:0-7557 GCA_039933275.1 Chloroflexota bacterium | reverse complement strand
CTTAAATCTTGGTCAGAACTTGCGCAAGAGGGCTTGACACATTGTGCAGACCTATTGCACAATCCAGAACGAGGACATGACAAACTTTTGCACAAGAAGGAGGCAAACTCATGAACAAGTTCCTCATCATGCTCACGGGCGTCCTGGGCGCCCTCTTTATCGCGGCGTCCCTCTTCGGGGGTAGCGCTTCGGCGCAAACGGGTAACGCCAGGCTTCGCGTTCTGCACGCGTCTCCTGACGCGCCCAACGTGGACGTCTACCTGGATGGCGCCAAGGCAATCCCCAACCTGGCGTTCGGTTCAATCACGGACTACGTGACAGTCCCCTCCGGGTCCCACGCGGTCAAGGTGTTCCCGACGTCGGCGAACGGTACTGGGACGCCGGTGATCGACGTGCCCAGCCTGATTCTGGACGGCGGCAAGGACTACACCGTCGCCGCCGCCGGGAAAGTCGCTTCCATCGCGCCGGTGGTCCTCACCGACAACAACGCGGCCCCGGCAGCCGGCAAAGCGCACATCCGCGTTGTCCACCTCTCCCCTGACGCTCCCAACGTCGACATCTACGCCGCGGGCGCCGGAGTCGTGGTGCCAAACCTGGCGTTCAAGGCGGCTGCCGATTACCTGCCGCTTGCCGCTGGGAACTACGACCTCGAAGTGCGTGCCGCTGGGGCTTCGACCGCCGTGTTGAGCCTGCCAGGTACGAAGCTCGAGGCCGGCAAGGTCTACACGGCTTTCGCTGTCGGTCTTGCCGCCGGACAGCCGGCACTTAGCGTCAAGCTGACGACAGACTCGGTGTCGCAGCAGCCCACCCCGACCGCAGGCCAGTTGCCGACGACCGGCGGTGCCCCCGGATCCGATGGATCCGGCCCGGCCATGTGGCTGCTCGTCGCGGGTATCGCTCTCATCGGCGCCGGCATCGCCGTCCCAGCGACGCTCGCCCGCCGCACGGTCAAGAAGGACTAATCAGAAGCGACCACGGGCGGGCCAAGTGCCCGCCCGTTGGTCAATCCATCAAGAGAATTGCCTGCCAAAGGGCAGGCAGCAAATAGAGGGAGGCCCCCAATTGAAGAAGCTCGTTTTTGCACTAGCAGTAGTTATGGTCAGCGCGATCGGACTCGCCTCTTCCGCGTCGGCTGCGCCTGCCCAGGCGTCCGTTAGAGTGGGGCATGGCATACCAGGGGGTGACCTGGGCCTTGCCCCGGCGCTCCCAGTCGACGTTCTTGTGGACGACTCCATCTGTCTTCTCAAGGGTTTTGAGTTTGGCCATTTCGCCGGGCCGGTAATGCTCAACCCAGGGACACACAACATCAAGATCAGCCTGGCGAACATCGGGACCCCGTGCGGGAACTCCCCCGTGATTCAGGCCGATGTGCCCTTCACTGCAGGTGAAGATGCGACGGTACTTGCCCACTTGGACGAGAACGGGGCGCCTACGGCATCCAAATTCGTCAACAACGTGAGCCGTCCCGGTTTCCTGAAGGCACGGGTGCAGGCACATCACACCGCCGCCGCTCCCACCGTCGACCTCGACGTAGTGCGACCGTGGAACTTCGGGAACCGAATCAACCTGGACAACATCTCCAACGGCGATAGCGCAGCAGGGACGCTTTTCCTTGGGTCCTACGACGTGAAGATCTCGCCCGCCAGCGGAGACCCAATTTTCACCCAGAGGATTTGGCTGAAGCCGGGAAAGCTGGTCCAGGTCTACGCAGTCGGCTCGCTGAGCACAGGCTCGTTCCAGCTCCTGATCAACGAGGTGCCGACCCGTTAGTAACGCTGGTTCCGGCCGGGGAGGTCGGACAGAACGACTGGCAAGCGTGCAAGCTCACGGGCGGGCTCGGCAGACCGCCCGTGAGCGGAAACGCCCTACAGAAACAAGGATGGAGACAGCAATGAAGATGGAATGGCGATTGAAAGAGGAAGAAGCAAACGGGATCGATGTCTTCGGACTCGGGGCGTTCGTGAAGCGCCTGGAGCAGGCTGTGCCCCACGGCGGCGAACGGCTAAAAGGGTTCACATTTCTCCAGGACGCTAAGCTCATGCTCTCGTTCACCCGGGAGATCGAACAGGACCTGCTCGCAGCTCAAACCCTGGGACCCCTCTACGTCGGATTTCAAAGCGCCGGCAAGCTGGAGAACGAGGCTGAGCGCTATCATCGGATGAAGTCGCACGGGGTGACCGTCTACGGCTTCGGCTAAGGCGAACCAGCCGAGGCCATCGCAGACGGCCTGTCCCAATGGAAAGCACTCGAAGCAGACCACTCGCTCCTTAAGAACCAGTGGTTCTTGGTATCGGCGACGCCGGAGCCGGTCGCATTCGTGGGCTGGGAAGTCTCTCCGGAGGGCATCTGGGGCAAGGGTGGCATCTCTTCTCCCGATAAGGTCTTCGCCGGATTCGTGTCCGGTGACGAGCGCGTGGTCGCTGCCCTGATCGCACACCTGGATGACGTAAGGCTGGATCGACCTGGTGACGAGATCTCAGACAATCGTCTTTCTGAGATCATCCAGGGGGCAGATCCGCGGCGCATTATCGCGCTGGTAGACGAGGGTCAGCGGCCCTTTCTGAAGCGAGGGCTATCGGCGATCGCGGAGTCTGCGGGCGAACTCGGAGCGGAGCTGTACCTCTACGACCTTTCCGCAGCGTCTTATCTGGTCAACCCCTACCCAAGCGATGAGGGGTACTGGAAGAAACCGCACGGTGCATCCACTCTACGACGCGCACTTGGTCGCAGCAGTCTGGCGAACTTGGTTGACGCAGCGGCCACCAAGACTCCCGTCGTCAAGGGCGTTCTGCCTAACAAAGTCGGATTCGCACACCTCGCCGATTGGTGCAAATCTGAAGACATCGACACCGTTATCATTCCAGTCGAATTCACCCGACCGTCCCTGATCGAACGATTGCAGGGGCTCTCGTTGGAGGCCTTGGTTGACCACTCAGTTGGCGTGACGATCATCGTTGAGGACCCTCTTCGTGGTCCCTGGATCGTTCCGGCGGTACAGAACGCAGTCGATAGGGTGCCAGCGTGAACCTCGAATATTCCGCGACAGTTCGCCACACTGAATCCAGCGACAGCCCTTCCTCACTGTCATTGAACATGCGTCAACTCGAAGCCTGCGGGCGATGCGTCCGCGGGAGTATCATGGGCGCGGGCGACGACGCTTCCTGCGTAAACTGCGGCTCGCGACCAGAGACCGCTGAGCCCCTGACGGTGGCCGAAGATGATGCGCCGGGTCGCCGCAAGAGACGAGGCCAGCTAGCCGCATGAGATATATGGAAGCTGCTGAGTCTCCAACAGGTTCTGGCTGGCCACGCCTGCGCATATTCAACGCGGCGATGGCGCTTCTGCACCTGGTTCAGGGACTCGCGATTCTGCTCCTCAGTTCCGACTTCACGTTGCCGATCAATTCGTCTTTCGTCACCATGCCCGAAGGCGCCAGCGGGCCGGGCGAGGGCATCACCGAGATCAGCAAGATCGTGGACGTACCCATCGGACCGCTAATAGCCCTTTTCTTGTTCTTATCTGCTGCGGACCACCTGATTGTAAGCCTGCCCGGCGTCAATCGCTGGTATCTCCGAACCGTCGAGAACGGTGCCAACTGGGCGCGCTGGTGGGAGTACGCTTTCAGTTCTTCGGTGATGATCGTCGTGATCGCTATGTTTCCTGGCATCTACGACATCGGTGCCATCATTCTCCTCGTCTCCCTGAACGCGATGATGATCTTCTGTGGCCTGATGATGGAATCTGTGAACAAAGGAGCGGTCAAAGAAGACGTCAACTGGCTGCCGTTCTGGTTCGGATGCTTCGCTGGCGCGATCCCGTGGGTCGTGATCACGCTCTTCCTCATCTCTCCGGGTGGCCGCAGCGCGGGAGACGTCCCGGCGTTCGTATACGGAATCTTCTTCTCGCTGTTCGCCTTCTTCAACTGCTTTGCCATAAACATGTTCCTGCAGTACAAGAGGATCGGCCCCTGGCGTAACTACGTCTTCGGTGAGTACGCGTACATCGTGCTCAGCTTCGCCGCGAAGTCGGCCCTGGCGTGGCAGGTCTTCAGCGGGACCCTGTCGTGACCGACCGAGACCGTTCGCCGCGTGTTCTCATCGCAGGCGCCACAGGCTACATCGGCGGACGTCTGATGAGTTCCCTGGAGGGCAAAGGTATACCACTACGCTGCATAGCAAGACGTCCCGATTTCCTGCGCTCCCGCGCGGCGCCTTCGACCGAGATCGTGCCTGGTGATGTCCTGGACTTGGACAGCCTTCGCTCCGCCTTGTCCGGCATCGACAGTGCCTACTACCTCGTCCACTCGTTGGGAGCCGTCGACTTCGAAGCCGTCGATAGGGAGGGCGCCCTGAACTTCGCGAAGGCAGCGGCCGAAGCCGGGGTCAAGCGCTTGATCTACCTCGGCGGTCTCGGTGAGGGTGATGACCTCTCGCCGCACCTCAGGAGCAGGCAGGAAGTCGGCCGCATTCTCCGCGAGTCCGGTGTGACGACCATCGAATTCCGAGCATCCATAGTCATCGGATCAGGAAGCCTGTCGTTCGAGATGATCAGAGCACTGATCGATCGTCTGCCGTTGATGATCACACCGCGTTGGGTGCGAGTACGGGCCCAGCCAGTCGCTGTCGAAGACGTCGTCGAGTACCTCGTGCAAGCCCGCGAGGTCCCGCTCGACGAAAGCATTGTCGTCGAAATCGGTGGACCAGACCGGATCACATACGCGCAGATAATGATGGAATATGCCAGGCAGCGCGGGCTCCGGAGGCTGATGATACCAGTGCCAGTCCTCACGCCACATCTGTCAAGCCTTTGGCTGGGGCTGGTGACGCCTCTGTACGCTACAGTCGGAAGGAAGCTGATTGAAAGCATCATTCACGAGACTCTCGTTCGAGACGAACTGGCGCGCCGCCTCTTCACGGTGAAGCCGCGAGGCTACAAAGAGGCGATTCGAAGAGCGCTTCTGAATGAGGATAGAGAATTCGCTGAGACTCGCTGGTCCGACGCTCCCTCCGCCCGCGGCGATCAGCCGGCGTGGGGAGGTGTCCGCACTGGATCCCGCCTCGTCGATTCGCGTCGCTTGACGATTGACAGATCGCCCGAGGCTGCGTTCGCCCCGATCAAGCGAATCGGTGGCAAGAAGGGCTGGTATAGTCCTGCCTGGCCGTGGCGATTCCGGGGACTCATTGATTTACTCGTGGGCGGCGCAGGTATGAGGCGGGGTCGCCGTCACCCCGAGCAGCTCGCCGTCGGCGACACGGTGGATTTCTGGCGGGTCGAGGCGTACGAGGAGGACCATCTTCTCCGGCTCAGCGCGGAGATGAAGCTGCCCGGGCGGGCATGGCTTCAATTCGAAGTCGAACCGGCGGCAAACGGCTCAACGCTGACCCAGACTGCGATCTTTGATCCTCTCGGCCTGCCTGGTCTTCTCTACTGGTACGCTCTATGGCCGGTCCACTCTCTGATCTTCGGAGGCATGATCAAGGGCATCACTCGCGCTTCCCGTCGGAAGGCGATGCGGCGATGTTGAAGCGTTTCGTGGACGAGGCCATGGATTGGATCGTGCTGCCCGGCTACTCGATCTTCGGCTACCGGGTGCGCGAGCGACTCTTCCCGCGTGGGCCGATCACAGTGAGCGGACGCTCGGTGATCGTCACCGGCGCGAGCTCCGGGATCGGCGAGGCGGCCTGCTCGGATCTGGCCCGTCGAGGTGCCAGGGTGCACATGGTTGTCCGCAACCGCGAACGCGGCGAGCAGGCGCTAGAACGCATCGCCAAGGCGTCAGGTTCGAGAGCGATTGAGATCCACGTCTGTGACGTCGCGAGCCTCGCTTCGCCTGGTGAGTTCGCCACCGGCTTCCTTGCCTCGGGCGCGCCCCTGGACGTGCTGGTCAACAACGCCGGCGTGTTTCCGGCGAAACGAACGCACACAGAAGAGTGGTTCGAACTCACCTTCGCGACCAATGTACTCGGCCCCTTCCTGCTCACTGCGCTGATGCTGCCGGCGCTTCGGCGGTCCGCTCCTTCCCGTGTGATCAATGTCTCCTCCGGAGGAATGTACACGGCACGGATCGACCTCGACGATCTCCAGCTCGAGCGTCGCGCCTTCGATGGGGCGCGATTCTATGCGCACACCAAACGGGCGGAGGTCATCCTCAGCGAGGAGTGGGGCAGGCGTCTGGCCGCCGACGGCGTCACTGTGCACTCGACCCATCCAGATTGGGTGGCGACCGCGGGCGTTGCCGCCTCGTTGCCCCGCTTCAACCGGGTGATGGGTCCGCTGCTCCGCGACCCTTCCGCCGGCGCCGACACAATCGTCTGGCTAGCAGGCTCACCAGATGCAGCGTTGAGCACTGGGCAGTTCTGGCACGATCGCAGACCGCGGCCCAAACACCGAGTCCCGTGGACTCGCGAGACTCCAGAGGAGAGGTCCAAGCTCTTCGCCGTGTGCGAGAACCTTTGCGGGCTGCCGCCCGATAGTGCCACCGCCCCGACTGAATCAACCGACAACGAAGGAGACTAAGACATGGCCCAATATCGCGTAACGATCGCCAGCCCAAGAAGCGCCGAGGAGGTTTTTGACTACATGGCGATGTTCTCAAATGTCACCGAGTGGGACCCGACCGCAGCGGAAGCGCACCCGATCGATGACAACCGGCCCGGGCAAGGAGCGAGGTTCCATGTCCTGGTCCGCTGGCTTGGCCGCGAGATCCCGCTGGACTACACGACTACTGCCTACGAACGCCCGAAGCGGGTCGTCCTTCGGGCCGAGAATTCGACCACGATCTCCGAGGACACGATCACCGTGAAGTCTACCGGTACGGGATGCGAGATGACCTACGAGGCTCACTTGACGCTAAAGGGCGCGATGAGGTTTGTCGATCCCCTCTTCGGCCTAGCTCTCAAGCGACTTGGTAACAATGCCGCGGCCGGCCTGCGACGCGAGCTTGGCAAGGCCGGCGGGACCACCTAACGCGGTCGGCCGATGTTGCACGGTTAAGTGCGTTATGGGAAGCGTACGTGGACCATCTGACTGCCAAGGCGACGACCGCCAAGCGCGATCCGCGAGTATCTGAAGAGAGAGACGGGGCTCGAACCGACTCTCTGCCTGACAATCGGCGATCCTCCACTAGGCGGCGCTCAGCCCGCCGCCTCGTCAGACAGCGAGGCGATACCTCGCGCTCAGAATGTTGCGCTACACGACGACTGCGCGATCGCGGTTGAAGAGAGCGTTGATGCAAGGCTCTGTTTCTCATCAATCGACGCGCTCGATCGAAAACGCCGTGGCCCACAAACAACCCCCGCCGCTTGACACTCACCGCAAGTACACCCGCCAGGCCACTATGCGAGAAGACGAGATTGCCCTGGCTATTCGGCCAATTCGTCCTCTGCAATCCAGGCGCCGTGGAAGCCATAAGGAACGCGAACCGGCATGTTGATCCGCGCCTGAGGCTCGCCGTCGAAGTCCTGTGCGTTCAAGATGAGCAAAGACGACTGGCCCTCGCGCTCATCATGTGCGAACGTGGCAACCCATCCTTCGTCTTCTGCATTCGCACCGGGCTTT
>JBDTOK010000139.1:0-7668 GCA_039933275.1 Chloroflexota bacterium | reverse complement strand
CATCTCGCGCATGACGACGGGTCTGGCGGCGCCGTTCTTCTTCTACTACCTGTACCGCCAGCGCAGCGATCAATTGAGCTGGGCTGGGCTGAAGAATCGCGCCTGGCTCAAAGACGCAGCGTGGTTTCTGGCAGGGCTCGTGCCGTTTGCGGTGCTGACGCTGATCTACAACTACGCGCGCTTCCACAACGCACTGGACAGTGGCTACCAGACGGTCTACGGGTCGTACATCCACACAGACAACAAGTACAGCTTTTTCCGCGTGCTTTTCCCGCACGCTGCGGCATACCATCTGTTCGATCCGCGGAACATCCCATGGCACCTGCAAGCGCTGCTGTTGCTAACGCCACAGGTACACTCCGATTTCCCATTCCTGCGAGCGTCGCCCTACGGGATGAGCATTCTGCTCACGTCACCGGCGTTTGTTTACGCGTTTCTGGTCAAGCGAAAGTCCGCGCTGTCGCCAGCGTGCTGGCTCGCCATCGCCTGCGTATGCGCGCTGCTGTTCATGCACTACAGCCAGGGCTGGGTGCAGTACGGCTACCGGTTCTTGCTGGACTTCGCGCCGTTCTTGTTGATCCTCACCGCCTTCGGTTTTGACGATAACGCGACGCCGGGCCACCGCCGCCTGCAGTTCGGACTGGTGGCGATGTCGGTGGTGATGGGCTTTACGCTTGGCCAGTACTCCGCCCACTATTGGGCGATCCACGGCGGCTAGCCCCCGATACTGCCTTTTAGCCGCAGCCGGGCGTTCCGGCTGGACAAGACGCGGCGCCTGAGGCGATTCCCCAGACGATCGCCACACTAACGACGAGGCAGATCGTCAGCCAGAGGACGTACAGCCAAACCGGCTCGCCCACGACGCGGTACGTCATGAGCTCTCGCAGCCTGCCGATTAGATCGCGCCTTTCGGAGTCCATCGGGCCGTATCTTGCGCTGGCGATTCCTAACGCAGCATTAAGACGCAGCCGGGGTGCTATACTGCGCTCCCATGAAGGTCTGGTTGGACGACGCCTGTTCCCTCGCTGATGCCATCAGGCGCGGCGATGTGAAGTCGTCCGACGCCGTCGAGGCATCGCTTGAGGCGATCGCGGCGACTCAGCTCAATCCGATCGTCACGCTGGACGCCGAGGGCGCCCGCCAGCAGGCCGCGCAGATCGACGAGCGCATCGCCAAAGGCGAAGACCCGGGCTTGTTCGCGGGCGTGCCGCTGCTGGTGAAGGACATGGAGGATGCGGCGGGCTTTCCGACGAGCGAGGGCTCGATCGTGTTCAAGGACCGCATGGCGGAAGAGGACTGCACACAAGTGGCGCGATTGCGGGCCGCGGGCGCTGTGATCCTCGGCAAGGCGGCGACGTCCGAGTTCGGGTTCGTTGCCTACACCTCGACGAAGTTGCATGGCACTACGCGGAACCCCTGGAACCTGGAGCGAACGCCGGGCGGTTCGTCCGGCGGTTCCGCTGCTGCGGTTGCGGGCGGGCTCGTCCCGCTGGCCACAGCCGGCGATGGCGGCGGCTCGATCCGTATTCCTGCGTCTTATACCGGACTGCTCGGCATGAAGGGCACGTACGGGCGCATCCCGCGCGGGCCGCGAATGCCATACGCGATGCTGACCGCCGTTAAGGGCACGGTCTCTCGCAGCGTCCGGGACGCAGCCCGGTGGTACGACGTCGCCGCTGGCTACGACATCCGTGACGCGCTGAGCATCCCCCGCCGCGAAGAAGGCTGGGAAGATAACCTGGGGAAGATGGACCTGCGCGGACTGCGCGTGGCGATCTCGCCCAACCTTGGCAACGCCGTCGTGCATCCGGAGACGGAGCGCATCGTCGCGGAAGCGGCGGACGCACTCGTCGAGATGACAGGCATGAGTCGCGTCGATATCGATGTGAAGGTGCCGGAAAACGGGATGGCGTGGGCGACGGCTGGGTTGCCGTCGCTGCTGCTCGACCTCGGCGACTACTGGCCGCAGTGCGAGAACGACCTCACGTTCGAGATCGCGTTCGCGATGAAGAGCTACCCGCAGTACCGCGCCTGGCACGGCGCGAAGGTGGAAAAGTTCCGCGTCGAGATGAACGAGGCGATGGCGGACCTTTTCGCGCAAACCGACATCGTTCTCTGCGCATCGAGCCCGATGGAGCCGTTTAAGGCAGAGGGGCCGATGCCGTGGCAGGTCGGCGAGGTGTCGGTCAGCCCGTACAACGCCGGCGCCCTCACGATCCCTGCCAATCTCTCCGGCTTCCCGGCAATTTCGCTGCCCGCCGGCGTTAACAGCAACGGTCTTCCCGTCGGCTTGCAGGCGTACGCGCGACGTAACGAAGACGCTCTGCTTCTCGACCTGGCGTTGGCCTGGGAGCGCGAGCGCCCGTGGCCGCTGGTCGCGCCCGGCTCTCCGATCTAGTCCGCCGCCGCTAGTTCACGCCACGCCGCCAACCCTAACGCACCGAGCAAACGGTTGCCTTCAGAGTTGCGCCCGGAGCCTGGACCGGTGCCGCCTTCGCAGAACGCTGCCAGCGTGTACGTCCCGCGTTCACTGTGGAAGACGCCCGCCGAGGTGCGGACGCCGTTGAGGAACGAGCCGCCCTTCTCAGCGACCCAGTTCTGCCTGTGGTTGTCTAGGCGGTTCATCTCGTTCCACGGCAACTCGCTGGAGAGCTCGTGGCGGTAGTCCTGGCGGCGCATGATCCGCAGCATGTCCTCCGACGCTTCGTGGGAAACGGCTTCGTGGCGGGCTATCAGCTCCATCAGCCGCGCCATCTCGCCGGCAGTGCTCACGGACATCTTGCGTGGATCGAGACCGGCGCTCCGGTCGCCCAACCGCAGAAAGAGCGTCGTCTGCGCGAGGCCGAGGTTGCGCATCGTCTGGTTGATGCGATCGATGCCAACGTGGTCGATCATCATGTTCGTCGCCGTGTTGTCGGAGATGATGATCATCAGAACCGCCGCGTCGCGCACACTCATCTCCACGCCCGATGCGAGATGGTTGAGCACGCCGGAGCCGAGGCAGCGATGCGTGTCGCTGAGCACAATCCGATCGTCTAGACCACCGACCTCGCCATTTTCGATCGCCTGGTACAGCGCGACCAGGATCGGTACCTTGATCAGCGATGCCGTTGGCATGACGTTGTCCTCGCTCGCCCCGATCCGCTCGCCCGAGGTGAGATCGAACAGCGCGTATGTGGCCTTGCCGCTGTATCCGGCGGCGACACGATGGAGGGTGTCGTGCAGGTCCTTGAGTCTGGCCATAGCCGTCATTCTACGGTGCGGGGCGGTAGAATACAGCGCATCACGGGTACAGGAGCGCGACGATGGAAACAGACACAAAAGCGGCCGGATTCTCAGCCAGGAGGCTGGAGCGTATCACCGATCACCTCGACCGCAACTATGTTTCGCAGCGGAAGATCGCCGGTTGCCAGACGCTGGTTGCGCGGCATGGGCACGTCGCGTACTTCAAATCGCTGGGCCTGTCCGATCGCGAGAATGCGATACCGATGGCGGACGACACGATCTTCCGCATCTACTCGATGACGAAGCCGATCACGTCGATCGCACTGATGATGCTGTGGGAACAGGGCCTCTTCCAGCTCAGCGATCCGATCTCGCGGTTCATCCCGGAGTGGAAGGAGCCGACGGTCTACGTCTCCGGCACCGGCGAAGCGATCGTCACCCGTCCCGCCGCGCGCCAGATCTCTTTCCGCAACATCCTCAGCCACACGAGCGGTCTTTCCTACGGTTTCTCCAACCACCCCATCGATCGCCTGTACGGTGGCGGCGACGTCATCCGCGGCCGCGGCGAAACGCTCGATGTGTTCGTCCAGCGGCTGACCGGCGTCCCTCTGATGTATGACCCCGGCGACAAGTGGATGTACTCGTACTCCACTGACGTCTGCGGCTACCTCGTGCAGGCGATCTCGGGCAAGCCGTTCGACCAGTACCTGCGCGAGAATATCTTCGAGCCGCTGGGTATGGGCGACACCGCCTTTCAGGTCGCTCCTGAGAAGGCCGCCCGTCTCGCTGCCAACTACATGCGCCAGGCGGACAAGACGAACATGCTGATCGACGCTCCGGCCACAAGCACGTATCTCCGTGAGCCAACGTTCCTTTCCGGCGGCGGCGGCCTGACCAGCACGACGGCGGACTACCTGCGCTTCGCAGAGATGCTGCGCCGCGGGGGCGAACTGGACGGCGAGCGGATCATCGGCTCGCGGACGCTAAACCTGATGACGAAGAACCAGCTTCCCAACGGCGCCAATCTCTCGAGCATGGCGATCGGCCTCTTCTCCGAGACGAAGTACGAGGGCACAGGCTTCGGGCTCGGCTTTGCGATGACGATCGACCAGGTGGCGGCCGGGTTGCCCTGCCAGGACGAATACTTCTGGGGCGGCGCCGCCTCGACTTACTTCTGGGTCCACCCGAAGGAAGACCTGGTCGCAATCTTCATGACGCAGCTCATGCCTTCGACCACCTTCGACTTCCGTGGGCAGCTCAAAGACATCGTCTACGCGGCGCTCGACGACTAGGTGAGCGCCGGGAACTTTACGCCGGTCAGTTGTTCTGACACGGACCAGAGCTTCGCCGCGTCGTCTTCGTTGTACGCCTCAGCCTTCGCTTGCACCTTCTTCGGGTGGCCACGCTGCTCAAAGAAGCCGTCCGGCCCGATGTATATCCCACCTTCGAGGCCCGGCTCCGTCGCGGCGTAGAGCTGCGGCAGCGCGCCCATATTAGCGCTTTGCGCAATGAGGTTCGTAAACTTCATTAGCGCTCGGTCCAACGCGGGCGCGGGGGCTGACTGCAGGTTGGTGGCCGAATAGCCGGGGTGCGCGGCAAGACTACGCACGGGTGAGCCAGCCGCACGCAAGCGACGGTCCAGCTCAAACGCGAACAGCAGGTTGGAGAGCTTTGACTGTCCGTAGGCGGCCCAGCGGGCGTACTTCTTCGTGGCCTGCAGGTCATCGAACTTCATGTGCCCCATCCGATGCGCGCCGCTGCTAACGGTGACGACGCGCGCGCCCTCGCGGCCCTTCATTCGCTCGATCAGCAGCCCGGTCAGTGCGAAGTGCCCGAGGTGGTTCGTCCCAAACTGCAACTCGAAGCCGTCGGCTGTTTCGCGGCGGGGCGGTGCCATCACGCCGGCGTTGTTGATCAGCAGGTCGAGCCGGTCGTGCTTGGCGAGGAACTCCTCCGCGAACGCGCGCACGGACGCCAGGCTACCCAGGTCGAGCGTCATTATCTCGAGCTTCGCCGAGGGGATCGCCGCCCCGATCTCCTGGACCGCCTCCTGTGTCTTGGTCGCGTTCCGGCAAGCCATGACGACGGTTGCTCCGGCCCGGGCCAGCTCGCGGGCGGTAATCAGGCCGAGGCCGCTGTTAGCACCTGTGACGACGGCGGTGCGGCCATCCTGGCTGGGGATCTGCTTGGCGGTCCATTTGGCGGTAGTAGTAGTCATGCGGGCATTCTACGCCGCCGAGTACAGGGTGACCACCAAACATAACCCCCCGTATCTGATCAGGCTTATGGCTGCTATTGGTTACAATTTGTATCTGTACGCCAATCAGATGTTCCATCCCTCCGTCCGGGCAAGCTATACTGTCCACAGGCGCACTACTACAGCTCAAGTCGATGGCCGGGGGGCCGGAGCACGGGGGCTACTACTCCAAAAAAATCACGAGCGCCGCTAGAACAGGGATTATGCCAGAAGTAATCATTAATTCAAGCGCGGGCTTTGAACACGGTCTGAAGCAGTTCAACAAGCTCGTTCAACAGTCGGGCATCCTCAAAGAGGCGCGACAGCGCCAGTACTTTGAGCCGCCGAGCGTCGTTCGCAAGCGCAAGGCTGCCACCAAGCTGCGCAAGAGCCTCAAGGCCGCCAGGTTGGAAGCCGGTCGCAAGCTCAAGTACGCCGTCGTCAAGCGCAAGCCGTAGTCTTCGCTGCGCAGACCGCTTAGTTTTCTTGCTGCCTCTTCGCGCGCGTTGTTAGCGCGTTCGCGGATCGAGTGCGTCCCGCAAGCCGTCTCCGATGAAGGTGAAGCACAGCATCAGTATCGCGATGGCCGCCGCCGGGAAGAGCACGATCCAGTAGTTGACGTTGATGTACGTATAGCCATCGGACACGAGCCTCCCGAGACTGATCGCCGGCGCCTGAATTCCGAATCCGATAAAGCCCAACGCAGCTTCTGCGAAGATTGCGATCGGAACGCCAAACGTTACCGCCACGATGACCGGACCCAGCGTGTTCGGGAGCATGTGCACCCAGACGATGCGCGACGACGTCGCGCCCATCGCCCGCGCCGCGATGACGTAGTCGCGCTCGCGCAGCGAAAGCATCTGTCCGCGCACCAGCCGGGCGAGCGTTGTCCAGTTGATCAAAGAGATCGCGAGGATGATCTGCACTTTCGCATCGCTGACCAGGAGCCAGTTACGGTTCTCCAGCACGGCGCGCATGAGAATGATGAAGAGGATGTCCGGAAACGCGTAGGCGATGTCGGTGATCCGCATCAGGAAGTTGTCGAAGAAGCGGCCGCCCAGCGCCGCGATCGCTCCAACGGTAACGCCAAGCGTTACGACAACGATCTGCGTCCCGATGCCAATCTGCAGCGAGACGCGGATGCCGGACAGCACGCGGGACCAGTTGTCGCGGCCCAGGTTGTCCGTTCCGAAGAAGTGTGTCCAGCTTGGTCCCTGCTGGAGCGCCGTGTAGTCCTGGTCGAAGTACGCATCGTATCGCTGGAAGAGGTGCGTGAAACCGTCGATCGTGACAAGCGCAGCAATCGAGAGCAGGATGATCAGACCCAGTACCGCCAGCTTGTTGCGGCGAAGGCGCCGGAAGGCGTCGCCCCAGAGTCCTCGCTGCTTGGAGACGACCGGCGTCATCAGCTGCGGAATCTCGGCGACGTCTCCCTGTATTGCCATGCGGGCCTACCGATACCTGATCCGCGGGTCGACGACGGCGTAGAGGATGTCCACTGACAGGTTTGCGATCGCGACGATTGCCGCGTAGAAGATCGTTGTGCCCATGATCATCCCGTAGTCGCGGCTTATCACGGCCTGGATGAACGAGCGCCCGATGCCCGGGATCGAGAAGATCTGCTCGATGATGAAGGAGCCCGTCACCAGCGCCGCGAAGATCGGTCCCATCACCGTCAGCACCGGGATCAGCGAATTCTTGATCGCGTGTCGGATGATGACGACGTTGTTCGCTAGGCCCTTCGCTCGCGCTGTGCGGATGTAGTCCTGGTTCATCACCTCAAGCATGCTCGCCCGCATAATGCGCGCGACGTATGCGGAAGGTAAGAGCGATAACGCCACGACTGGTAAGACCATCTTTTGCGGTTCCCACGCTGATGCGTGGAACGTATCGCCCCAGAGGATGGGGCCACCCCAACCCACGATCTTGAACCAGTGGAACTGGATGGCGAAGACGATGATCAGGAATGTGGCGGCGATAAAGTTCGGGACGCTGGCGCCGACTGTCGCGAAGAGCACGCCGGCGTAGTCCAACGGCCCGTTGCGGTTGAGTGCTGAGATCACGCCCAGGAATGTGCCCCACGTCATAGCCACGATGAAGGCGATGACGCCGAGCTGCGCTGTCACGAAGAACCCGTGCCCGATGAGGTACGACACGTCGCGGTCGCCCTTGAACGACAGCCCGAGGTCGCCGTGCGAGAGGTCCCA
>JBDTOK010000138.1:0-7669 GCA_039933275.1 Chloroflexota bacterium | reverse complement strand
CGTGGCCTTGATACCGTCCACGCCGCAATACGCGGCCGGACGCATGTTCGAGCCGCCGGTCTGCGTCCCGATCGCCATCGGCAGCATCCTGGCGCCGACGGCCGCGCCGGAGCCGGAGCTGGAGCCGCCGGTGATGCGCTCCAGGTCCCAGGGGTTGCGGGCCGGGCCGTAGTGCGAAGAGCGCCCCGTCGCGCCGAATGCGAACTGGTGCAGGTTGAGCTTTCCGAGCACGATCGCGCCCGCCTCGTGGAGACGGGCAGTCACGGAAGAGTCCGCGGTTGCAACGTTGTCTGCGAGGATCGGCGAGGCTGCGGTGGTGCGGACACCAGCCACGTCGAAGATGTCCTTCAGTGCGATCGGAATGCCGTGCAGGGGGCCGCGCGACTTCGCGTTGGTGGCGAGGCGGGCCGCCGTGCGGGCCTGTTCACCGGTGACGGTGATGAACGCGTTCAACGAGTTGTCCAGCTTGCCAATGCATTCTAGGCAGGCCTCTGTCAGCTCTGCCGGGGAGGTCTTCTTCTTGCGGATGAGTTCGCTCGCCTCCGCGATGCTCAGGTACGAGAGATCGTCGTTCACAATGACCTCGGCGCCTGGAACTTGTCGGCGGGCGCCTGCGCTCCATAATCGACGCGGGCGAGGGAATCAGCGATCGCCTGGGTGCCTCCGAGGCCCATAGCCAGGGCGGGCAGGCGATCTACTGGGACGGTTATTCCGGCCAGGCGGGCCAGAAAAGCGACTTCGTTATGGTTTCGTGATTCGGCCATGCTTTCAAACCTCCCCTGTCTGCGGCACAATTTACCAAAGCCAGCCTGCTCTTCAAGTTACGCAATCGGTGATTCCTGTTGCGAAGGAGTAAAAGCATAAGCAGTTAACACATAAGTGCTTGACACTAAAATCGGTGGAGAGTACGTTCGCCAACAAGGAAAACTCTGCGTCTGTGTTACGTTCCGGCGACGCTGCCGGTAAGGAGTAGCCGAAAATGAGCATCAATATCCAGGAAAAATTCAAGCAGATGAGCCTGGGCGAGAAGATCATCTTGATCGCGGCGCCGCTGCTGCTGATCGATAGCTTCCTGCCCTGGTACCACATCAGCGTCGACTTTGGCTTCGGCCTCGGTTCCGTCAGCGCTAATCGCAGCGGCTGGCAGTCACCGGGCGCGCTCTGGTCGATCATCGCGGTGCTAGCGGCAATCGTTATGTTCGCGCAGATCGCACTCGCGCGATTCTCGACGGTACAAATGCCGGCGCTGCCGCAGGGTCTGACTTGGCCGCGAGTCCACGCCGGTCTTGCCGGTCTCGCAGTTCTTTGCGTGCTAATCAAGCTTGTTAACGAGTCCAGCCACCTCGGCTTCGGCTTCTTCCTAGGAATCATCCTCGTCGCTGCTCTAGCGGTTGGCGCGGGGCTGATGTTCCAGGCGGAACGTGGCGGCATGATGGGCGGTGGGATGAGCAGCGGGGGCACTCCTAAATCGACTATGTAGCGAGGTTGCTCAGCTTGAGCGACTCTAGCCGCCTCTCTTTCCGGGAGGCGGCTTCTTGCTAGATATGCAAACAACACAACTCTCCGCCGATCAACTTCTCGACACGCTGCGGCGCGTGGTGCGCCTGGAGCCAGCTGTCTTCAAGGAGATCCGCGACGCGCGTGCTCTGACGGGCGTAATCACCTGCGCTCTGGCGATTGCCGTGGTTATCGCCGGGTTCGGTGCGTACATGTACGGACAGACCGTGCTGGACTTCGGCGGGTTCTCGTTCGTGAACACTGCACTACTTGGCAGCTTGTTCACGTTTCTGCTGTTCCTGGCGGGGTTCGGCGTGACCTACATCGTTCTCACGCAGCTCTTTACCATCGATATCGCGCCGGATGCGCTGTTCCGGGTGCTGGCTGTCGGGCACTTGCCGTACGCGCTCGGATTGCTCGTGCTGATCCCGCAGCTTGGCTTCGTCTTTGGTCTGCTGTCGATACTGGCCGTCTTCTACTGGTCGCTCTTCGGGCTGAAGGCAGCGCTGCCTGCTGCCAGCGAATTGCGACTGGCGGCGGCCGTCATCGCCGGGATGGCGTTGTGGATAGCGATCATCCCGTTCATCTCGGGGCCGGACAACGAATTCGTAACGGGGGTTTTTGTGTACGGACTGATCGCGTGATCGCCCGAGGAGATTCGCCATGCCCACACCTCTAAACTGTCCCAACTGTGGCAGCCAGCTCCCACCGAACGTCGCCGCTTGCGCACGTTGCGGTGAGCGCTTCGATCCAGATCCGATACCGGACGCGCCGGAACTGGAGCCAACGCCTTCCGCCGGGAGGGTCGAGCCAGCCCCGGCGAAAGAGCCCCAAGCAGCGCGAGGCCCTTCGTTCGCAGCGAAGGAACCACCGCCCGTCAGTGGGCCGACTGACCTGGCCGCGCCACCGCGCCCACGTGCGCCGCGCGAGGCGATGCCGTCCAGCATCCCGCCGTTCGAGGTCTGGCGCAGTGCGATGACGCGAGCCTTCAAGCTGGACGAAGCGGTTTACACGGAAGTGCGTCAGGACGCGCAGATGACAATCGTCGCCGTGGCAACGGTGGTGCTAGCCACGTTTCTTTTCGCGATGGGCGGCTGGCTGATGGTGACGATTGAGGCAAACGGGACGTTCGAGGCGTTCTGGAAGTCTGTGATTGTCGGCACGTTGCTAGGCGTTGGGCTGTGGGCAGCATGGGTCGGCCTAACGCGCGTCGTTCTCGCGCAGATGTTCCATGAGTCGGTCGATTTGTTGGAACTGATGCGTGTGCACGGACTGGCGTCGGCGCCGCTGGCGATCGGCGCCGCAATGCTGATTCCGATGGTCAGCTTTGGCTTCGCGCTGATCGGCGTGGTCGCCTGGTTACTATCGACGACCTTCGCGATTCAATCTGCCTTTCGCCTGCCGATGCGGTCTGCGCTCCTCGCCAACGTCATCGGCTTTGCAGTGTGGGCGCTCGTCCTGCCGCTGCTGACGACGAGCAACAATCCTCTCGGACCGGGAATCTTCTGGTTCGATTGGTCGAAGGACGTGGTCTTCTCGCTGAACAACGCGCTCAGCAGCATAACCGTCGGCGGCTAGGCGGTTCCGCCGCCGTTGCCGCCGGAGTCGATCTCGTCCTGCTCACCGGTGAACATCGTCCATCCGATCCAGAACGCCAGCGCGGAGACGGCGGCGAGGGCGGAGGCAACCGGCAGCGCAATCGCCAGGTAGCTCTTGCGAGTCATCGCCCAGAAGAACACCACGAACTGGAACGTCGCCAGGATCATGATGATCAGACCGGTGCGCTGCGACGTTTGCACTAGCTCGCCTCGGCGGGTTTGCGGGATTCGGGCGGGAGCAGGTTGGGGATGCGGTCCTCGATGGGGTAGCGCTCACCGCACTTGGTGCAGGTCAGCGACCCCTGGATGACCTCGTCTCCCACCTCTTCGTCTACGTGCAGTTCGAGCGGGCTTTTGTCCATTGGGCAGGCCAGGATATCAAGCAAATCTTTTCTCATAACGTGGTCATTCTAGCAGAGCGAGGCGCTTCCGCTGTAGCGCGCGGCTGGCGCTCGCTACAATTGAAACGAGATGTCAGACGCCCTCAAGCGCATCCCCCTCGACCGGCGGGTGCTGGTTGTCCGCGAAAACCGGATCGACCTGCGGCCTGAGCGCGGCGCTGTGCTGTTCCCGTTGGTCGGGCTAACGATTGCGCTCGTACTGTTTGCAATCGTGGCCTCGCTATCGAGCAGTCTGTCGGCTAACGTGCTCGCCATAATCCTGCTGCCGGGGTTGCTGCTCGCGCCGTTTTCGGCAATGGGGCTGGTGTATTCGGTGATCGGCGCGTCGGTGGTCGTCGAGAGGAAAAAGTCCTCGATTCGCTTTCAGCAGGGTGTGCTTGGGTTGGGCATTGGGACGATGGAGCTGGTGCCGTTCTGGAAGATCGAACATCTCGCCGTCGAAGACTTTCCGCTCGGCGACATCACGCCTGGTGGCCCGCCGCCGATCCTCGACCTGCGAGCGTGGGACATCGTGCTCGTCAAGAAGAGCGGCAAGCGCCTGTCGATCGGGCAGGTAGTCGCCGCCAATACCGCTGACCTGATCGACGAAGGGTTTGGCCGCGCGCTCGACGCGGCTGAGGCAATCGCCGCGATGGCCGAGAGCACTGTCGTCATCACGGCCGCCCTCGACGACGGCGAGCCGATGCGTACAGCAGAGGCAGCCGCCGAGCCGGCAAAGAGCCAGACGGAGCCCGCAGCCGGATGAGCGAGAAGCGGCGGCGCAAGCCTGGCATCGCGCTGTTGGGCAGAGCGGATACGTACATCGAGGCGATGATGTGGAAAGACCGCCTGGAGCAGAAGGGCATTCCTTGCATGGTCCGCGACGGCAGCGCTACCATCGGCGAGTTCCAGGCGGCGCTACCAGGCCCCGGCCACATGGAGGTCTACGTCCCGGCCAGCGCGCTCCAAAAGGCGCAGTCGATTCTTGGCGATGCTCTCTCAATGCGTCAACAACCGACGGTCACACCGCTTGTTGCCACGGTGTCGTGGACGTGGCTGCTCTGGATACTGGGTCCGCTGCTGATCGGTGGCGTTGTGGTTTTGGTGGCCTTGTTAGCATGAAGATGTGAGGACATCGACAGATGAGCATTCCCGACATCCTGCGCGACTCTAAGACGATCGCCGTCGTTGGCTTGTCGAATGACCAGACGCGGCCTGCGTACAGCGTCACGGCCTACATGCAGCGCGCGGGCTATCGCATCATCCCAGTCAACCCCGACGTCACCGAAGTCCTCGGCGAGAAGGCGTACCCCGACCTTGTCTCGATCCCAGAGCCGATCGACGTAGTCAACATCTTCCGCCGCCCTGAGAACGTGCCGGCCGTGGTGGAAGATGCGATCGCCGCAGGCGCGAAGGTCATCTGGATGCAGCAAGGCATCCGTCACGAAGCAGCGGCAGAGAAGGCGCGCGGCGCCGGCCTCGAAGTGGTGATGGACCGCTGCATTCGCACGGAACACCAGCGGCTGTTAGCGATGGGTGGATGACCGATGCGCACGTGGCCGATCGGCATCCTGACGCTGGTGGCGGCGCTTACTTGGTGGTTATTTGGCGTCGACGGCCTGCAGGTCATTGCGATCTGGGGCTGGCCGCTCGCGATCGGGGCGTTGTTCGTCATCTTTGCGAATCTCTCCGAGGGCAAGGCAGCGCTCGCAGGAGCTGTAATCGGTTCGCTGCCGGGAGCTCTGCTTGCCATCTCAGTGCTCGTAACCAATAAGCCCAACGACCCTGAGAACACGCGCTTGGCTGAAGCCGTAATAGTCGTCCTATTCCTGGCGATTCCGAACGTTGTTGTTGGCTCCGCCGGAGGGATTCTCGGAGCGATCATTCGCCCGCACCATGCTTCGGCACGGGCAAGCATCCCGGAGTAGCGTTACATGCGAGGCCTTCTCATTTGTCTGGGCGTCGCCTTTGTTGCAGCACTCGTTCTCTGGTTGTTCGAAAATTCCAACGCCGCATACGTGATCGTCGGGCTCGGCGGTCCAGCGGCGGTGATTTCTCTAATCGCCATCGGCGTGGGGCTGGTGCGGCGTTTGGATGGTCGGCGGGCGTCGGGCTTGGCGCTCGCTATGACGCCGCCGTGTTCTGGTTCTTTGTCGCGACGATCTACGGGTTTGTCGTTTCGATGCTGGCAGCGGGCCTTACGCTAATTGTCTTGTCTCTGGTTCGTAGGCAAGGTGCACCGTCTGGCGCGAGCCAACCCTAACCGCAGTAGGCTATAAGGGTGACTTCGACTCGACTGATCATCGCCGCGATGGCTGCGGCATCTGCCGTTCTCATTGGAGTTGGCGTTGGGCTCGCCTTCGGCGCCTTCGATAGCGGCGGGACGTCCGGGCCGCCCGGCAGCATCGATGTCACCGAGAACTGTCAGAAATACGGCACCGACATGATGAACAAGGCCAAGCTGACCGATCCTTGGCTGAAGGGCATTGTCACGGTCGGGTTCGACCATGGGCCGGACGGGCCGGCGGCTGTGAAGCTGCTCAACACGCTGGGAACGGCGTATTACCTTGCCCTCCCGTTCCGGGACCAGGCGTGGATCTGCGTGAAGGTTGGCTACGAGGATGAGTGGGCTGCGAAGTTAAAAGCGCTGGATTGGGTGGAGTTTGCCCACAAAGAAGGCGTCTCAGCCTGCCAGCCGAATTGTCACCTTCGCAACTAGGGTGTTAAAATTTCTTATGCCTAGCCACGGCTACGCACCTCACCCATGAAGACTGCATTCTACAATGTCATTCCTCAGGGCCTGAGTTTAACTAGTGCATAGCGACGCCTGGAAGGACAAGTGTGGTGTCTTTGGCGTGTATGCCCCGGGTGAAGACGTAGCCCGCACCACCTTCTACGGCATCTACGCTCTGCAGCATCGCGGCCAGGAAAGCGCCGGGATCGCCACCGCTGACGGGACCCGCATCCACATCCGCACCGGCATGGGACTCGTTTCCCAGGTCTTCGACGAATCCGACCTTGGTTATCTCCCCGGCCACATCGCGATCGGCCACACTCGATACTCCACCACCGGCTCCAGCAAGAAAGAGAACGCTCAGCCCTTTCTTGTCTCCGGCGCCAACGGCGAGCTCGCTCTCGCCCACAACGGCAACCTGATCAACGCCGAAGTCATCCGCGATGCGCTCGAGGACGAGGGCTCCGAGTTCACCGGCTCGACTGACACTGAGGCCGCGGCGCGGCTGCTGGCTTCCGCTCCCGGCGACGACTGGCTCGAGCGCGCCTCCGCCACTATGCAGGCGATGGCCGGCGCCTACTGCTTTATCGCTATCACCAGCGACTCACTTATCGCCATGCGCGATCCGTACGGCGTGCGCCCGCTCTGCATCGGCAAGATGGCGAACGGCGGCTGGATCATAGCCTCCGAGACGTGTGCTCTCGACCATCTTGGCGCGGAGTTCGTACGCGAGGTCGATCCGGGCGAGGTCGTGGTTATCGACTCGCAGGGGTTGCACGCCAAGCAGGCCGTCGAGGCACAGCGCAAAGCCCTCTGCGTTTTCGAGTACATCTACTTCGCGCGACCGGACTCTGTGATCCGCGGCAAGCTCCTACACCCGATGCGTATGAACATGGGCCGCGAGCTCGCCAGGCAGTCGCCCGTGGAGGCTGACCTTGTAATCGGTGTGCCAGACTCCGCCACGGCTGCGGCCATTGGATACGCCAACGCATCGGGCATCCCTTACGCCGAAGGTCTCGTCAAAAACCGCTACGTTGGCCGCACCTTCATCAAGCCGGATCAGCGCCTGCGCGACCAGGGCGTTCACCTGAAGTTCAACCCGCTCAAGCAAGTGATCGCCGGTAAGCGACTGGTTGTTGTCGACGACTCCATCGTGCGTGGGACGACGACGCCGAAAGTCGTCGAGATGTTGCGCAACGCCGGTGCCAGCGAAGTGCATATGCGCATCTGCGCCCCGCCGATCATGCACCCTTGCCACTTCGGCATCGACATGGCGACGCAGTGGGAGCTCATCGCGAGCAAGCAGTCCGTCGAGGAGATACGCAAGCACATCGGCGCCGACAGCCTGGCTTACCTCGAGCTCGGCGGGTTGATGGCGGCGGTCGAGCAGCCGGAAGACAGTTTTTGCACCGCCTGCTTCACCGGCAACTACCCGATGCCCGTCCAGCTTGAGTTCGACA
>JBDTOK010000137.1:0-7710 GCA_039933275.1 Chloroflexota bacterium | reverse complement strand
CAGAACTGCGACTCGCAGCGGTTGGTGTTCTGGGCGGCCGGGTCCGGCGACTACTACCAGATTCACTACGACAAGGACTTCGCGCAGGGCACGGGTTTGCCGGAGTGCATTGTGCACGGGGCGCTGAAGCATGCGCTGATTGGCCGGCTGCTGGATGAGTGGTCGGGTGATGCGGGCCGCGTGCGACGGGTGGCGGTGAGTTATCGCGGGATGGACATGATCAACAAGGACGTGAAGTCGCGCGGGATTGTGAAGAGCAAGCGGACGGAGAACGGACGCAACGTGGTGGACCTGGAGGTGTGGACGGAGGACCCAGCGGGGAACAAGACCACGCCGGGGACGGCCACTGTGGAGTTGCCCTCGCGGAACTAGAACAAATGGCCGCGGAATGGCTCGGAATTTCGCGGATTAGACGGGTCAGGCTAAAGCCTGACCCCCCGTGAAATCAGAGGGGCCGGACTTTCGTCCGGCCCTTTTTTTCGTTCTTTAGGTGATGCTGATTGGGCCGCCGATTGGCGTGCAGTCGATCGGCCGAGGCAGCGGGTGGTCACCATGGGCGGCGTACCAGAGGATCATCAGGGCGTCAGTCTCGTCGACGAGGCCTGAGCAGTTGACGTCGCCAAAGTAGGTGCTGCCCTGGATGCCGATGGAGACGGGCTGGGTGTTCTGGCCTATTTCGAGGCAGCCGGGCTCCTGGCTCAGCTGCGGGTCTGTGTTAGACCTGTAGATCAGGGCCGCGAGTGCGTCGCGGCCGTCGACGTCGCCGTCGCAGTCCAGGTCGCCCTGGGTGTGGAGGCCGCTGCAGGTAGAGGAAGGGACGGTGTAGTTGAGGGCGAACTCGGACGTGTTGCCGATGGGGTCCGTGGCGGTTGCGGTGACGCTCGCGTTCGCGGCGACGCAGCCCTCCACGTCGAAGTTGCCGCCTCCGTCTGCGGTGCCGCTTGCGACGAAGGTTTGGCCCTCGCCGTAGCCAGTGGGATCGTTGTCAGAGAGGAAAATCTCGATGGTGCAATTGGCGCAAGCGATACCGACGATGCCGGTCTGGCTCACGCCGTTCAGCACCGGGAAGTTCAGCAGGTCGTTGGCGCCGGCGTCCGTGTCGCCAGCGTCGTTTTCGGTGACGCCCCCGAATTCGTTGCCAAAGCCGAGGAGGTTGATGCCGATCCCGCCGTTACCGAAAGTGACGTTGTTGCTGATGGTTGCGTGGATCGCGTTGGTCGTTTCGGGGCCGCCGATGAAGATGCCGTCGTTGCTGTTATCGGAGACCGTGTTCGCCGTGATGAAGGCGGTAGAAGCAACGTCCGGGTCGGTGACGTCCAGGTCGATCCCCTTGCTACCGTTGCCGGTGATGTCGTTTTCCTGGATGAAGAGACCGGAGGCGGTGCCCGCTGAGATATGGATGCCCACGCCACCGTTATCCGTGATGTGGTTGCTTTCGATCAGGCCCTCGAAGTTCTCCTCGGCGTTGAGGAAGAGGCCGTCCTCACTGTTGCCCGTGATGGTCATGTTCTCGATGTCGAGGTTGCTAACGGAGGGTTGGGCGAAGCCGATCTCGATGCCGTGCCCCTGGTGGTTGGTGTCGGGAGTGTAGTTCTGGATGGTGAAGTTCTTCATGGTCAGGCCGTTGATGGCGCCATCGGGCTCGAAGTCGAAAGCAGCCTGGCCCTCTGTCACTCCGGTGAAGTCGAAGATGACGCCAGCGCCGAGCGCGCTGATCGTCAGCGGGTCAGAGGCGGCGGGCCCGTCGACCTCGTAGACCGCGGTAGCGTGGATCGTAGCCGGATTGCCGGGTGGGAAGGTCGTGGGGTCGAAGGTGATGGTGTCCGCTCCGACGTTGGTCATCGCCTGACCGAGCGCGTCGCGGAATGACCCGGAGCCCGAGTCGTCCGTGGTGGTTACAACGAGGCCGCCGGCCTGGGTCGTCGTGGCGTGGCCCGGCATGAATGGAATGACGGCCACGATCATCAGTGGAGCGAGAGTCCGAATGGCGATGGTGGGCAGCTTGCGCATGGTGTACCTCCGTGTTGGCGGAATCATCGCAGACGTGATGAGGCGCGGGCAAGAGATAGTGTAGTTATGTCGACGAGCGCTTCGGTTAAGCGCTGACGGGGACACGGGCGAGAACTTGCTCGCGCCACATTTCCATCATCACGAAGGTGTGCCCGTCCCGCCACGAGGTGCCACAATCGCGGAAGCCAGCCCGGCGGAATGCGTGCTGCGCGCGGACGTTCCAGTCGAGCGTATGCAGGTAAAGTCGGCGAATCTCGCTGCCAGCGAAGAGCGCGCGGACGAGAGCGGCGAGGGCGTCGGAGCCGTAGCCGTTGCTCCAGTAGTCACGCTCCCCGATGCTGATGCCGATTTCGGCTTCACCGCGGGCCTGGTCGTAGTTGTAATACATGACGTTGCCGATATGCGTGCCATTCCCGTCTTCGATGGCGAATGAGCGCTGCGGCATGTCGGTGAAGCGGAAGTCGAAGGACCAGTTACGCTCGTAGTTGGCGTACGGGCTTTGGACGGGGCGAGAGGCGTCAAAGTGGGCGAGCTCAGCGTCGGAGCGCCAGCGGTACTCGTCCTCGACATCAGTCAGGCGTTTGCGGCGAACGACGGTGCGGCGTCCGCGGGCGACGATGTCATCGCTAAAAGCGTCTCTCATTGTCGTGCCTTGATCATGTCGCGAGCCTTGTCCAACATGTTCGCTTCATTCTTGAAGGTCAGCGTCCGGAGGGCGTCCGGGACCGTCCGCCACTCGACCTTATCATACTCAAGATCGTGTCTGGACGTGTCCCCACCTGTCGATTGCATCAAGTAATAGTGAACCCATTTGTGGTAGCGGACGCCGGAGCGGGCGAACCAGTACTCGACGACGCCGATTTTCTCATCGATAGCGACCTCGAGGCCGGTCTCTTCCTGGACTTCGCGCATGGCCGTCTGCTCCAGGGTTTCGCCTTCGTTGGGGGTGCCTTTCGGGAGGCCCCAGACGCCGTCGCTGGAGCGGCCGACGATGCAGACTTCGATGCCGCGATCGCCCGTACGGTAAACGATACCGCCGGAGGAGGTGGCGTTCTCTACTGGCGAGCGGCCGCGGGTGCGGTCAGCGGAACTTGAAGCCAAGGGGATCTTCCTCGAACTCTAGTTCGGCGAGGGCGGCGGCGGCGGCTTCGCGGGCGGCGGTCGATGAGCTATCGAGCATCTCCATTAGCGCCATCTTAGCGTGCTCGCCGCCGATTTCCCCGAGTGCGGCGGTAGCGGCTTCGCGAACATCGTCGTCTTCGTCGGTCAGAAGGGGCAAAAGCTGGGGGATGGCGGTCTCGTCGCCTATCTGACCGGTGGCCATGGCAGCTTCGTAGCGGAGCTCGCCCTCGTCGCTGGCGAGTTCCCGACTGAGGAGCGGGAGCCAACGGTTTTCGGCGCTCCGGCCCATGGCGTGGACGGCGCTGACCTTCAGGCGGTGCTCGCCGCTCTCGTATGCTTCGCGGAGTGCCTGGCGGACCCAGGGGATGTCTCGGGCGCCGATCGCCTCGATGGCGCGGGCGTGGACTTCTTCGGTCTCGTTCTTGTTTTCGACGGCCTTGCGGAGGGCGTCTTCGGCGCGCTGGTACTGGTTCTCGCGGATGCGGCCGGTCTCGAACATGAGGACGTATCGGCCGAGCGCGAGGGCGGCTTCGGCACGAACGGCAGGGTCGCCGTCCAACTCAAGCAGTTCGGCGAGCGTACCGATGAGGCCAGGGGACTCGTGCTCCCAGAGACCGCGGACGGACTCGAGCCGCACTTCTGCGTCGTCGTCGGAAAGACCGCGGAGGAAGACAGAGTCGAAGTTGAGGTGGACGTTGTCTTCGGCGACGTCGATGATCTCCTGGACGAGACGGCGGCGCCGGCGGACATCAATGTGCGGCCAGCGCTTATCGAAAACTTTGCGGTCTTCGCCGTTCAGCTCTGAGAGGCGCTGAAGGCCAGCGACTCGCAGTTTTCGTGAGCCGTCTTCCAGCTCATCCAGGTATTCGCCGATTTCCATTCAGCCGTCCTCGTCGAGAAGTTATTCCTTCGAGGAGACCGCCAGGCGCTCGAACAGCAGCGGCGGCGCATAGACGGAGCCGTTGACCCAGCGTGCTTCGCTACCGATAGCAAGGACGTTTCGGACCGCCTCATGCACGTTGCCAGCGACGATGGTGTCTTTAACCCGCCCAATAATCTCCCCGTTTTCTATCTTATACCCGAGCAGAACGTTGCCGGAGAAATCGCCGCCGAGCACGTTCCCCTGCCCAGCGCCCATCAGCTCTTCGACAACGATGCCTTCCTTCACGCTCTTCACCATCTCGGCGAAGGTCTTGTCGCCGGTGCTGAAGACGAGGGAGCTCGTCGAGATCATTGGCTGGGAGGTGAGGGAGCGGGCAGCGCTGCCGGTGGACTGCGTTTCAGCGAGGCCGGCGGTTTGCAGGTCATACATGAAGCTCGTGACGACGCCGCGCTCGATCAGGGGGATCAGGCGGCTGGGGACGCCCTCATCGTCAAAGGGGCGCGAGCCGGGGCGCATGGAGAGGGTGGCGTCGTCGTGAAGGGAGATGCGGGCGCCGTACTTCTCTTGGCCGAGCTGGCCGACGAGCGGCGACTGGCCCTGGTGGACGAGCCGGCCGTTGAAGGCCATCGATAGCGGCCCAACGATTGCGGAGGCGACGCCGGGCGACGTGAAGATAACAGGCATGTCGGCGGTGCGGCAGGTCGCGCTCTTGCGGCCGTACTCGAGCTGCTGGAGGATCGTGTCCTTGATCATCTGCGTGTCGAGCTTCGGTGAGACGTTGGCGTCGCCCTCACCGACGAACAGCATGTCAGTGCCGCGAATGAGCGTGCCGTAGATGCCTGCGGAAAAGACGGTGCCGGTGAACGTAAAGCGCCCGCCGTTGGAGTTGGCGAGCGTGACGGTGCCGACGGCCTTGCGCACGGAGCCATCGCACTTGATGTCGCTCTCTGCGGCGACGACAGCGTCGATGAGCGACTGACCGAGGTGGATCAGGTCGTCGGTGGAGACGGCCACCGTAGCCGCGTCGTACACCGGTACGTCAGGGGCTTCGGACGGGCCGGGGAAGTCGAACTCAGCTTCGGGGCCGAACGGTGCGGTGTCGAGCGCGGCGGCTACAACGTCATCGACGTCGCCGGGGCGACTGCTGGATGCGAAGCCGATGCGCCCGTTCGCGATTACGCGCAGGGCGACGCCGCTGGTCTGGCGGGCGTTCAGTTCTTTCAGCCGGTTAGATTCGAACTTGACGGGCGTCTCTTCGTTGAGGACGTGGAAGACTTCGGCTTGCTGGGCGCCGGACCGTTTGGCGGCGTCAAGGATGGCATCGATTTGGGTGGTGGCTTGTGTCATACGTCTTCTTTCTTCAATTGTCTGGCGGCGTGTCTAACGGTGATGATACCGACGGTTCCCTGTCGAACCCTGTAGAGGATTCGGTATGGACTGACGATCATCTCCCGTACGTCGAGCCCCTCAAGGTCTGGAGCCAAGCGACCGGACTCTGGATTGTCCTCAAGCTGCCGGCCTGCCAAGGAAGCGAACAACGATTGATGTCGCCGCGGCTGGCGAATCCTTGCGAATCCACGCGTAAATCTCCGCGACATCGCCTTGTGATCGCGCGCTCCACGTTACTCGAGCCACTGCTTGACGCGCTTCACCATCTCTTCGTGCGGGATGACGCGTCCTGCCTCTATATCTTCAAGGCCTTCCGCGACGGCGGTCAGCAGGGTCAAGCGCTCCTGGAAGTCCTCGACGGTGGCGTTTTCCGGCAGAGTCGCAAGCGACTCCATGATTTTCCGTTTAGTTAGACTTTCGGGTTGAATCGCCACTGCCTGCCTCCTCGTTCGAATTTTTTACCGCTCACCTACTACGCAGTCCTGGATGCGGATGTGGGGGCTGCCGTTGGACACGGGCAGGGGCATCTGACCGCCTTTGCCGCAGCCGCCGCCCTGGTTCATGTCCAGGTCTGTGCCGATGGCGTCGATGTTCATGAGGGTGGTGAAGAGGTTGCCGGTGAGCTTGACGGGGCGGACGAGCTCGGCGATTTTGCCCTCGCGGATCATGTAGGCCTCGCCGGCGGAGAAGGTAAACATCTCCATGCTGGTGGTGCCGCCGTACCAGTTCTTCGCGTATACGCCGAGCTTTACGTCGCCGATGATGTCCTCGAAGGTGGCGGTGCCCGGCTCGATGATGGTGTTGGTCATGCGAACGATGGGCGGGAAGCGGTAGTCGATAGCGCGGGCGTTGCCGGTGACCTGCTCGCCCATAGCGCCGGCGGTCTCGCGGGAGTGGAGACGGCCAACGAGCACGCCCTCGCGGATGAGGTCCGTGCGATGTGCGGGTACGCCTTCGTCGTCGTACTTGAAGCTGCCACGGAGGTCAGGGATGGCGGCGCCATCGACGATGTTCAGGTGCTTCTGGCCGAACTGGCGGCCTAGCACCATGATTTCCTGCATTCGCTCATTCTCGTAAACGAAGTCGGACTCCGAGAGGTGGCCGAACGCCTCGTGGCAGAAGACGCCAGCGAGGATCGGGTCGAGGACGACGGGGTAGACGCCCGGCTCTGCATAGGGTGCGTTCAGTAACTCGATCGAGCGGTTGGCCAGCATGTAGGCTTCGTCGCCGAGGGTTTCGACGTAGGAGAAGTCGTTGAGGGCGCCGAGGCTGGAGCTGGCCTGCTGCATGTCGCCGTTGCGTCGGGCGGTGGCAGCGAGGCGAGACACGACGTCGACGCGTTCTTGTTCTGTGTAAGTACCTTCGGAACTGGCGAAGGTGACGCGCTTCCAGCTATCGAAGTAGACGATGTTTGTACTGGTGACGCCTTCGACGGCGAGCATGATTTCGTTGTAGCCGTCCAGCAGCTCTTTCTTGCGGGCAAGCGAGACGGTGCGAGGGTCTTTCTTGATGTCGGCACGGACGGTGTCGACGACGGGCTCGACGGGCGCAAGGTTGCTCTTCTCCTTGCCGACGTGGCGGGCCTGAGAGACGGCCTCTGCAGCGCGCTCGTGAAGGTTGGTTGGTTCGTTGAAGCTGGCGAAGCCCCAGCCTCCGTTGACGAGCGCCCGCACGCAGCCACCGAAGCTGCGCGTGCGGCCGATCTCTTCGAGGGTCTTGCCGCGGTAAACGAGGCGATTGGTGGCGGTGTCGTCGATACGGACTTCGACGTAGTCAGCGTTGTGGCCTTTGACCGCGGCCTCGATTTGCTCGCGCGAAACTAGCGCGTCGGCGTCGTCAGACATGGGGTTCCCTTCTAGGTGGCACGCGCGCCGGGGCCGGCGCGCGCGGGTTTGAGTTCCGATTCGCCGATCTTCGGTTCGGTGCCGCGGATCAGTCGCTTGATGTTTGGGATATGTGTGAGCAAGACGAAGAACGTCGCGAAGGCGCCGAAGATCGTCTTGGTATACGTGAAGTCTCCGTTGGCGTGGAAGATGGCAAGCAGGAGCAGGACGGCGGCCCCGCCCGGCACGGTCACCATCGACATGACGCTCATGTAGCGAAGCGCAAGGACGATGAAGATGCCGACGGCCACCATCCCGACGGCGAGCGGCATGGCCAGCGCGGCGTAAACGCCGAACGACGTCGCGACGCCGCGGCCGCCACGGAAGCCGATGTAGACGGGGTAGTCGTGGCCGAGGACAGCGGCGATGCCAGCCGCGACCTGCATGTCATGGGTGTGGAAGAGATACCAGGCGGCCATCGTC
>JBDTOK010000136.1:0-7726 GCA_039933275.1 Chloroflexota bacterium | reverse complement strand
ACCTTCATCGCCGTGATGCGCCAGTTCTCCCGTGACTCGGCGATCGATGGGATGCGGTGGCCGACGACGTAGTAGCCCTTGTCGACTTCGCGGATGATGTCTTGCGGGTCGCGGTCGCCGGGTGCGAAGGCTGTGTTCGACATCCTGATCAGCGGTACGAACGAGGCGTCAGTCGCCTTGTAGTGGCCGTTGGGCTCGGCGTTGGTGATTGCGGCGGTCTGGCGGCTGTTCGAGAACCCGTTGAAAATGCCCTTGTCGAAGTGGTAGACCCGCCGCGCCGGCGTTCCTTCGTCGTCGTACATGTAGTGGCCGAAGCCGTCGATCGTCGGATCACTGAAGGCGGTGACGAGATCGGAGCCGATGCGCTTGCCGAGCTGGTTGTCCTTGAGGTCACGCAGGAACCAGGATCGGCCGGCGTAACCCGTCTCGAATTTGAGGGCGCGGTCGAGCTCCGTCGGGTGGCCGACGATCTCGTGGCTGACGAGCGCGTTGTAGTGAGGATCGGTGACTACGACGACTTCCTTGTCGGTGGCCTTCAGCGGCTTGCAAGCGCAGAGCGCAATTGTGTCGCGGGCGAGTGTCATCGAGAAGTCCATGAGGTTGTCGATGTGGATGTACTCTTCTTCGATGCCGTGGGTGATGGTTTCCCATCCGCGCAGGTGGCCGGTGAAGTCGTATAGCTCCTGGTAGCCGTCGCCGGCGGAGGCGATCACGAAGCACGTCCCCTGGGTGATGGCCCGCGTCTGCTGGATGTTGGCGCCTTCGGAGCTGACGAAGAGGGAGCGCTCAAGCTGGGTGGAGGCGGAGATGTAGTTGTAAGCGACGCCAGTGTCCAGCGCCTTCACCCGGGCGGAGACGTCCCGGACGTAGTGGGAGACGTCTTCGAGGTCGACGTCTCGTGGGTCGATTTCGTACTTGGCGTCTACGGTGTCCTGGCGGACGTCGATCGTAGCGAGTGTTGGCTCGTACAGGGCGCTGCCCAGCACTCCGAATCGAGAGTGGATGCCGTCCTTGGAACGCCCGTTGGAGACGGCGCGATCGTAGGCGTGGTCGAGCGCTTCGCGGAGGCGTTCGTTGAGGCGAGGGAGGTCGCTGGCGCCAACCAGTTCGCCGAAGTAGCCCGGCGCCGCGAGGTGCTCGCCCGCGACGACGCGCACGCCAAACGCGAAGGCGTAGTCCTCTCCTGAGAACTTGTCCATGCCGTTCTCGGAGACGGCGCCCATGCCTTCGCTGATCTCGATGCGGATGTCAGCATAGCGGCAGAAGCGCTTGCCGCGGGCGTATTGCGAGACCAGATCGAAGACGGCGTCGCGGATGTCGGGGATGGCATCGATGCTGACCTTTTCGGGCACTTGGTTCCTCCGGCGGCAGTACGGGCAGGTAGTGTGCTGACGATTGTCTTGTGTGGAGCGGTAACGGGTCAAGGGTCGTTCGGTATAGTCTGCGCCAAGCCTTGACCCCCGACCTGAGACGGTTGACGCTAGGCATATGAGTGTTCTCAGCGATCGCACGATTAAGGAAGCACTGGCGTCCGGGCGGCTGCGTATCGAGCCGCTGGACGAGGCGGCGATACAGCCGGCGTCAGTCGATCTGAGGCTGGACAGCGCGTTCCGTGTGTTCAAGACAACGACGCGCGCCTACGTGGACGTAGCGCAGGACGTGGACGATCTGACGGAACTGGTCGAGATATCGCCGGAGCAGCCGTTCGTGATCCAGCCCGGCACGTTCTGCCTGGGCTCGACGGTGGAGACGATCACGTTGTCCGATGACGTCGTGGCGCGCGTGGACGGGAAGTCATCGTTGGGGCGATTGGGTTTGCTGGTACACGCGACCGCGGGATACGTGGACCCGGGATGGACGGGCAGGCTGACGCTGGAGTTGTCGAATCAGTCGCAGATGCCGATCGCGCTGTACTACGGGATGCGGATAGCGCAGATCAGTTTCATCGAAATGACGACGCCAGTGGACCGGCCGTACGGGCACAAGGACCTCGGGTCCAAGTACCAGGGGCAGACGGGGCCGACGCCGTCGCGCATCTCGCGGGAGTTCTCTCGCAAGGACGCGACATAAGCCGAGCGGTTTTGTGAGGGGGCTCGCGTTATGCGGCGTGCTGCTCGTTGTTGGCTGAGGGGTTTGTTTGGCAAAAACGGGGTTTTTGGTGGGTGACGTTTGGGGGTTGACAGGGGTTAGCGCTGACACGGATGACGGTTAGGCGTTGCGTGGTTGGCGCCTGCCGGTAAGAGTGCTGTGCGGGTCATGTGCTTCGCGGTCCTTCGAGAACCTCAGGATGAGCGGAGGTTTGAGCTGATGCGACTATTGGTTGCCGATCGATGGCAATGTGGAAGCCAAACGTCGTGCGGGAGGTGACTGTCGAGGCGTTTGGTCTGGCCGGGCGTCGTTGGGCGCGGCGAGCAGCGGCCCCTACGATTTCTGGACGGATAGGGTGACTTCTTCGCCGTCTAGTTTGGCTTGTTCTGAGGTTGCTCCGTCCGGAGGTGCGCCTTCGATGAGGGCGTCTGCCAGGGTTTCGTCTCGAATGTAGGCGGCGTGGGTGGTGAGGACACTGCTGGTGCGGGGGCCGCCGGTGTAGTGGACTACGATGCGGTCTTCGATTTCCAGGCCGGCGGATTTGCGGAGGTTCTGGACGCGGTGGACTAGTTCTCGGGCGAGGCCCTCGTCGGCGAGCTCCGGGGTCAGGCGCGTGTCGACGGCGACGGCGTGGCCGGACTCGTCTTCGGCGAGGACGTGACCTTCGCCGAGCAGGGCGATGAGGTCATCGGGACGGGTGAACGGTTCTTTGAATTCCTCTGATAGCGCCTTTACTCGTAGCTCTTTGATGTTCGACTCTTCGATTACCTGGTCGGCGAGTGCTTCAAGCGCTTTCTTTTGCTCGGACGTTTGGACGAAGGCGGTGGCGGAGGCGAGCGGCTGGCGGACTTTCATCTGCGCTTTCTGACGGGCGGCGCGGGCGAGGCTGGAGACGCGCATGACGAGCCGCGTGTCGTCCATCAGGCGTTGATCGATTGCGTTGGTGTCGGTGTCCGGCCAGTCGGCGAGGTGGACGCTTTCGGGGGCTTCGCGGTCGACGGAGCAGACGAGGTTCTGATAGATCGCCTCGGAGATGAACGGGGTGTATGGGGCCATGAGTTTCGTGAGCGTGGTGAGGCAGGTGTATAGCGTCTGGTAGGCGGCGGTCTTGTCGTCGTCGAGATCACCTTTCCAGAAGCGGCGGCGACTGCGGCGGACGTACCAGTTCGAGAGGTCGTCGACGAAGTCCTGGATGAGACGGCCCGATGTTGTCGGATCGTACTCGTCGAGGTAGCCGGTAACTCGCTGCGTGAGGTGGTTGAGTTCGGAGATCACCCAGCGGTCGAGATCGCTCGGCGTGCCTGGGCCGGCCTTGGTCGGATCGAACTCGTCGAGGTTGGCGTAGGTGACGAAGAAGCTGTACGTGTTCCAGAGCGTCAGCAGGAAGCGGCGAAGCGACTCTTGCACGAGCTTGCCGGAGAAGCGGCGAGGGTCGCCGGGGCGCGTGGCGGTGTAGAGATACCAGCGCAGGGCGTCGGCGCCGGAGTCGTCGAGGACGGACCACGGGTCGACGATGTTGCCGAGGCTCTTGCTCATCTTGCGGCCCTTCTCGTCCAGGATGTGGCCGAGGCAGATGACATTCTTGTAGGCGTACGGAGTCGGAAACGTCTGCGGATCGATCGAGTTGAGCAGGATTGCTTCGGCGTGCAGCGTGTAGAACCAGCCGCGCGTTTGGTCGACGGCCTCGCAGATGTAGTCGGCAGGGAAACGCTTCTCGAACATGTCCTGGTTCTCGAACGGGTAGTGCCACTGCGCGTACGGCATGGCGCCGGAGTCGAACCAGACGTCCATCAGCTCGAGCGTGCGCTTCATGACGCCGCCGCAGGACTCGCACTTCAGCTCAATGCGGTCGATGTAGGGGCGGTGGAAGTCTTCGAGCGCGTCGACGGCGGCGGGATCGACGGCGCGGTCGTGCAACATCTGGCGTGAGCCGATGCAGTCCTTTGCGTCGCAGCCGGTGCAGGCCCAGATCGGGAGTGGAGTGCCCCAGTAGCGCTCGCGGGAGAGGCCCCAGTCGATGTTGTTGCGCAGCCAGTCGCCGAAGCGGCCGTTCTTGATGTGATCCGGGAACCAGTTGATCTGCTGGTTCCCTTCGATGAGACGGTCCTTTACGGCGGTGGTGCGGACGTACCAGGTGGGCTTGGCGTAGTAGAGGAGGGGCGTGTCGCAGCGCCAGCAGAACGGGTACGTGTGCTTGATGGTGCCGCTCTTCAGCATGAGGTCGCGCTCGGTGAGCTCAGCGATGATGCCCTTGTCGGCGGCTTTCACGAACTGGCCGGGCCAGGGCGAGCCGTCCGGCATCTTGCCGGCGCGATCGACGGACTGGACGAAGAGGAGGCCGTTCTCCTTGCCAAGCTGGAAGTCTTCGCCACCGAAGGCAGGGGCGATGTGGACGACGCCGGTGCCGTCCTCCATCGAGACGAAGTCGGCGCCGAGGACGGTGTAGGCGGCGGGGACTTCGGCGATGGGTTTGGGGACGAGGCGGCCCTGCATCGACTGGTCGAAAGTCATCGTTGGCACGCCCCAGGCGGCGATGTCGTAGAGGGGTTCGTACTTCAGTCCGACGAGCGCGGAGCCGACGCCGAACCGTGTGACCTGCGCTTCGTCGCCGAGGACGGCGGTGCCGAGCTCTTTGGCGATGACGAGCAGCTCGCCGTCTTGCTCGTACATGCCGTATTGGGCGGTTGGATTGACGGCGAGCGCCGTGTTGGCGGGCAGCGTCCACGGTGTCGTGGTCCAGGCGACGAGACTGATCGGCGCGGTGCCTTCGAGCTCGGCGGTCTTTCGCAGGCGGACCGCGGACTCATCGCTCAGGCGGAACTTCACGAAGACGCTCGGGTCGGGGGTGTTTTCTTTGTATCCAAGCGATACCTCCGCATCCGATAGCGTCGTCCCACAACGAGGGCAGTGTGGGGTGACACGGTAGTCCTGGTAGAGGAGGTCGTTGTCCCAGAACTTGCGGACGATCCACCAGACGGACTCGATGTAGTCGTTCTTGTAGGTGACGTAGGCGTCGTCGAGGTCCATCCAGAAGCCGATGCGGTCAGTGAGTCGGGCGTGCTCTTCGACGTAGGTAAAGACGGAGTCGCGACAGAGGCGGTTGAACTCTTCGACGCCGAACTCCTCGATCTCCGGCTTGCTCTTGATGCCTAGCGACTTCTCAACTTCCAGTTCGACAGGGAGACCATGAGTGTCCCAGCCGCCTTTGCGCGGGACTTTGTAGCCTCGCATCGTCTTGTACCGCGGGAAGAGGTCTTTGAAGGCGCGCGGGAGTACGTGGTGGACGCCGGGGCGGGCGTTGGCTGTAGGCGGGCCTTCGTAGAAGACGTAGACGTTGTCTTCGGGGCGCTGGTCCACGCTCTTTTGATACGTGTTGTTTTGCTTCCAGTACTCGAGGACTTCTTGCTCGAGCTTCGGGAAGTTCTGGCGATTGTCGACTGGCTTGAACATCGTGACCTCCGGTCAGGAAATGGGAAATTGGAAATTGGGTATGGACGCGTATGACGCCCAACGGATCCCGTTTCCTATTTCCAATTTCCTACTTCGTACGCACGAAAAAGGCCCGATCCCTGTAAGGGACGGGCCTGTTGGCTCGCGGTACCACCCTGGTTCCTCCCGCCGAGGCGAGAGACGCTTGCTGCGGCGCACGGTCGAGACTTATGCGCCTGCCTTTGCTAACGGTGGCTTCCGGCCGAGCCTAGTCTCCTTGCGGATTTCGGTCGGCGGCTCTGGAGGGATATTCCGGCGGTTGGTCCGCGCCTCGCTTGCACTGTCCGAGGCTCGCTGAGCGGCGTTGCCTGCCGTACTCGTCTCCGTCATCGCCTGTGTTCAGTTGTGGAGGTAGTGTATCGGCGGCGGGAAAAGGCGTCAAACGGAGGTGTAGAGAGGGGCGAGTCGCGGCGGGCTCGCCCCTCTCAGAGTCACGCGCTAGTGGATGCCAGCGCCGTCTGCCATCTGCTTACCGTTCACCTTGAGGCTATACGGGAAGTAGACGTTGACGTTTTCCTCCTGCGGTACACCTTCAACGATGGCGACTACTTTATCGCTGTGGTGCAGCAGCTTTTCGTCTGCCTTTGTCAGGGTGTACGTGGAGCCGGCGCCAAGGTGCGTACGCACGACGACGACGTCATCGGCGTGGCTGACGTAGCCGAACTGATTCACCTTGCCGTCCAGCCCTACCAAGGTGAGGCTGAAGCCGAGCGGGACAGGCACGAAGAACTGCTCGTTGTCCCAATCGGAGATGTCGCCCGGGGTCGAGTCGACTGGCGTGCCGTTGATGGCGACGTTGCGGATGTGCCAGCCGTCAAACTGGACAGCGCCGTCACTCATCAGGCGGAACGCGATGACGATGGTCTGGCCGGCGTAGGCGCTGAGGTCGCAGCTGTCAGACAGCGGCGCGGCAGGCGTGCCGGCAGTCGTCGGGTCGCTGGGGTCCTGGGTTGGGCCGGTGTAACCGGGGACGTTGCCGGCGATATTCGGATCGGCGCCGGGGTCGTGGTCAGTCGTCGTGCCGGTACACGGCAGCGAGACGAACTGATCTCCGTCCAGCACCTGAACGAAGCCGAAGTCCCACGTTTGCTCGGTCTGGTACCAGTGATCGAACGTGAGCGTGGACGCGCCGTCCGGGACTGTCACCTGCATAGCGACGCTGGAGTCAGTGTTGTCGGCGTACACAGTGTCGCCCGCTTCGTCCGGGGAGGTCATGTAGCCGTCCGAATCGATCGTCCAGTCGTTGCCGCCCGGGAAGACGAACTGGTCATCGCCGTTGAAGGACAGGCTCTTCAGCTTGTTGCCCGCGCCGAGCGGGATGTAGTCGCCGCCCCACGGAGGAGCACCCGGCGTGTTGTACGCCTCGGGTGAGAAGTACACCGTCGAGTTGAGCGAGGAGCTAGAGAGCGCCTCGGCGGCTGAACCATCGTCTCCGTGGTGCTTGTTCTTGCTGCTCGTCGAACCGAACGATGGGTCGATCACCTTGGCGCCGGCGTCGATGTAGGCGTCGGTCAGCGTGGAGATTGTCATGTTCTGGAACAGCGAGGCGAACGTGTCGTGGCTGTTGAACGCCGTCAAAGTGTCGTTTAAGCCATCGATGCCGTTCAGCTCGTTGTGTTGCCACGCCTCGAAGAACGCCTGGCCGTAACCGTGGTCATACAAGTACTGCATGAATGAGTAGGCGAAGCCGTAGTCTTCGAGGATCTGGTCGTCGCCCTGGTCACCCCACTGCGTCAGCGAGTTCTCCGGACCGTTGGGCTTTGGAATCGGGTTCCAGTCCGGGTGCTGCACGGAAGTCCAGCCCTGGTAGGAAAGCGTGTGGCTGTCGTTACCTTCCTGGTCGATGTGCTTGCTGGGGTTGCCGTAGCCGTTCAGGAAGATCGCCAGGTCGGACATGCCCTCGTTCACCCAGTTCACCTCGTCCGCGTCGTAGTCGTGGTGGATGAGGTGTTGGTACTCGTGCGCGAAGACGCCTTCATAGAGGAAGGGGCGGGCGGGCGCGTTCGTGCAGAGGTCGGTGGACGGCGCGTGCGGCGGGCTGGCCATCGTGCGGTGCAGCCAGTCGAACCCATCGATGGACATGACGTTGCGGTCATGGAAGTCGATCATCGCACTGGTGAAGAACCCAGCGATGTACGGGTGCCCCTGC
>JBDTOK010000135.1:0-7729 GCA_039933275.1 Chloroflexota bacterium | reverse complement strand
CGAACCTACTCATCTATCCGTACGTCGCGCTCATCCCGATCTTCGCGGAGGACATCTTGCATGTCGGATCGGCGGGATACGGAGTCTTGCTTACCGGGGTCGGCATCGGCTCGATTCCGGGCGGGCTGATCGTCGCGGGCATGACGAACTCGCCGTGGAAGGGCCGGGTGATGGCGCTGGCCGCATGCCTCTATATGGCCTGCGTCACCCTGTTCGCGCTGTCGCACGTGTTTCTCTTATCGTTCGCAATTCTGTGCGTGGCGGGACTAGGCTGGTCGATGATGGTGACGCTCAACCAGACGCTGCTGCAACTGAACGTCGCCGACGCTTACCGCGGGCGAGTCTTATCGCTGTACTCGATGGCGGCCGGTTCAACGCCGTTCGGGAACCTGGGTCTGGGGCTCACAGCGGACATCTTCGGGGTGCAGGCGGCTGTGGCAGGGTTTGCGCTGACGGCGCTAACACTGGCGACGGCACTGGGCATCGGCTCAGCTGACGTGCGGCGGCTGTAGTTACTTCTGCGCGGCGGAGAGCGGCGCGCGCAGTTCGTTCAGCTTCTTGCGTGCGTCGCCGGAGTCGATGGCTTTGCGCGCTAGCTCGATGCCTTCGCCAATCGATGGCGCGCGTTCCGACAGCCAGATACGGATGCCGGCGTTGAGCAGCACAAGGTCGCGGTGAGCGCCTGGTTCGCCGGCCAAAATGCGTTCAGCGATAGCGGCGTTGGAGGCGGCATCACCGCCGGCCATCTCTTCCTTGGTGGCCGCCTGCAGTCCGTACTCAGCGGCATCGATGCGTAGCTCTTCCGTCTCGCTGCCCTGCCAGAGGAACGCCCGGCAAGCGCGGGAGGTGGGCGCGTCTTCATTGCCCTCGATACCTTGCACGATCAGCACGCGTTTGAACCCGAGGTTGGAGGCCGCAGCGAGCATCTTCTCCATGTACGGCAGATGCGCAAGCCCAACGATGCTGTAGTCCGCGGACGCCAGGTTCCAGATCTTCTCGATAGTGGCGAAGACGGTGCGCAAAGCTACTTCTTCGCGGACCTCGCGCATCACCGCGATGTCCGGCGCGAAGCGGGCCTGGTGCATGTAGCCTAGACCGGTGGCTTCGATTTGGCGGGCCACCTCCGCGGGCTCAGCATCTATGTCCACACCCAGCGACTCCAACACATCGCCGATTGGAACGCCGTGCTTGGGGCCGAGGTCCTTCTCGCCGTGCATGACGACTGGGACGCCAGCCGCCGCGGCGACGATCGAAGACGCGGGCGAAACGACGATGCTCTTCTTGCGCCCGTCATATGGGCTACCGATATCGAGCAGGCCCCTCACGCTTGGGTGGATGGTTGTGGCGTGGGAGCGGGTAGCGTCCGCGAAGCCCAGTAGTTCATCGACGGTCTCGCCCTTATAGCGCTGGAGGAGCAGGAAGCCGCCGATCTGTGCGCGCGTGGCGCCGCCGGAGACGGCGAGTTCCATTGCGTCCCGCGCTTCTTCGCGGGTCAGATCGCGGCCGGCGCGCTGCCCTTGGCCGATCGCGCGCAGGTGCGCCCGCATACGCTCGAACGGTGAGGCATCGGGGTCAGGGCCGCTGGCGTCCCGGTAATTCGCCATGAATCGAGTGTGCTTCGGGAGGGGGAGGGCGTCAAATCGCTGCTAGCGCGAGCGAATCGTGTCCGGGTTGATGCCCATTCGGCGGCACCAATCGACGTAGGCCAGCGGAGAGATTTCGCTGGGCTTGATCTCAGAGCGGCCGCCCCAGAAGACGTTCGTGTAGGAGACGGGGATGGCGGCTTCGGCGAGATGCTCGTCGATCGCGGCCTTGTGGGCGAGGACGAGCTCTTTGTCGGTGCCGTGCGCGACGGCCATGACGTTGACGTCGCGAAACTCTGGGCCGGCTTCGCGCCAGTAGGCGTGGGTCAGGATGTCGTGCCGCCCGACTTCACGGCCCGCCTTTTCGATGAGCTCCGCTGGTACAGCCCAGTGGAACAGCGCGTTGTAGCGCGTCACTCGCTCGCCAGTCGCCGTTGGCTTGACGTGCTCAAGGAACGTCGAGAAGCGGCCGAGGAGCTTGCGCTGGTGCAGCGACTCGGCGATCAGATAGAACGTCTGCAGGTCGACGCCAGCCTCGGAAGCGCGGGCGGACCACGTGTGCGGGACGATCTCCTGGGGCTTGAACTCGCGCTTGAGGGCGGAGAGAACGCGCCACTCCAACTCGCTCAGCTCCACGACCTGGGGGTACATAACTTCGGCGGGTTCGTCGGTACGGCTGCCCGGTTCCATGCCTTTGCGCCGGGTATGGCCAACCCCTAGCACGAACAACGCCTTCGCCGGCATTAGGCGGTACTCTTCGGCGCCGACTTCGTCGAGCAAGACCTCGCAGTGCTTGTTGATATCGAAGCCCTGCGGCACCTTCAGCGTCGTCCAGAGTCTGTAGTTGGCGCCCGGGTTGGCAGGATCAGTCGTACGAATGACGACGTGGCCGCTGAACGGGTCTTTCTTGAACATGAAATCGAACGCCTCGTTCAGGCGGTCGGCGGGCACCTGCCAGGCGACGAGCGCGCCGTCCGCCAGGTTTGTCGAGAGCAGCGTCTGGCGCACGCGGCGGATCGTGCCGGCGGCGAGAAGCGCGCGGATGCGCTCGATGACGGTGTCGAGGGGGATGCCGGAGCGCCGTGCGATTTCACCGAACGGGTCGCGTTGGAAGCCTTCGAGCTGGTCTTCGGAGACCTCGAGGATCGCGACGTTTGTCGGATCGGTGAGTTCCAGCGGAATCGCGGCGTCAGTTGTCATCGGACTAGGAGTACCGCTCTTCCTTGAACGGGTCGCCGCGCATGTGGTAGCCGTAGCGCTCCCAGAAGCCGGCCTCGTCCTTGGCGATGAACTCCAGGCCGTTCGCCCACTTGGCGCTCTTCCAAAAGTACAGGTGCGGTACGAAGAGCCGGCAAGGGCCACCGTGCTCAGGTGGCAGCGGCTTGTCCTCGTACGTGTAGGCGAGGAGGTTGTTCTCGTGGAGAAAGTCGTCGAGGGTGAGGTTCGTTGTGTAGCCGCCGTAGCAGTGGGCCATGACGGCGTGCGCTTCGGGCTTGAGCTTGATCTGCGACATCAGGTCTTTGACGGACAGACCGGCGAAGTTGGTGTCCATCTTGCTCCACGTCGTCACGCAGTGGATGTCCGTGTGAACCTTCGTGCTGGGGAGCGACGTGAATTGCTGCCAGTTCCACTCCATCTCCTTCTCAACGAGGCCGAAGACGCGGAAACGCCAGTCTTCAAGCTTGATCTTGGGCGTGCCGCCGTACGTCAGCACGGGCCAGTCCTTGGCCACTTTCTGGCCGGGCGGAAGGCGGTCGCCGTATTGCTCGCGGTCTTTATCACGCCGGGAGAGGATGTCGAAAACCATGTGTAGCTCCTTGCTTCGAGATTAGCACGACGTTCGGGGCGGTTATAGCCAGATACGAGCGAATCTGCGTTTCGGGCGCACTGCGGGCGCCATCCCGTATCATCGATACAGATGCAAACCGCCGATGCCGCCGAGGCGCCTGCCCGGCCGAGGCCCCGCTTTTCGCCAGGACGCTACGTGTTCTGGCTGGCCGCCGTCCTAGTGGTTGCGCTGGACCAGATCACCAAAGCGATCGTGCGCTCCACGCTGGACGTGGGGGAGCGCTGGCCGACCAGTGGGCCTGTCTACTTCCGCTACGTGACTAATACGGGGGCGGCGTTCGGGAGCCTGCAGAACGCGACGACGCTGCTGATAGGTATGACGTTCATCGGGCTGGCAGCAATCTACCTCTACTACCGCAACCCACCGTTCCAGCACTGGATCGCCTCGGTGGCGATTGGGATGATGCTGGGCGGGGCGATCGGCAACCTGATCGACCGTGTACGCGTCGGCCGGGTAACGGACTTCGCGCACCTCTTTCCGCACTTCCCAAACTTCAATGTGGCCGACTCGTCGATCAGCATTGGGGTGACAATTATCATCATCGGCTACCTGCTCTTCGGCGAGCAGCAGAAGCCCAAACCAGCGCCCGCGCCCGAGACGCATGCAGACCCACCGGCTGACGTCTGACCGCGCGGGGGAGAGGCTCGACGCGTTTCTCGCCCGTCGCCTGCCTGAGATATCGCGGACGCACCTCCGCCGGCTCATCGACTCTGGGCACGTGACGATCGAAGGGCGGATGCCAAAGGCGGCGGAGAAGATGCGGGATGGCGTCGTGGTGGATGTGGTGGTGCCGCCGCCTGAGGATCTGAGCCTGGAGGCGCAGGACATTCCGCTGACGATCGTCTACCAGGACAACGATCTGCTCGTGATCGACAAGCCGCCCGGGTTGACGATGCACCCGGCGCCCGGCCACCCGAACGGGACGCTGGTGAACGCGCTGCTCGCCGCCTGTCCGGACTTGCAGGGCATCTCCGGCACGCTGCGGCCAGGCATCGTGCACCGGCTGGACAAGGACACGTCCGGGCTTCTGGTGGTGGCCAAGAACGACCGCGCGATGCAGGCGTTGCAGGCGCAGTTGATGGACCGGTCCGTGCACAAGACTTACGCGGCGCTGGTGGTCGGGACGCCGAAGCCAGCGGAGGGGCAGATCGAGGCGCCAATTGGGCGCAGCCCGCGCAACCGGAAGAAGATGGCCGTCGTGGATGGGGGGCGGGAGTCGACGACGCGGTACAAGCTGCGAGAGGAGCTGCCGGGGTACGCACTGCTGGACGTTGAGCCGGTTACGGGGCGGACGCACCAGATCAGGGTGCACCTTTCGGCGATTGGGCATCCGGTATTCGCGGACGCAATGTACGGGAAGCCGTCGCCGGTGCTGGGGCGGCAGTTTTTGCATGCGTGGAAGCTGGCGTTCCGGATGCCGCTGAGTGAGCGGCAGGTGGAGTTCGAGTCACCGCTGCCAGCGGATTTGCGGGCGGCGCTGGAGCGACTTCGGGACGTTTGATTGTGCTGAGGGTTCCGTATCTGGGTTTGATTGGATTTTGGTTTTTCGTTTCGTTCTTGGCGGTTTTTGTGTCTGTAAGAGGCGAGAACGTTTGATTGATGTGATGGCGGGTTTGCTGGAATGTTCGCGAGGGCGAACGTAGGCTCTTAGAGAATTGTAGCGAGGGGCGCTGTGATCTCTAAGGGGTAAATGGCACTCGTGGTGAGTGGATCAGATGAGCGAGGCCGCTTCGGGGCAGAGTTTGTTCCGCTCGCGCGATGTCCGTTGTTGCGGATCATGAAGGCGCTGCGGCGCGGGTCCTTCGAGAACCTCAGGATGAACGGAGACTTTGGCGTTCGGCACGCGTTTGTTCCGCTTTCCAACGTCTCGTTGGTGCGGGGGACGAGGTTGACTGAGAAGGAGCCGCACGAATCAACGGTAGCCACCTGCGCGGGCGCTTCGAGATCCTCAGGATGACCGGAATCTTCTAGCTCGCCGATGGTGCGCGGAGATGCTAGGTGTGGTGATGAGGCGTGGGGCGCTACGCCGTCGCGCGGACGTATTTAGCGCTGGTTAGGGCGACGAGGTGAGTGGTTGCTAGCGCGATTTCGATGCCGCGCTCTCCGGCGGAGATGTGGATGGTTTCTAGGTCGCGGGCGCGTTCGTCGATCAGGATGTCGAAGGCTGCGGGGTTGCGGAGGCTCAGGACGGAGATGCCGCCTACTTGCATGCCGGTCAGGCGCTCTGCTTCTTTTTGGGTGGACATTCGTAGCTTCTTTTCGTTGAGTGACGAGGCCAGGAGTTTTAGGTCTAGTTCGGTGTTGGAGGCGATCATTACGATTAGCGGCGTGGCTTTGGCCCTGGTTTCGCGGAGGACGACGAGGGTCTTGTACATCGTGCTGAGGGGGATGCCGAGGATGGCAGCGGCTTCGTCGGCGGAGTGGAAGGTCTCAGCGTCGCCGTAGACGGTAGCGGTGTAGGGGATGCGTTTGGCGTCGAGGAGGCGAATGGCCTGCGTTTTGCGTGCAGGCATCGGACTGCGGGTTAGCCGCCGGGGGGCTTGCCGGCGCCGATCGGCGTAATGCCGGTGGCGTAGATGTAGATGCGATTGTAGAAGCGGGCGAGGAGGGCCTTGTGGCTTTCCTTCTCGAGATCGCGGATGTAGCGGGAGAGAACGGCGCCGTAGCCCTTCAGCGGGAGGGTCTTGAAGTACCAGTAGTCTTCGCCGCTGTGGATGAGCTTGATGGCGGGGTCGATCTGACCATATTCGACGTAGGGGAGCTGCATGCCGTCAGTGTCGAGCTCTTCGACGTTTTCGGGCCGTACTTCGATAACGCCTTGCATGGCGTAGACGATAGCCTGCGGCTGTTCGATGAGCAAGGCTGGTGTGAGGGAGTGCGTGCGTCGTCGCTGGGTGTGGCGGGTTCTCCCTTGCAGGTAGGGTGCGTCGGTCCGGTGATTTGGCCTGCGGGCCTGATCTCCTTCGACTGCGGCTGCCGCCGCGCTCAGGACAGGCTCCGAGAGCCTCAGGATGAGCGGGTCGCGCGTTGGCGCTGGTTGCCGATGAACTGGATTAGGCCCGGCGACGAGGGCGCTGCGGCGCGGGTCCTTCGAGAACTCCAGGATGAACGAAGTCTTTGGGCTACAATCGGGGTGTGAGCGAGCCTGTGCGGACACGGTATGCGCCTTCGCCTACTGGGGAGCCGCATCTTGGGAATATTCGGACGGCCCTGTACGACTATTTGCTGGCGCGGCGGTATGGCGGGCAGTTTATTCTGCGGATTGAGGACACGGATCAGCAGCGTTATGTCGAGGGCGGGGTTGAGGCGCTGTTTTCGGCGCTGCGGTGGCTGGGGTTGGACTGGGATGAGGGGCCGGACCTGGATGGCCCGCGCGGCGAGCATGGGCCGTATATCCAGTCGGAGCGGCTGGAGCTTTATCGGACGTACGCTGACCGGCTGATCGCGGAGGACCACGCGTATTACTGCTATTGCTCGCCGGAGCGGCTGGACGAGATGCGCAAGGCCCAGCAGGCACGAAAGGAGCCGCCGCGCTATGACGGCCGCTGCCGCAATCTGACGCCGGAGGAGCGCGATAAGTCCGAAGCCAGCGGCGTGACGCCCGTGGTGCGGTTCAAGACGCCTCTGACCGGCGATACGGTCGCTTACGACGTTCTGCGGGGCGCTGTGTCGTTCCAGAACGCGACGCTGGACGACTTCGTGATCATGAAGTCGGACGGGTTCCCGACGTACCACCTGGCCAGCGTGATCGACGACCACTTGATGGAGATATCCCACGTCATACGGGGCGACGAGTGGCTGCCGAGCGCGCCCAAGCACTTCTTGATCTACCAAGCGTTCGGGTGGGACCCGCCACTGTTCGCGCACGCTTCGCGGATACTCGGGCCGGACAAGACGAAGCTCTCCAAACGGCACGGGGCGCATTCAGTGCTGGAGTATCGCGAGCAGGGGTATTTGCCGGACGCGCTGGTGAACTTCCTGGCGCTGCTTGGCTGGGGGCTGGACGACCACACCGAGATCATGAGCCGGGAGATGCTGATTGAGAACTTTGATGTCGACCGGCTACTGCCGAACCCGGCGATGTTCAACGCCGAGAAGCTGCTGTGGATGAATGGCATGTACATCCGCCAGATGCCCGTCGAAGAGCTGGCGGCGGCGGTGCGGCCGTGGCTCGAGGATGCAGTCGGGCGGGTGGATGAGGGGTTGCTGCTGCAGATCATTCCGATCGTCCAGGAGCGGATCCGGTTGCTGCCGGATATCGTCGAGATTGCGGACTTCTTTTTCAACGATGGGCCGC
>JBDTOK010000134.1:0-7789 GCA_039933275.1 Chloroflexota bacterium | reverse complement strand
CGCCAGCGAGCAGTGTTAAACATTACGCTTCCAGTATGTACCCAACCCCGCGCACGGCCTTGATCACCAGCGGCACGTTGAGCAGCTTGAACTTGCGTCGCAGGTACGTCACATAAACGGGCACAAGGTTCGACTCAGGCCACGATTCGTAACCCCAGACGTGATCCAGGATCTGCGACTGTCTCAGCACCCGCCCTTCGTTGCGCATCAGTACCTCAAGCAGCGCGAACTCCGTCGGGCTCAGCTCCATCGTCCGTCCCTGGTACTCCGCGCGGCGTCGTCGCAAATCCAGCGCGAGTCCACCGACTTCCAGCCGGTCGCCTTGCCGTAAGTCGATTTGCCGGCGAGTCAGCGCACGCAACCGCGCCATCAGTTCGCTGAACGCGAACGGCTTCGGCAAATAATCGTCGGCGCCGGCGTCCAACCCGCTCACGCGATCATCCACCGCTGTGCGCGCCGTCAGCATCAGCACCGGCGTCTTCACGGCGCTCTCACGCAGGTTCTTGCACACATCGAAGCCGTTCATCCCCGGCAACATCACGTCCAGGATGATCGCGTCGTACTTGTTCTCCTGGCCGAGCCGCAGCGCATCCTCACCATCGTGCGAGACCGTTACGCCGTTCTCGTCTTCCTCTAATAGCGCGGACAGCGCTCGGGCCAGTTTTCGGTCGTCTTCTACCAGTAGTACATCCATTTTCTTGCTCCTCAGTCGATTCCTGACCAGAGTCTCTCGCCCGGAGGTTAAAGCTGTATTGGAGCCGCTTAAAGAATCTTAACTCCGTTCCAAACCTGGGCTAATGCCTGGCTCCTAACTTGGCACTAACGAAACCGGCAGGCTGAAGAGCCAGGAGTAATGAGATGAGCAAGGCAAGTAATCGGAAGCGAAACCGGATCACCCTCGCCCTCGGCGCCTTTTCGATGCTGACGTTCGGCGGTATGTACGGAATGATCGCCCACAACGCCGCGCTCGATTCCACCACCACTGCCGCCGTCGCAGAGGTCACGGCTCAGGAGCAGATCACAGCACTCGTCCTGACGGATCCGATGGTCGCACCCACCGCCGTCCCGACAGCTGCGGTCACCGTTACGACGGACACGACGGCCAACGTCGCCGCGGTCGTGACCACAGCGCCAACGGCCGCCCCTACGGCACCTCCGACCGCCGCGCCGACGGCCGCCGCCTCCACCCATACGACGACCCACACCACCACGAAGGCTTCCTAGATGAGTACCATGAACCGCCGCGAGTTCCGGGCCATGAACGCCGACTGCCTCATTCTCGCCGCAGCCGATGATGCCGTCGGCGAGTGTGAGGTCAGCCGCGCCGTGCAGGTCGTCCACTGTTACGAGCGCAAGTTCTCGCGCTTCCTCGAAGACAGCGAGCTCTCACGCCTCAACAACGACGAACGCGACGAGGTGCCGGTCAGCCGCGAGCTCGCTGCCATCGTCTCGCGGGCCATCTATTACGCCGAGCTGACCAACGGTGTCTTCGATCCAGTCGTCCTCCGTGAGCTACGTGCTCTCGGCTACGACCGGTCCTTCGAACTGGTCGAGCGCGACGCCGCAGCTGCTAAGCCGGTGCCCCGCACCTACACCTGGCGCGACGTCTACGTCGACCGCACGCGCCACGTCGTCAACCGCCCCGCCGGCGCCATGATCGACCTGGGTGGGCTGGCGAAAGGCGCCGCCGCAGACGCAGCCCTGGGTCAACTGGCGCACTTCCCTGGCGCTCTCGTCGACCTGGGTGGCGACGTCCGTGTCAACGGCCAGCCGGAAGGTTTCGACGCCTGGAACGTCGGCTACGACGATGCCACGGGCGAGCAGCGTGCGATCCTCTCGTTTCACGACGCCGCCGTTGCCACAAGCTCCACCGCCAAGCGGCGCTGGAACCGTGGTGGCCAGCCCGTGCACCACATCATCGACCCGCGCACCGGCGCCTCCGCCGACACCAACGTCGCGCAGTGCTCCGTCATCGCCGACACCACCGAGCACGCCGAAGTCGGCGCCAAGCTCGGCCTCATCCTCGGCGCCGGCTCCATCAGTGAGCGCGACGACATCGCGGTCGTCCTCGGTCTGCGCGGTGTTGCCTGGAACACCAACGACAACGAATACGTGGCCACAGAAGGTTGGAAGGAATCATGCGCAGTTCAGTAACGGAGTTCGGGAAGCCTCTCGCCGCCGGACTGGCAGTCGGAGCGCTCGCCATCGTCGCCTGGGCCGCCGTGTCCAGTGCCGGCGGGCAGTTCAGCTGGTACGCCGCCCGGGCCGCCGGTATGGTCGCCTACCTTCTGGCCGCGGGCTCTGTGATGTTCGGCATCGCCACCTCCACCAAGCTCGGCGGCAAGCTGATGGGCAAGAGCAACGTCGCCGACGTCCACCGTGCGCTCTCCTTGCTCAGCATCATCGCGATCGGCGCCCACACCCTCTTCCTCGGCCTCGACCAGTACGCCGACTTCACTCTCAGCGAGCTGTTTATCCCCTTCGTAACGTGGTACCGGCCCGTCTGGACCAGCTTCGGGATCATCGCCGCCTACGCTGCCATCGCCGTCTACGTCAGCTTCTACCTCAGGCCCGTGATCGGCTACAAGGCCTGGCGCTCCTTCCACTACATCGCTTTCGCTGTGTTTGGGCTGGGCACTCTGCACGGTCTCGGCTCCGGCGCCGACTCCGGGGCCGCCTGGGCGCTGGCCATTTATGGCGGCTGCACCGCCGGGGTCCTCGCCCTCTTGGCGTACCGCATCGCTTCCCGCCAACCCCGCGCGACTGTGCGGCTGGACACAGTTCGCACAACTTAATTCGCTAGCTCGGCAAGAACGGCCTCCGGAGAGCTTCCCGGGGGCGGTTCCATGTTCACAGATACGAACTGAGCCAAACCACAGCGCCGAACCGGTGCGCCGGCCGTGCGTCGCGCTCTCCACATTCGTCCGACGTTTCGCGATTGTTACCGGGCCCTCAGCCGGATAGACTGAGATTTCCCCCTCAGACCATGACTGAAACGCTCGATTTACGCGCCGGCGCAAGCCTCATCCTCCGGCAGCTCCGGGCACAGTGGTTCTCGCTAGGCGCGGCTCTGCTGGCCGGACTGTTCTGGACTGCGGCGCGCCTCGCCATCCCCGTCCTCACCGGCGTCACGATCGACAAGGCGATCGGCAGCAAGAACACCACCCAGCTCTTCTTCCTCGCGCTCGCTGTCATCCTCGTCTCGGCCGGACAGGGGCTGGCCAGCGGTGTCCGGCGCCTCTACGCCATGAGCAACAGCTTCCGAGTCGAGTCAGACCTTCGCGCCGAGCTCTACGACCAGGTGAACCAACTTTCCCTCGATTACCACGATCGCACGTCCACCGGCCAGTTGATGTCGCGCGCGAGCGCTGACCTGCATGAGATACAGCAGCTGATCGTCGTCATCCCGATCAACAGCGCTTTCTTGCTCATCGCCATCGGCGCTTTCGTCGTGCTGCTCACGATCCACCCGGTGCTCGCGCTCCTGGCGATGGTCGCCTACCCGCTGATCACCTGGGTCAGTGCGCGCTTCTTCCGCAACCTTGCGCCAGCAGGGGCGCGCGTCCAGCAAGACCTCTCGGACCTCTCCCACGTCGTCGAAGAGAACATCGCCGGCGTCCGCACCATCCGCTCCTTCGGGCGCGAAGAGGACGAGGTGCGTAAGCTCCAGGCCCTCGCCGAGCGCACGTTCGCCGACAGCATGGAAGCCGCCCGTCTGCGCACGTTCTACACGCCGCTCTTCTTCTGGCTCCCGTCGATGAGCCAGCTCGTTATCCTCGCCTACGGCGGCTACCTCGTCATCGACGGCCACATCACCGCCGGCAACTTCGTGACGTTCTTCCAGTACCTCAATATGCTCGTCTTCCCCGTGCAGAGCCTCGGCGAGATGGTGCCGTCCGGCCAGCGGGCTACAACCGCCGCCGCTCGCGTCTGGAACGTCCTTCGCCGCCGCCCGACGATCACCAAGTCCGAAGGCGGCGCGTCACTACCTGCAGGCGGCGGCGATCTCCGCTTCGACAACGTCTCCTTCTCGTACCAGCCGGGATTCCCTGTGCTCAACGACTTCTCGCTCCACGTCCCGACCGGCGAGTCCGTAGCGCTCGTCGGCCCGACCGGTTCTGGCAAGACAACCGTCGCCAAGTTGCTCCCGCGTTTCTACGATGTCGGCGACGGCCGCGTCACGCTCGATGGCGTTGATGTCCGCACCCTCAAGCTCGAGGAGTTGCGCCGCAACGTCGGCCTCGTCTTCCAGGAGACATTCCTCTTCTCCGACACGATCCGCAACAACATCGCCTACGGCCGTGTCGACGCCACGCAGAAAGAAATCGACGAAGCCGCACGCCTCGCTCACGCCGCCGAGTTCATCGAAGAGCTGCCCGAGGGTTACGACACCGTTGTCGGCGACCAGGGCTTCTCGCTCTCCGGCGGCCAGCGTCAGCGTATCGCCATCGCCCGCGCGATTCTCATTCGCCCGCGCGTCCTCATCCTCGACGACGCCACCTCTAGTGTCGACTCGCGCATGGAGGAGGAGATTCGCACCGCTCTCCAGCGCGTGATGGAGGGCCGCACCACCGTCATCATCTCCCACCGCTTGAGCACGATCGCCCTCGCCGACCGCGTCGTCCTGATGGACGAAGGCCGCGTCGTGCAAGTCGGGACGCATGAGCAGCTCTTGCGTGAGTGCACGCGCTACGCAGAAGTCCTCGGACAGCTGGTGCCGGCGTCATGATGAGAGGAGGTGCGCGCGAGGCTGCGATGCGGCCCCGCGACAACGAAGCCCGGCACGACTCGCACAGTCTGCGCGGCGTCGCGAAGATGCTGCGTCCGCGCTGGCCATTGCTCACGCTGTCCACACTCTCGATCATCGCGAGCGCCGCGCTCAGCCTGGCGCGCCCGCTCGTCGTCCAGAAAGCGATCGACTCCGGCATCGTTGACGGCGACAAGCATCAGCTCGTCATCATGGCGATCATCTTCTTCGCGCTGACGATGGGCGTCTACGTCGCGCAAGCGCTCAGCGTCTACACGACCGCGCTTGCCGGCCAGCACCTTCTCCGCGATTTGCGCGTCCGATTGTTCTCCCACTTTCAGAAGCTCTCGATGTCCTTCTTCGACGGCGAAAGCTCCGGCCGCCTGATGTCGCGCATGACCAACGACATGGTCGTCATCGCTGACCTGGTGAACAACGGCTTCTTGATGGTCGTGCAATCGGCGCTCCTTCTCGTCGGCACGGTGATCATTCTGATGACGCTCAGCTTCAAGCTCTCGCTCATTACGCTATCGGTCATCCCGCCCCTCATCGCCGCCACGCTTGTCTTCCGCATCGTCTCGGAGCGCGCCTACGACAAGGTGCGCGACCGCATCGCCGAAGTGATGATCCACATGCAGGAGTCGTTCTCCGGCATTCGCGTCGTCCAGGCGTTCGCGCGCGAGGACTACAACGGCGAGCGCTTCAACCAGATCAACGAAATGAACTACGACGCCAACGTCGACACCGTGCGCATCTCCGCCCTCTACATCCCGTTCGTCGAGTGGCTCGGCGGGATTGGCATCGCGCTCATCCTCTACTTCGGCGGCCGCAGCGTCATCAGCAACGACCTCAGCCTCGGCACGATCGCCGCCTTTATCTTCTACCTCGACTTCATCTTCCAGCCGATCCAGCGCCTCTCGCAGACATACGACACTGTGCAGGCCGCCACCGCCGCGCTGAACAAAGTCTTTGGCCTGCTCGACGAGAAGCCGGAGCTGGTCGAGTCAGCTGACGCCCAGGCACTGCCACGCCCGATCCGCGGCGAGCTCACGTTCGAGGATGTGATGTTCTCTTATGGTGAGACTCCCGTGCTTGAGGACATCAACGTTCGCATCGAGCCCGGCCAGCGCGTCGCCATCGTCGGTGCAACTGGCGCCGGAAAGTCGACGATGGCCAAGCTCATCATGCGCTTCTACGACCCGCGCCGCGGCCGCGTTCTCGTTGACGGCGTCGACCTGCGCAACGTCCGCACCGCCGACCTTCGTGGCGCGATGATCATGGTACCGCAAGAAGGCTTTCTCTTCAGCGGGACCATCCGCGACAACATCCTCTTCGGCCGCCCGGGTGCCACCGAAGACGAAATGCGCGCCGCTTGTCGGGAGCTCGGCGTCGACACCTTCATCGATTCGCTGCCCGACGGCTACGATAGCGTCGTCAGCTTTCGCGGCTCCCGCCTCTCCGGCGGCGAGAAGCAGCTCATCTCGATCGCTCGAGCCTTCGTCGCCGACCCGGCCATCCTCATCCTTGATGAAGCCACGTCTAGCCTCGACCCCGAGACCGAGTCGCTAATCGAAGCCGCCATCCGCCGTCTGCTCGTCGGCCGCACCAGCATCGTCATCGCCCACCGCCTGAGCACCTCCGAAACCGCCGACCGCGTGCTCGTCATGGACCACGGCCGCATCGTCGAGGACGGCCCACATGCGCGGCTGGTCGCCGCTGGTGGCGCTTACGCTGCGCTCTACCGCCAGTGGCGCGTCGCCACTACCACTGAGTGACTTACCCTGGCGGCGAATCTATCTCAAAGTCTTGGCCCGCCGCCACGCGCATTGACTCGATGTTTTCGGGGTAGCAAGCTTTCACCAATGAACGGCTCCCGCGTACTCGCTGTCGACGACGACCCCAGCATCCTCAAGATCATTGAGATGACGCTGGAGGACGACGACCTCGAGCTCTTCTTCGCTCAGAACGGCAAGGAAGCGTTGGAGATCACCAGCGAGCACAAGCCCGACGCCATGCTCCTCGACATTGTGCTGCCCGACATGAGCGGCTTCGATGTCCTCTCCAACATCCGTCAGCATTCCGCGATGGGCGTGCTGCTCGTCTCCGCGCGCACGAGCCCCAGCGATAAACTCATGGGCCTTTCCCTTGGCGCGGACGACTACATCACGAAGCCTTTCAACTACGAAGAGTTGCGAGCCCGCCTGCGTGCCGTCCTTCGCCGCAGCCGACCCGTCGATAGCCCGGGCCGCATCGTCCGCTCCGGTAACGTCGAGATCGATCTCAACCGCCGCCTCGTCAAGAAAGCCGGCGAGGTGATTCGCCTCACCCGCACGGAGTGGCTGGTGATCCAGGAGCTCGCCTCCAACCCCGGCCGGACGTTGCTGAACGCGCAGATCCTTACGCGCGTCTGGGGCCCGCAGTTCTCCGGCGACCTGCCTTACCTGCGAGTCTGGATCTCCCGACTCCGCCAGAAGCTGGAGACGAACCCGTCGCAGCCCACCGTTATCCGCACGATCGACCGCTCCGGCTACACCCTCCTGGCTGACGAGCCAACCTCCACGTAGCCGCGCGCTACCCTAACCCGCCCCGACGTTCTACGATTGCCTCATGACGTTGCCTTTCGCGCCGCCCATTCAGCCGATGCTCTCGAAGGCCGCGGACGCACTGCCCAGGACAGACGGCTGGCAGTTCGAGCCCAAGTGGGACGGCTTCCGCACCATCGTCTTCCGTGACGGCGACGACATCACCCTCCAGAGCCGCGACAGCAAGCCGATGAACCGCTACTTCCCGGAGCTTGTCGCCCCACTCACCCAAACCCTCCCCGAACGCTGCGTCCTCGACGGCGAGATTGTCATCGTCGGCCCCAACGGGCTCGACTTCGAAGCTCTGCTCCTCCGCATCCACCCCGCCGCCTCGCGCGTCAAGCTCCTCGCCGAGCAGTCACCATCGTCGTTCGTCGCCTGGGACATTCTCGCTCTCGGCGACGAAGACCTCCGCGAGAAGCCGCTGGAAGAACGACGCAAGCTCCTCGAGAAAGTGCTG
>JBDTOK010000133.1:0-7874 GCA_039933275.1 Chloroflexota bacterium | reverse complement strand
CAATCACCCGTCACTCCGGTTCTCGCCGGGGTCGCTTGACACATAGGAGCGTTCCGTAGTGTCGCCTCTAACCGCCGACGACCAAGCACTCGGGGTCGTCGTTCTTCACGGAGTTGACCCGCGATGACACCGGCGTGGCGACCAACAGGCCCTCGCGTGCCGGCTGGAGCAGCTCCATCAACGAATCTGGGGACTGACGAGCGTAAAGCCAGTCGTCGATCGCCTGCTCTTCCAGGATCACGGGCATCCTATTGTGAACCGGCTCCAGAAGGGAGTTTGGCGTCGTCGTGATTATCGTGAACGTCCGCTCCTTCTCAGTAGGTGATGGGCGCCACGAGTCGTATAGCCCGGCGAACAAGATCAGCCCGCCGTCGCTACGGTGAAACCAGATCGGTTGTCTATTCTCCTTCGGGCTTGTCCACTCGAAGAAGCCGTCAGCAGGGACGACACAACGCCGCTCATTGAATGCCGCGCGAAAGGAAGGCAGCTTGCGGACTGTCTCCGCTCTAGCGTTGATACCCTTGAACGCCTGCTTCCGATCCTTCGCCCAGAAGTTGATCAGTCCCCATTTGGCCGGAAGGATTTCGCGATCCTCAAAACGCGCCCGCACTATCCAGTGAGGATCATCCGTCGGCGCGATGTTGTATTTCGGCCGGTAGTCTGTGAGCGACTCAATTGGAACGCCGAGCTCGGCCGCGACCAGCTCGGCTTCGCGGTAAGTCATGGTGAATCGTCCGCACATCAAAGCGAGCGTATCAGACGACCGGCTAGAAAGCGGCGATGGAGCTAAACGATCGGGTTGCAGTCGACAATGGTCGCCCCGTAAGTTCCGGCGGGGGGACTGACTTTGATGTTGCCATTGGTGTCCTGTGCCTGCCACCACCAGCGAATCTGGCCACTGTTGCCACCAGACAAATAGTTGGGGACCGTCACGGTGTATTGGTAGTGGCCGCTGACCAGCGTTGGGGTGACGGTGTTGACGCCAGGCGGCGCGCCGACGCCTGTGAAGTAGTAGTTTAGCTGGACATAGTTGAGGCCTGAGGGATCACTTACGTCGGCCTTCACGGTCGTTTGGTTTGGAGTGCATCCATCGGGCACATCCAAGAAGTCGTAGATGTAGTTTGGGGCGTTTCCGTCTGGACTAATGGTCGTATTCGTGATCGATGGCCCGGTCACATCCGGCGTTGGTGACGGGCTTGCAGTTGGAGTCGCCGTTGGCGTAGCGGTCGGAGTTGGCGTAGCGGTCGGAGTTGGCGTAGCCGTAGGCGTCACGGTAAGCGTCGGCATGACCGTTGGCGTTGGCGTCAGAGTTGGCGTGGGCAAAGCCGACGGTCTTGGCGTTGGGGACGGAGCGTTGATGTGCAGGTGCAGCTTGTCGCCGAGCTTGTAGCAGTTGTTGTTGGCGTCGGAAAGGCCGGCGGCAAACCTCATCAGCGCCAGCACGTCCAATACATCCCAGTCCGGGTTGCAGTCCACGTTTCCGAGGTTCAGGCACTCCGCCTTGCCTCCGACGTACTTCGCCTTAAGGAGGTTGAGGGCATCCTGCATGTCGACTTTGCTATCGCAGTTGATGTCGCCCCAGAGCGGCCAGTTGAAGTTGACGTCGCCGAAGTACTGGTCGAACTTGCCGGGCGGTAGCGCCCCCTCCAGGATCGCGAACTCCATCGCGGGATGGTCAGGGTGCAGGCGGTCCAGCTGACCCTTGAGCTGCGTCAGCCACTCGTCCAGTTTTGACTCGTCGGCTGCGAGGAGCACTTGCTTGAGGTGTGCCGGGTCGATATCGTCCCAGGCCTTGCTCTCGCGCTCTTGCGGAGCGAAGACATCGAACTCGCCGATCTCCTCGGGGCCGATCGGGTGGTGACCGTTTGGATGCCAGTCGATGGCCTCCAGTTCAGGCAGATCGATGAGGCAGCGGATAGCAAGAAGCTTTCCCTGGCACGTATTAACGTCGCTGGCGTGAACCATGGAGGCATCGACGAGCGCCTGGCCGGCCGCTGAAAGTTGGGGCGTGAGTGCACCAACGGGCTCGACCTGGAAGTAAGCCGTGTAGTCCGTGCAGCCGGACTGCACTACGGCAATATTCGGACTCCAGTCGAAACCAACTTGGAACTCCGGATCGTTGTCCGTGCAGTAATTCTTCTGGCTATACGTCCGCAGGCTGTCCGGCAGCGGGATGAGCGCCGACACGGTGCCGGCACCGTCGCTGGATTCGAGGCCGTCGTCTTCGTATCCCGTTAAGAAGAAATGGATCATCTTGTCCGGATACATCAGTAAGTCAGACCCAAGGTTGCGATCGGCACCGGTGCTCCCTCTCGTCGTCCAGGCGCGGCCGCCGAAGTTGTCCGTGTGGTCGTCGTACTCGTTGTCGTCGCCGGCAAGGATCTTGGTCCACTGTGTCTGGTTGTTGAGCATCGCCCACATGTGAAAGTCGCCGCCCCAGCCGAGCGTCTCGTTCGTCCAGTCGCTGTCATCGCGGACGTCGAGCTTCGTAAGGCCGAAGGAGTACTGCTTCAATCCCCAGTTGTCCACGGCGGGGTACTTCCAGCCGGCATCTATCGTGCCGGAGTAGGTCCTGCCGTTGAAGTTGCTGAGATCGATCTTTACGTGCAGATAACCCACGCCGTGGGCGTCTTGTTTGAATTGGATCTGGGGCTGCGGGAGGTTCGGAGCAAAGGCGGGCGCCACATACAGCTCGATGTGCGGCGGGTTCTGCTTGCCAGCCTGCTTCAGCAGTGTCTCCGGGCTCGGGGGGAGCATGATGTTGTACTCGTAGGAGCGTTTCATCGGGCTGGGATGGCCCTGGTGAGCGGAGTCGGCGACCGGTATGCAACCGCTGTCGTCGTCGGTGCGCGGCTGGTGGAGCGTGACGTTGCCGCAGTCCTCCGTCATCAGACCGCCCATCGAGTTGAACCAGACGTCGCTCTGGATGCCGGGGATGTAGACGTTCGTGCCCATGCCCGCAGAGGGCGGCAACAGGATGGCCGTCTGTTTGTCGACGACTGTACCCACAGGTGGATGGATCTCGGTGTGGTAGTCGTGGCCGCAGTCGTGAATCCAGTATCCGAAAACAGACACGCGGTCGCCGGGGAGTGGACGGTACTGTTCCGGCCAGGAACCGCTCTCCCACTCCATCGGCAGGCGACCGGCGTTCTCCGAGTTCTGGGTGGGCTGCGAGATCAAGAACTTGTATGGGTTATCGAGCAGTACCGACATGTCGACATCCTGAGAAGAATGCCCAAAGTTATCGTCTTCCTTGGCGATATGGCTCTCGCGAACCTCGCCCTCAGCCGTGTAGTAGTCTTGGACGCCGCTCCAGTCGTTTACGGTGACCCACTCTGGGTTGAGGATGCCGCCACCGCCGTTACAGGAGTGATCGGCGTGGTCGTCCGTGTAGGTTGTGGTCGTGCAGGGGTCATAGTCGTGCGTGACGTTGTTGACGTCGAAGCCGGGTAGTGCGGGTTTGCACAGCCCGAGATCAGCGACGATCGGCTGCTCCTGTGGCGGTATAGGCAGCGAATCGACGGCCGTGAGGTTCACTGTAGCTTCAGCGCTCTGGACCTGAGTTGTGGGGTTGGGTGGGAACGTCATCGTGCAACCCGTCGGACATGAGGTGAACGTCACGACGTAGTCACCGACGACGTCAAGCTTGACGTGAACACGGAACTTAGTGTCCTGAGTGATCGTGGCGTTGCTGCCAGCAGGTTTGCTCGTGATCGCCCACGCTGTTTGAGGTACGTCCTGTACCTGCGGGAGGCAGGTCATGAGTGAAGCATCTGGCACCGGCTGGACGACCTGCGCCACGCCGTCCAGCTGGACGTTGGTCAGTGTGAAGTACTTGTCAGCAGATGTGACAGCGGGCGCCTTGTTAACGTAGACGTTGTAGCTGTCGAAGGCGCAGGTCGGCGGCGGGAAGCCGTTGGGGCCGTTGGCGCGAAGTGCGTCCGTCGTTCCAGGCGTTGTTACAGCAAGCGCGGAGATGACGAGAATGAGAAAAGTCAGCGTGAGCAACTGCGGGGTCGTAAGAACGCCGACCAAGGCTCTCAGGTATCGCGTCATCCGCCTCCCCGTTTCCGCTGAGTCTGCTGGCGCGGAATATACTCCGAAGATTTTGACGTGTCAACGATAGCGCGCCTTTCGTGGCGCCCACAACCCAACGTCTACGGACTTGAAATTCGGCCCTCGCGGTCCCGGTCGATCCCGTTTAATGCTCGTTTCGTATCTAAAATCGGCCAGTTCGTCCCGGTTGGCAACTTCCAATGCCGCCTTTGCTAACCAGTTTGGTTAGCAAAATGTTAGCAAATGCTAACGCTTGCAGCATTTGATTTCAGGCGCCGTTTTGGGCGTGACCCGGCGCTCCATCCTGGCCTGTTGAACGACCGTGTTTCGCTCGTTGCAAACCCCGTTGCCTGAGACAAATTCAAGATACGGATTCGGAGCATCTGACCAGCAATCAGAAGGGCAAGCGGCTGATTCGTAACTCCGGTTGTACAATTCGCGTCGTGAAGCCGCAGACACGCTACACGAAGACTAGCGACGGAGTCAGCATCGCCTATACCGTCGTCGGAAACGGCGTTCCGTTTGTGTTCTCCTTCCCGATAAGCCACCAGGTGCTGTTGCTGGAGAGCCCTGTGTGGCGCCCGTGGTTCGAGGGCCTGGCTGAGCGCTACCAACTCGTGATTTACGACGCGCGCGGAAATGGCCTGTCTCAGCGTGACCTCCCTACTTCGGCCGAAACCCTGGCGCTCGACCTTGAGGCAGTCGTAGAACACCTCTCTTTGCGCGATTTCTTCGTCTACGCTCCCATCGGTTACGGGCACGGCGCGATTCGTTACGCGGTGGCGAATCCTGATCGCATTGCCGGCCTCATCCTCTGGGCGAGCTTCGTGAACGGTGCAACAGCGCTGGAGCTGAGCCACATCGTTGGTCTCGCTGAACAGAACTGGGAGTTCTTTCTGCAGACTATCCCTTCATCCCTGCACTGGCTCGATCCCCGCGAGATTCGCGCGTACGTCGATATGCTCAGGCAAAGCAGCACGCAGAAGGATTATCTATCATTCATAAAGGCGTGCTTCGAATCGGACATCCAATCGTTGTTGCCCGCTGTACAGACGCCTGCTCTGATCCTGCATCCAAGAGAACTCGACCAAGTGAAAGTCGACGAGGCGATGCGACTCACTTCGATGCTCCTAAACGCCCAGCTTGTGCTGCTCGAAGGACCGCGCCTGATCCCCACCGGCGAACTCGTCGAACCGACACTCACGGCGATCGCCGAGTTCATTGACGGCGTTACCGGCCGACCGGATAGCGATAGCGGTCGCGAAGCCACCATGCCTTCCACCCTCCGCACCGTCCTCTTCACCGACCTCGTTGGCCACACAGAGATGATGCAACGTCTCGGCGATGCGAAGGGCCGCGACGTCCTGCGCGAACACGAGCGCATTACCCGCGAGGTCCTCAAAGCCAACGGCGGCACCGAGGTGAAGACGATGGGCGACGGCTTCTTGGCGTCGTTTGGCAGCGTCACCAAAGCCGTCGAGTGCGCCATCGCGCTGCAACGCGCCTTCGCTGACCGCGAGGGCGAGCCGCTGAACGTGCGCGTCGGCCTCAACGCGGGCGAACCGATCGAAGAAGACGGCGACCTGTTCGGCGCAACCGTCATCCTCGCCTCACGCATCGCGGCGAAGGCAGGCGCTGGCGAAATCCTGGTCGCCGACACGGTCCGTGGGTTGTGTAGTGGCAAGGGTTTCTTGTTCAACGACCGGGGTGAGTTCGTTGCTAAGGGGTTCGAGGAGGCCGTGCGCATTTCAGAGGTAAGCTGGCACCGATGACAAATGCACCGCGCGGCCAGTACCTGAAGACCAGCGACGGCGTCAACCTCGCCTACGCGACAGCGGGCAGTGGACCGCCCGTGGTCTGGATCATGAACCCGTTCCAGAGCCACCTTCAGCTCGCTTGGGAACAGCCTCCCCTCCGCGCTGGGTTTGAGAATATCGTGGCGGGCGGCGCAACGCTGATTCGCTTCGACCCCCGTGGCAGCGGACTTTCCGATCGCGATGTCGAAATTTCGGAGGACACGTACGTTCAAGATCTCGAAGCCGTCGTAGACCATCTGCAGCTCGAAAAATTTGCGCTGTTCAGCGTCGAATGGGGAGCGGCTTCCGCTGTGCCCTACGCAGCGCGGCATCCCGAGCGAGTGTCGCGCCTTCTGCTGATGAATCCCGCATGGGGTGGCGTATGGCAGACGCCCCGCGGCCAGACTTGGATGCAACTCGCCGGCGACTGGGAGTTGATGACGGAGACAGTATCCGCGTTGGCCTTTGGATTCGGATATAGAGAGTCTCACCAGTACGCCGCCTACATGAGGGCCTCCATTGACCAGGAAACGTTCCGTTGCTTGATGTCGCAGACGATGGACGTACCCGCCATGGCCCAGGCCCTTCGCGTGCCGACGCTCGTCATACGCCACACTGCCGTGAGCTGGCTGTCGATGGAATCGACGCGGGATCTCGTTTCAGCGATCCCCGATTGCGAGATGATGTCTCTCGAGGGGGGTTACCTCGACTCTGGAGTAAGAACGGGCCTCGCAATACGCGAGTTCCTTGGCCTCAATCAGAACCCAGCCGCGGACGCCGGCGGCCAACCAGAAGGTGCGGCCGCGGCGCCCTCATCCGCCTTCCGCGCCGTCCTCTTCACCGACCTCGTCGGCCACACCGAAATGATGTCGCGGCTCGGCGACGCAAAGGGGCGCGACGTCCTCCGCGAGCACGAGCGCATCACCCGCGAAGTCCTGAAGGCAAACGGCGGAACCGAGGTAAAGACGATGGGCGACGGCTTCATGGCCTCCTTCGGGTCGGTCACCAAGGCCGTCGAGTGTGCAGTGGCGCTGCAGCGGGCCTTCGCTGAGCGCGAGGGCGAGCCGCTCACCGTCCGCGTCGGCCTGAACGCTGGCGAGCCCATCGAAGAGGACGGTGACCTCTTCGGCGCGACTGTGATCCTCGCCTCACGTATCGCCGCGAAGGCGGGTGGCGGCGAGATATTGGTGGCGGATACGGTGCGCGGGTTGTGCTCCGGCAAGGGCTTCCTCTTCGCAGACCGAGGTGACTTCGTCGCGAAGGGGTTCGAGGAGCCGGTGCGCGTGTACGAGGTAAGCTGGCGGAACGAATGACAGAACAAGACGACCAGCAAGCCCAGCAGGGCTATCTTCTCCTCGCCGATATCTCCGGCTACACAGCATTCCTCACCGGCACCGAGCTCGAGCACGCGCACTCCATCATTCGTGAGCTGACGAAGCTTATTCGAGAGCGGCTGGCGCCGCCGATGCGGTTCGTGAAGGTGGAAGGCGACGCGGTGTTCTGCTACGCGGATGCCGGTGCGTTTGCGAATGGGGAGCGGTTCGTCGAACTGATCGAGGTCTGTTACTTCGATTTCTCCAACCGGCTGCTAGACATGACTCGAGCGACGACCTGCCGCTGCGACGCCTGCAAAGCGATCCCGACTCTGGGCCTGAAGTTCGTCACGCATTTCGGCACGTTCATGGTGGAGCGTGACGATCGACGGGAAGACCTGGCCGGCCCCGACGTCATCCTGGTCCACCGCCTGCTGAAGAACACGATCAGCGACGGCGGCCCGCAAGCGTACGCCTTCTTTACTGACTCCTGCCTGAAACGCCTGCCCCCGTCCTTCAACCTGCCGGAGCACAGCGAAACGTACGACTCGTTCGGTGAAACGAGAGGTGGTGTGCACGACCTCCAGCCTGTCGCTGATGAGATGCGCGACGCCCGCCGCGAATACATCGGCCCGGATGACGCCGATCTTGATCTGAGCCTGGAGTTGCCGTTCCCGCCGGCCATCGTCTGGCAATACTGCGTCGATCC
>JBDTOK010000132.1:0-8009 GCA_039933275.1 Chloroflexota bacterium | reverse complement strand
CGCAGAAGTCAGGCGTCATCATCAACAACTCGTCGGTGGGCGGGCTGCGCGGGATGGGGCGGCTCAGCCATTACGCTGCGTCGAAGTGGGGGCTGACGGGGCTGACGCGATCGTGGGCGATTGAGCTCGCGCCGTACAACATCCGCGTCGTGTCGATTCACCCGACGGGCGTAAACACTCCGATGAACGACGGGCTTGCGGAGCTTGAGGGTGCGACGCCGCGGGAGATTGCGGAGCGATCGGCGGGGAATTTGCTCGACGTGCCGTGGATCGAGGCGGAGGACGTGGCGGAGGCGGTGCGGTACCTGGCGTCAGACCGGGCGAGGTACGTGACGGGGTCGCCGTTCATCATCGACGCTGGACTTTTGTCTCGTTAAAGCGTCCCCAAACGCACCGTTAACGTGAGTGCTATACACTCGGAGCATGAACCTTGAGTCGCCCTGGCTAAAGCGCGGCGCGCTCGTACTGTTGTTTCTCGGCGCGATCCTCTTTATGCCGGTGGCGATGGACCGCGGCGGGATCACGCCGTACGTGGCGATGGGCGGCCTCTTCGCGGCATGGCTGGCGATGACCGTCTGGGCCTACAGCCCTCGCGCCTAGTCGAGACTTAGTTCGGCGCGATGCCTTACGACGAGACTTTGTTTGCGGGAACCGCAGCGTGGTACGCGCAGTACCGCCCGCCGTATCCAGATGAACTGATCGACGATATCGTCGCGCACTTTGCGTTAGATGGAACGGGTGCGCTGCTCGACCTGGGCTGCGGGCCGGGGACGGTGACGTTGCCCCTCGCGCCGTACTTCTCGCGAGTGGTGGCGGCAGATCCGGATGCATCGATGGTCGAAGCACTTCGTGAGGCGGCGGCTGGCGACGGTCGGATCGAGGCGATGGTGATGCACGCAGAGGATGTGTCGCCGGCGCTAGGGTCGTTCCGGTTGGTGACGTGCGGGTCGTCGTTTCACTGGATGCAGTACGAGGTCGCGCTCGCTCGAATGAGGGAGGTGCTGGCGCCGGGCGGAGGCGTCGCGCTGCTGGGCGGGTTGCATGCGTGGTGGGAGGGAGATCTCGACTGGCAAAGAGCGGTGACGCGCGTGATCAAGCGCTACTTGGGCGCAGAGCGGCGGACGGGAAAGACGTCAGTCGCAAAGGCGACGTTCGATCGGTTTGAGGTGATCCTGCCTCGGCACGGGTGGAAGGTGGAGCTGGAGCGCGGTTACGACCAGCGGATCGAGTGGACGGCGGACTCGATCGTTGGGTATTTGTGGTCGACGTCGTTCGCGAACCGCGGGTTGTTTGGTGAGCGCGTGGATGAGTTTGAGTCGGAGTTGAGGGCGGAGCTGGCGGCGTTGGGCGAGACGTTTGTGGAGATGGGGTCGTTTGGCGTTGTTTGCGCGCGGCCGTAGCAGCCGCTTATTTTCCGACGCGCTTTGGTTCGGCGCGGCTGGCGGCGACTATGTCTGGCAGCACAGCTAGCAATTGATCGATTTCGTCCGTTGTGTTTTCTGGACCTACTGTTAGACGTAGCGCGCCGAAGGCCCGGCGCAGTGGCATCCCGATTGCGTTGAGGACGTGCGAGGGCTCCCACGTTGCGCTATTGCAGGCGCTGCCGGCGCTGGCGGCGATGCCAGCTTTGTCTAGCGCGGCGAGGAGTGTGTCCGACTCCGCGCCTTCGAAGCTGAAGTGCGCGTTGTTGGGCAGGCGCGATTCCGGGTGGCCTGTGAGGGTGGCGTTGGGGATCGATCCGAGGATGCCCTCGACCACGCGCGCGGTGAGAGGGCGACAGGTGCGTGAGTAGTCGTCGCGACTCACCTGCGCTTCTTCCAGCGCGACGGCTGTGCCGACGATCGAGGCGACGTTTTCGGTGCCGGCGCGGTGCTGACGCTCCTGCCCACCGCCGCTAATGAGCGAAAGGAAGGGCGTGCCGCGGCGCATGTAGAGGACGCCGGCGCCCTTCGGGCCGCAGAACTTGTGCGCTGAGAGCGACAGCAGGTCGACGCCGAGTTCATCGACTCGCAGCGAGAGAGAGTTGGCGCCCTGGATCGCGTCGGTGTGGAGCGGGACGCGACGCTTTAGCGACTTGGCGCGCTCACGAACGGCGGCGGCGATTTCGGTGAGCGGCTGGATCGTGCCGATCTCGTTGTTGGCGAGCATGACGCTAACGAGAACCGTGCGCTCGTTGACGGCGCGGGCGACATCGTCGGGACTAGCGACGCCGTAGCTGTCGACGGGGACGTAGGTGACCTCGAAGCCAAACTTCTCGAGCCATTCGGCGGAGTGGAGGACGGCGTGGTGCTCGACTGTTGTGGTGACGATGTGCTCTCCCAGACCGGCCCGCTGCTGGGCGAGGGCAACGCCCTTGACGGCGTCGTTGATGGATTCGGTACCGCCGCCTGTGAAGACAACTTCCGCGGGCTTCGCGCCGAGGATTGCAGCGACGCGTGTGCGGGCGTCTTCGAGGGCGCGCGCGGCGGAGCGGCCGAGTGTGTACTGGCCGCTAGGGTTGCCGAACTGCGCGTCAAGGTACGGGGTCATGGCCTCGAGGGCGCTGGGGTTGAGGCGGGTTGTCGCGGCGTGGTCGAGGTAGATGGCGGTCTTCATTCGTGTGTATACCCGTACGGGGTATTTCTCATTATAGCGTAGCGGTGGCGTGACGTTAGCGGGTGTTTGTTCTGGGGGTGACGGTTTGTTTGGGCGCAGCGTTTTGGTGGAAGTGGTGACTCGACTGAACAACAGCGTACGGATTGGGTTGAGACGTTTGTTCGAGTACAGCTGACGCTGCGCCCCTACAGGGGCTGCGGCGGGCGTTAGCCCATGTCGATCATGTGGCCTAGTTTGTCTCGCTTGGTTTCAAGGTAGCGGCGGTTGTGCTGGTTGGGTGTGGCCATGATTGCGGCTCGTTCTACGACTTCGAGACCGTAGCCCTCGAGGCCGGCGCGCTTGGCCGGGTTGTTGGTGAGCAGCGAGATTTTGCTAAGGCCGAGGTCGAGCAGAATTTGCATACCGATGCCGTAGTCCCGGCGGTCAGCAGCGAAGCCGAGAAGCTCGTTCGCCTCGACGGTATCCAGGCCCTGGTCCTGGAGCTTGTAGGCCCGCATCTTGTTGTGGAAGCCGATGCCTCGCCCCTCTTGCCGCATGTAGACGAGGACGCCGCGGCCGGCTTCGGCGATTTGCTTGAGCGCCATGTCGAGCTGTTCACCGCAATCGCAGCGCTGTGAGCCGAAGACGTCGCCGGTGACGCACTGGGAGTGCACGCGGACGAGGACTGGCTCGGGCGTGCTGATATCGCCCATGACGAGGGCGGCGTGCTCGTCGACGTCGATCGCCGACTTGTAGCCGTAGAGCTTGAACTCGCCGTACCTCGTCGGAAGCTCGGTCACTACGACTCGGTCGACGAGACGCTCGCGCTGGACGCGATGGGCGATCAACTGGTTGATGCTGATCATCTTGATGCCGTGCTTGGTGGCGAACTTCTTGAGTTGCGGGCCGCGCGTCATCGTGCCGTCTACGTTCATGAGCTCACAGAGGACGCCGACCGGCTGTAGTCCGCCGAGAAGGCAGAGGTCAAGAGTGGCTTCGGTGTGACCGGCGCGGACGAGGACGCCGCCGTCGCGGGCACGCAGCGGGTAGATGTGGCCGGGCATGACGAGATCGTTTGCCTTCGACGTGGGATCGGCGAGAACCTGGATCGTGCGGGCGCGGTCAGCGGCGGAAACACCGGTGGTGACGTGCTCCCGAGCGTCGACGGAGACGGTGAATGCGGTGCCGTACTGGGCGGTATTGTTGTCCACCATCAGCGGAAGGTGGAGCTCGTCGAGGCGATCGCCGGTGAGGGGAACGCAGATAATGCCGCTGGTGTAGCGGAGCATGAAGCTGATCGTCTCCGGCGTGACGTGCTCGGCGGCAATGACGAGATCGCCTTCGTTCTCACGGTCGTCGTCGTCGATGATGATGACGAAGCGGCCGAGCTTGAAGTCTTCGATGGCCTGCTCAACGGTGGAGAAGCCCTCTTCCTGGAGCGGTTGCTTGATGCGCGCGCGAGGGTGGCGGGTGATCGGCTGGATCTTGTCGCTGTGCTCTGTGTCCGGCATCGGTGAGCTCCTTCGAGGTGGCGTCGCGTTCTTGCGATACGCGCAAGGTCAGTATATCGCAACCTTGACGTGAGGGTGAGGTTTGTCGGCGGCAGAGTTATTCCGCAATCGAGCGTCGTGCGATCGAAGGCGTTCCCGCCGGGCAGATGGCCCGGCCGAACGGAGCCACAAGGACCTGCCCGCGGGCCTGCGCGCGCCGGCGATGGGCAGATGATCCATTCGCCGCAGACGGGGCAGCCGGTGCAGATCAGCTCGATCAACACGGAGCCGTACGTTTCGTCTTATGCGGACGCACGGCGGGTGCTGAGTTATTGGCGCCGGGAAAACCCGAGTACGCCGATGGCGACGACGACGATTAGGCCGATGATGAGCGGAAGCACGCCGCCAATCAGTGCGTAGCTGACAATGACGATGGCCAGGGCGGCAAGCACAGCGAGGAGCGGCGCCAGCCAAGTCCTGCTGTCTCGAGAGTTGCTGTTCATGGGTTCACCTCCACATAGAGGTTAACAGCGCGAGATTAAGACAGCTCCGCCGCGAAGGCCACTCCTTCGGTCTGCAAGATGGAACGTTGTGCCTACGCGGCTTGTTCTACCTGGAAGGCTTTGTGTAGTGCGCGAACGGCTGTTGGGATGTCCTTTTCGTCGATGAGGCAGGTGATGCGGATTTCGGACGTGGTGATCAACTCGATGTTGATGCCGGCGTCGAACAGCGTCTTGAACATGCGGCCTGCGTAGCCTGTGGCGCTGGTCATGCCGGCGCCGACGATGCTCACTTTGGCGAGGTGCGTGTCGGCCATGGCTTCGGGCGCGCCGATCTTTTCGGCGAGCGGGCGCACGAGGTCCATTGCCTTAGCAAGGTCGCTGCGGGAGACGGTGAACGTCATGTCGGTGAGACGCTCGACGGAGGCGTTCTGGACGATCGTGTCGACGGAGATGGCGTTTTCGCCCAGCGGCTCGAAGATCGTGGCGGCGATGCCGGGCTGGTCGGGGACGCCGCGGATGGTGATGCGGGCGACGTCAGTGTCGCTGGCGATGCCCATGACCTTGTTGCTCTGTTCCATCATTGGTCCTCCGTGAATCAGGGTGCCGGGCGCTTCGACGAAGCTGGACGCGACGTAGATCGGGACGTTGTACAGTGAGGCCAGCTCGACGGCGCGGTTGTGCATGACGCGCGCGCCCCAGGTCGCGAGCTCCAGCATCTCTTCGTAGCTGATCTCGGCGAGCTTCTGGGCGTCGGGGCAGATGCGCGGGTCGGCGGTGTAAATGCCCTCGACGTCCGTGTAGATTTCGCAGCGGGCTTTGAGCGCGGCGGCGAGGGCGACGGCGGTTGTGTCGGAGCCGCCGCGGCCGAGCGTGGTCAACTCCATCTCTTCGGTGATGCCCTGGAAGCCGGCGACGATGACGATGTTGCCGGCGTCGAGCTCACGATGCACGCGCGCTGGATCGACCTTGAGGATGCGCGCGCGGCCATAGCGAGTGTCGGTGCCGATGCCAGCCTGCGCTCCGGAGAGCGCGACGGCAGGGTGGCCTTCGTGCTTGAGCGCCATCGAGAGCAGAGTGGAGGAAACGATCTCGCCCGTGGAGAGCAGGAGGTCCATCTCGCGCGCTTCCGGGCGGTCAGTCATCTGGGCGGCGAGCTCGACGAGGTCATCGGTGGTGTCGCCCATGGCGGAGACGACGACGACGAGCTGGTCACCGTTCGTCTTGCGGGCGATGAGGCGCTGGGCGACGGCCTTGATGCGCTCGGCGGAGCCCACGGAGGTGCCGCCGTACTTCTGGACTACGAGCGTCATGGCATTACCTCTGCGCCCGTTTCCGTCGGCTTGGTAGTGATGGTTTGGCCGGGGACCTCGCGGGCGCGGGCCGCTTCTAGCATGGCGTCGGCGATGCCCTGGGTGTTGGCGGTGGCGAAGGCGCAGAGGGTGGAGCCGCTGCCGGAGAGATAGACGGCGTGGGCACCGGCTTCGCGGGCGGCTTCGAAGATGGCGGTCATAGCGGGGAACAGAGTCGAGCGCGCAGGCTGGTGCAGCTTGTCTTGCGTGGCGGCGTTGAGCAGGTCGAAGCGGCCGCGGGCCATGGCGGCGACGAGGAGTGCGGCGCGCGCGGTGTTGTGCACGACGTCGGCGCGAGAGAGGGATTCGGGGAGCACGCGGCGGGCGTCCTTGGTGGCGATGCGGAACTCGGGGACAAAGAGGACGGCTTGTAGGCCCATCGGCAGCGGGGCAGCCGTGTGGAGGACGCGGTCGCCCTCCACGACGGAGACTTGCAGGCCGCCGAAGATGGCGGGCGCGACGTTGTCGGCGTGACCTTCGAGGTCTGTGCCGAGAACGAGCAGCTCGTCGCGGTCTAGCGGTTTGCCGGCGAGCTCATTGGCCGCGATGAGGCCACCGACTCTGGCGACGGCGCTGGCGCCGAGGCCGCGCGCGATCGGGATGATGCCGGAGTAGCTGGCGCGGAGGTCGCCGGACTTACGGCCGATCTTGTCGAAGACGCGGCGGGCGGCGGAGATCGCCATGCTGGCCATCGGGTCGTCGGTGCTGGCGTCTTGCGCGCGCTGCTCGAGAGTGATGGTGCCCCAAAGGTCCAGCGCGAGACCAAGGCAATCGAAGCCGGGGCCGATGTTGGCGCTGGTAGCGGGGACGCGAACGGAGGCGGAATCGGTCATAGGTAAAGGGTCGCGGGTCAGGGGTCGCGGGTCAAGGGACGGCAGCGACTAGTAGGTTAGCGCTAGCCCAACGAGACGGGAGAGTCGTTGCCCACGTCGAGCGGCAGGACTGGGGCGTCCGTTAGGCCGTAGGCGTAAAGGTAGAGGGCGTAGTACTCCAGCACGTGCTTGACGTAGGTCTGGGTGCCCTGGAAGTCGATAGTTTCGAGGAAGAGGTCTGGGTCTGCGCCAGCAGTCTCCCACCAACCGGCCGCCGTGCCGGGGCCGGCGTTGTAGCCGGCGATCGCGGGCGGCAGGACGCCGTCGAAAGCGGTGAGCGACGTGGCGAGGTAGTGCGCGCCGTAGCGTAAGGCGACGTTGGGGCGCAGGAGATCCGCCTGCTTGAAGTTGGTGTCGCCGAGCTGCCGCGCGATCTCGTTGGCGGTGTCCGGGATGACCTGCGTGAGGCCGGTGTCGTTGGCGCCGGCGGTGGCGCCCGGGTCGTAGGTGCTCTCCTGCCGGACGAGCGCGAGCAGGAGGAACGGCGAGAAACCGTTGTCGGCCGCTTCCTTCTGCGCAAGATTGCTGTAGGCCAACGGGAAGGCGATCTGCAGGAGCTCCGGCGGCGCGCCGGCGTGGGAGTTGGCGAACTGCTCGGCGGCCGGGGCAGTGACGGTGGGGCGATCGAGGGCGCTGATCTGGCGGAGCATGCGGTACTCGACCCAGGGGCTATCGGAGTTGTCATCGAGGATCGCGCGGAACTGCTGGTCGGCGAGGTCGGTGAAACCAGCGTTCAGCAGCTCGAGCCCGCGAGCGTAGAGATCATCTGGAGATGGCGCGGTAGTAGCGGTCGGGCTGCCGGAGGCGGCGGGTTTCGGCGTCGCGCTGGCGGGCTCGGGTCCGGCCCAAGACTTGAGCCACGTTTCGACCGCGGTCCAGTTGGGGGCACCTTCGGTTGGGAGCGCGCTGATGCTCGGGAACCTGGCGACGCCGTCCATCTGCGACTCCGCTCGCATACCGTAGTAATCGAACGGATCGGCCTGTGCGGCGGCGTTTCGGTAGACGGCTGCGCTGTCGGCGTCGCCGATCGCAGCCGAGGCAGCGGCAAGCCAGTAGTTGGCGCGCGACTTGTCGGCGGAACCGGGAACGGGTAGCTGGATGATCGCGTTCCAGTAGGTGAGCGAGTCGTCGTAGCGGCCGAGGTTGTAAGCGAGGAAGCCGGCGCGGAAGAGGCTTTCCGCGGCTTCGAAGTGGCCGGGGTTCACCTCCGAGACGCGGGCG
>JBDTOK010000131.1:0-8048 GCA_039933275.1 Chloroflexota bacterium | reverse complement strand
GCCGCCGTAAGCGTCGGGGATCGTCAGGCCCATCCAACCCTGCTCGGCCATCTTCGACCAGAGCTCGGGTGAATAGCCCTTCTCGTCTTCTTCCATCGCCCGGACGACGCTCTCCGGACATTCCTTCTCCAGGAAGTCCCGCGCGAACGTCTTGAGCATCTCCTGCTGTTCGTCTAGACCCAGGTCCATGTCATTCCTCCCTAGTGCGTTGCCGCCGCCGGAACTACCGGCAGATGTATGAGCCGTTTATTTGTCGGGTCGACCGCCAATGCGAAACCTTCCAGCGTGTACGCACCGAGAAGAGCCTGAGCGTTGTCGGGTCCGAACACGCAGATCGTCGTACGGATTCGGCCATCCAGGCGAACAACCGCCTCGGTGATGTCCCGTGACTCGATCTGGCCGTTCGCCATTTCGAAATCCTGTTTGTCAGTAGGTTCGAGGCCGAGGCCGCGCAAGATGCGGCCAGGCAGCCAGGTAAAGTGTGCGCCTGTATTCACCAACGCGAAGACTCCGCGAAACGGCCCCTTGGCTGTCGCGGCGACTTCTAAGCGTCGTTTGAAGGTGCCCACTTTGTCTCCTGTTGGCTTGCGCGATGGCCGAGTGCTGCCGCGCGTCGTCCGGGTACGCTGCACCATCGTTTGCCTATTGCCTCGGAAGCCCGAGGCCGCGCATGGCGATGATGTTCTTCTGGATTTCAGTTGTTCCGCCACCGACAGCGAGTCCGGTTTGCCAGAGGTACTGGCGCTCGAAGCGGCCTTGCAACGGCGATTTCTGGTCCTTGTGATCGAGCTGGCCATAGAGGCCCATGATCTCCATGCCGGACCGGGCCATGCGCAGCTGCATGTCGGTGTTGAACAGCTTGGCGATGGACGATTCGTAGTTGGGCACCTGGCCTCGCGACTGGAGCGTAACGACTCGGTAGGAGAGCAGACGGCCGAGCTCAGCCTCAACGGCGGCTTCGCCAAGGCGCCAGCGGACGGTCGGCTCGTCGTAGACGGTGTGACCGTTGCTCTTCGTCTCGCGCGTCCAAACGACGAGGTCGTCCAGCATCTTACGGGCGCCTACAGCGCCACCGATAGAGGAGCGCTCGAAGTCGAGCGTGGTGGTGGCCATGTACCAGCCGCGGTTCTCCTCGCCGAGGAGGTTGGAGCGGGGGACACGGACGTTCTCGAAGAAGACTTCGTTAAAGCCGTGGTTGTTCATCATATCGATGAGCGGGCGAGTGGTGATGCCCGGCGTCTTCATATCGACGAGGAAGTAGGAGATGCCCTTGTGCTTGGGCGCGTCCTGGTCCGTGCGGGCGATGAGGATCATCCAGTCGGCGTAGTGGGCGCCGGAGGTCCAGATCTTCTGCCCGTTGATAACGTAGTCGTCTCCGTCACGGACGGCGCGGGTCGCCAGGTTGGCGAGGTCAGAGCCGGCGTTTGGCTCCGAGAAGCCCTGGCACCACATCGCGTTGCCACCGGTGATGGGAGGGAGGAAGCGCTGCTTCTGCTCGTCCGTGCCGTAGACGATGATCGTGGGGCCAACCCAGCCGACGCCGATCATCGAGTAGCCGACGGGGGCGTTGGCGAGCGACATCTCTTCGTTGAAGATGAGCTGCTGGACGATGGAGAGTCCGAGGCCGCCGTACTCCTGCGGCCAGTGCGGGGCGACCCAGCCCTTGTTGGCGAGCCGGCGCGCGAAGTCTGCGTAGACGTTCAGGTTATCGGTGTCGCCGGAGCCGCGCGAGTAGCGGTCACCCGACCAGTTCTTGGGCAGGTTGTCGGTCAGCCACTCGCGGATTTCAAGGCGAAAGGCTTCTTCAGGGGCAGAGAATCGGAAGTCCATAAGTACGTCCTAGGTCTGCGCTCGTGGGGCGGCGCTAGACGGCACGCACGATACCATGACGCGAACGTAAGGTGCAAGGAAGGAGTAGCGAGTGGCAGGTAGCCAGTAGAGGGTAGCGACTCCGGTGGTTAGTGGCTCGTGGTTAAGGACTTGTGTTAGCTAACGCACGTGCCACTGACCTAAAACCACGAATCACTTGTCGACGGGTTCGCCAGCCTGGATCCAGGCTTCGGTGCCGCCGTCCAGGCTGAAGATCTGGGTTAAGCCGGCGGCCGCGGCCATTTCGGCGGCGAGGGCGCTGCGCTGGCCGACGGCGCAAACGAAGATGACGTCCTGATCCTGCGGAAGCTCGGCGCGGCGTGCGTAGACGCTGTTTACAGGGATGAGGGTGGCGCTGGGAATGTGGCCAGCGGTGTATTCGTGGGGCTCACGGACGTCGACGACGGCGGCACCGCTGGCGAGCATGTCTTTGGCTTCCTGGACGTTGAGCCGGGAAAACGGCTCGCGGGGGTCTTTTGTGGGCATTCGGGTGGGGCTCCTTACTCTGTATCTACTCTCATTGTAGCGCCAACCAGCGTAGGGGGTTTGTTTGGCAAAAACGATTGTCTATGATGCGGAGCGGTGCAAATAGAGCGGCAAACCAATTAGAAGCGGAGAGGCGATGGTCGAGCAGTCACAGATCGATGAACTGAAGCAGAAGATGACGGAGCAACGCGACGGTTTGCTCGCGCTGCTTGAACGCTACGACGAGGAGGAGGCGGTGAAGCCGACTTCCGGCGAGGGCGAGTGGAGCGCGAAGCAGCAGATGTCGCACCTCTGCGAGATGGAGACGAACTATCGCGCATGGGTGGCGAAGGCGCTGCAGGAGAACGGCGCCGATCTGACTGGTGTATATGGAGAGCCGCCGCTGGTGTCGCTGGAGGAGGCGAACTCGCACAGCGTGGGCGAACACGTGGGCGAAATGAAGCGGCAGCGGGCGATGACGATGGCGTTCATCGACTCGATGAAGCCGGAGGACTTCGAGCGGACGGCGAGCCAGAAGGCGTTCGGGTTGCTGACTGTGATGCAGTGGCTGCGCTCGTACTACAGGCACGATCGGATGCACCTTGACCAGTTGCGGGGAATCGACCCGGAGTACAAGCCGCGGTATGCCGGCGGCAACGAGCCGGACCAGCGGCGAGGGTGACCGCAAAAGAAAAACGGAGCGGTTTGATCCGCTCCGTCTCTCCGTAGCTCAATGGAACGAGCTGCCGACTACGCTGCGCTCATTCTACCACGCAGCCTCTCTCGTCGGTCTCCATATGAGCGACGTCTTCGAGGCACCCCGGGTGGGACTCGAAGCCACATCTACCGCGTAGTCTGCACGGTGCTCTGTCCGTTTAAGCTACCGGGGCACGGCAGGAGCTTATTAGTCGCCGCGCGGATGCGACAATAAGGAAATGGCACTGCCTCATGTTTTTGTGACGCGACGTCTGCCGGGCCGGGCGATTGAGCGCCTGGCGGAGGAAGCGGACGTCGAGGTGTGGCAGGACGAGCTGCCGCCATCTCGCGAAGAGTTTGCGCTCAACGCGCACCGGAGCGACGGGATTCTGACGCTGCTCACTGAGCGGATCGATGCGCCGCTGCTGGAGGCTGCGCCCAACCTGCTAGTGGTCAGCAATATGGCGACGGGGTACGACAACGTGGACGTGGCGGCGGCGACGGAGCGGGCGGTGCTGATAACGCGCACGCCGGGAGTGCTTAGCGAGACGACGGCGGACTTTGCGTTTGCGCTGATCCTGGCGGCGGCGCGGCGAGTCATCGAAGGCGATCGGTACGTGCGCGAGGGGCGGTGGAAGACGTGGGGGCCTGAGACTCTGCTAGGCGTCGACGTGTACGGCGCGACGCTTGGGATCGTTGGGCTGGGCGGGATCGGGCGGGAAGTGGCGAAGCGGGCTCGCGGATTCGGGATGCGGGTGTTGTACAGCGGACCGTCTCGCAAAGAGGACGCTGAGCGCGAGCTAGGCGCGGAGTATCGATCGCTGGAAGGACTGTTGCGGGAGTCGGACTTTGTGTCGCTGCACGCTCCGTTGTCGGCGGAGACTCGACAGATGATTAACGCGCGCACGTTGGGGTTGATGAGGCCGGCGGCGGTCCTGGTGAACACGGGTCGCGGACCGCTCGTCGATCAGAAGGCGCTGTTCGAGGCGCTGCGGGACGGGGTGATCGGGGCGGCGGCGCTGGATGTGACCGATCCCGAGCCGATGTTGCTGGACGATCCGCTGCTTACACTGTCAAACGTCATCGTCACGCCGCACACCGCTTCGGCTAGCGTGGCTACGCGCTCACGGATGGCGTTGCTGGCAGCGGAGAACTTGCTGGCCGGGCTGCGCGGGGAGATACCGGAGCACGCGGTGAACCCGGAGGTTGGGGAGCGGTGGCTGGCGCGGGTGAGGGCGCGGAACAGTTGACGACCTGTTGGCGCTTTGCTAACGTCGCGACTGTCGAACGAAGGCCCAGCGGTAGGCGTGGGCCTCTCTTTTTTGTGAGCGAGAAGCATGATTTCAGACGATAACCTCGGCAATTTGTGGCTGGCCCAGGCGCTTTGGGACGTTGGCGCCGTTAAGTTTGGCGACTTTACGATCGGCCGGACGACCGAACACTCTCCTATATACGTGAACCTGCGGCTGCTGATCAGCAACCCAGCGGCGCTGGCGCGAGCGGCTGGCGTGATGCTGGAGGAAATCCAGACGCTGCAGGCGAAGCGGGATCCAGACGTACAGGAGTATCAGCGGGTGTGCGGTATCCCGTTTGGCGGGCTGCACCTGGCGACGGCTTACTCGCTGCGGTCGCGGGTGCCTTTGATTTACGTGCACCCGGCGAAGGAGCGCAACGGCAGCCGGGTGTTCGTAGAAGGGTTGTTTACGCCGGAGGAGACAGTGCTGCTGATCGACGACCTCGTGACGAGCGGCGGCGGCATCCTGGAGACCGGCGAATTCTTGAAGAAGAACGCCGCGCTGGACGTGAAGGACGTGCTCGTGCTGCTAGATCGCCAGGAAGGCGCGAAGGAGCGGCTGAAGGAGCGCGGGTACAACCTGATCTCGATACTGGGGCTGGAGCCGATGCTGAACTACCTGATGGCCAAAGAGCTGATCGCGGAGAAGGACTACCGGGCGAGCATCGAGTACATCCAGGGGCGTCGGTCGGAGCGCACCGGGGACTGATTTCGCCCGATCCAGGCGCTAAGGTTAGGTTGATTTGCGCCTGCAGTCACAAGCTGTTGACATGTGGACACCTCGTGCTAGAATCACACACGCGTCTTAGCAATTGAGGGGGACCGCACCGTTTCATGATGGCTGTAGAACCGTTTGACAACTACCTTGACCTGGTTGATGCCGCTCGCATCCTGAACATTCACCCGCAGTCCCTCCGCCGCCTGATCAAGCAGAAAAAGGTCCCGGCTATGCTTTTCGCCGGTAAGTACTTGATCGAGCGCACTTCGCTGGAACAATTTAAGTCCAGCTATGACCCCCGCCCCGGCCGTAAAGCCATCCGCCGCCTGCTTTAATCTTCGATCTGGCGCTTTTTCGGCACTAGCTCGAACGTCGTGCTGTTTTGCGTGGAGTTTGGAGGTAGGCCCGGCGCTTTGAGACGCCTCACCGACGACGCCTCTACGTTGCGTCTTCTGCTAGGCGAAAGCCGTAGTCGTTGTAGCGGTAGTCGGGTGGGATGCTGCTGCGAGCGGAGCAGCGGCTGACTTTGATGGCGTGACGCCAGGCGCCACCCCTGGATGAGCGGCGTTCGCCGGTGGGCGGGCCTTGCGGGTCGCTGGCGGGGGACGTGGCGTAGTAGTTGGGGTCGTACCAGTCGCCGCACCATTCGTGGATGTTGTAGCCGATGTCGATGATGCCGTAGGGGTTGGGCGGCGCTTTGCCTACTTCCCAGGATGCCTTCTGCTCGAAGCGGCCGCCGTTGCCGTCAAAGGGTTCGTCGCCCCAGGGGTACTTTGAGGCGCGGCCACCTCGAGCTGCTTTCTCCCACTCAGCTTCTGTGGGTAGGCGGAATGGGCGGCAGGTGGTTTCGCTGAGCCATTCGCAGTAGGCGACGGCGTCGGGCCAGCTTACGCCGACGACGGGTTGGTTTGGCGCGCTGAAGGCGGGGTCGTCCCAAAAGCGCGGGGGCTCGTGGTCGGTGGCGGCGAGGAAGGGGGCGTAGCCGGCGTTGGTGACTGGGAGGATGGCGATGCGGAAGGCATGGAGGATGACTGTGTGAGCGGGCGCTTCGTCTGGGCGGGCGTTGTTGTCGCCCATTGTGAAGGGGCCGGCGGGGATGAGGACGGTTTCGGGAGCAGGCATGATTTTAGATTAGCGAATCGCGCTCACCCGCTGAAGTTCGCATCTCGCATGAACGCGTCGTCTAGCTGTCCGTGGTGAAAGTGATCGTAATGCCGGTGTCAGGGCAGAGGTTTTCGTGAGGGACGTCCGGAAGGCCGGCGATGTGGCGGAGGAGGGTGAGCTCGTTGGCGGGATCGGTGGCCTGGGTGCAGAGCAAGGCGCCCCAGTTTACGTGGCCTGCGCCCTGCGGCTCGGCGCTCGTGGCGCCGATGCTGACGACCGTGAGCGTCTGATCCATGTCGGGGCAGCCAGCGATGTGGTCGGTCTTGTCGGGGAGGAGAGTGTAGGTAAAGCCGCGCATAACGTCGGCGGTGGTGACGTCGCCGTCGCAGTTGTTGTCGCCCCATTGTTCGGTCTGAGGAGCCGGTGTGGGAGTTGGAGTGGCGGCGGGCTCGACGGTGATTTTTAGCACGCCGTAGTTGTCAATGCGCTTTGAGTCGAGGACGAAGAAGACGACGGGCTGGTCCTGACCGACGACGTCGTAGTGATAGACGTGACCGGGGTTTGGTTCAGTACCAGCGTCGGTCGCGGGGACGCGGATGATCTGATTACCGCCGTCGAGGCTCACGGCGAAGTCATGTTGCACGGTGGCATCGCAATCTGAGAGTGGCGCTTTGGGTCCGGCGAAATGCCAGGCAGCGTCGTCGCCGACCTTTCCATCGGTGACCCCGGGCGTGAGGAACATCGGCATGTCTTCCGGAGTTTCGCCGGTGCAAACTCCCTGCGATTCCCAATCGTTGGCGAACCAGTAACTGTACGTGCCAGTGATGGTGACTGTGTAGTGCTGACCGGCGGTTAGCTGGGGGCCTGTCACGTAAGCATTCGTATTGTCGGCACGGTAGGTGTCGAGTTCGTACACGGTGGGGCCGGCGGTGGCGGGGGAAAGTCGAAGGAATGCGACCGCGACGGCCAGTGTGAGCGCGGCGAGGATGGCAAGACGGGTGATAGCGGTGGGCACGGTTCGCCTCCCAAGTAGAACAGGGAAGAAGGTAGCACTGGAAGGCGGGGCAATCAAGAAGGGTTGGGTGCTATCCTTATTGCACGATGACGAAGAAGCCAGACGAGCGGTTTATGACTACATCTAGCGTGCCGATTGCGCCGGCTTACGGGCCAAACGGTGAGCACGATGTTGGCGAGCCGGGGGCGTTTCCTTACACGCGCGGGATCCACAAGACCGGGTACCGCGGCAAGTTGTGGACGATGCGGATGTTCGCGGGGTTTGGCTCCGCTGAGGAGACGAACGCGCGCTTCAAGTACTTGCTCTCGCAGGGTAACAGCGGTTTGTCGGTGGCGTTCGATATGTCGACGCTGTACGGGTATGACACGGACGCGCCGGAGGCCGAGGGCGAGTTCGGGAAGTGCGGCGTGGCGGTCTCTCACTTGCGGGACATGGAGATATTGCTCGACCAGTTGCCGCTGGCTGACGTCACGACTTCGATGACGATTAACTCGCCGGCGTCGGTGATCTGGGCGATGTACATCGCGGCGGCGGAGAGGCGCGGGATCAAGCGCTCGCAGCTCGCCGGCACACTGCAGAATGACATTCTCAAGGAGTACATCGCGCAGAAGGAGTTCATCTTCCCGCCTGAGGAGTCGATGCGGCTTGTTGTTGACACGATCGAGTTTGGGTCGCGGGAGATGCCGAAGTGGAACACGATCTCGATCTCCGGCTACCACATCCGTGAGGCGGGATCGACGGCGGTGCAGGAGCTGGCGTTCACGCTCAGCGACGGCTTCGAGTACGTGCGGTGGTGCCTGGACCGCGGCCTCGACATCGACGAGTTCGCGCCGCGGCTGAGCTTCTTCTTTAACTCGCACAACGACTTGTTCGAAGAGGTGGCGAAG
>JBDTOK010000130.1:0-8063 GCA_039933275.1 Chloroflexota bacterium | reverse complement strand
TTCGTGTCGACGATCGTGATCGTCAGCTCCGGGTTGCGCGCGATGGCGCGGCCCTTTCCCCGCTCCTTCGTCGTCGAGAAGAAGATGTCGTCGCCTTCGACGTAGTAGTAGATCGGCGTGACCGACGGCGGGCCGCTCTTGCGGGCGTACCCGACGAGGCACATCTGGTGGCTTTCGATGAACTGGCGGTGCTCTTCCGGAATCATGGGCGTGCTCTCCTTTGTGCGAAGGCTACCAGGGAATGCTTGCTGATGTTTCATGCGTCAGCGCAGGGAGATCGGCCTCCGAGCTGACGTGGCGAGGTGGAGTGTAAAAGGTAGCGTACGGCGTCAGCCTCAGCACCACTCGCTCCTCCTTTTTGGCGCCCTCCGCGATCATCGGACGCACGGCCTCGGGCATCGGGCGACCTGCCATCACGCCGGCGATCTTCATCGCCAGATCGGTGACCGCGTCGTCGTTAGTCTCAACTCGCGCATCGCAGTAGACCACCATGTACGTGGGCGGCCACTTTTCATCGAGGACGCAGAGCGACACTTTGGAGTTGCGACGAACTGCGCCTGCTTTGCCGCGGGCACGCATGGTTGAGACGAGGATGTCGTCTCCGTCCATCACGTAATAGACGATTGACATCGCCGGCCCGTCAGACTTTCGCTGATAGCCGAAGACCGCCGTTCTATGCGTCCGAACAAACTCTTTCCGGAGACTCGCGTCCATCTTTCACTCCTGCCTCTTGACAAGCGATTCTGCTACTCGTTTAATACTAAACGATATGGCAAGAAGTCAAGCCCCCGCGCCAAACATCCCCCTGTACGAGCGCCACATGCAGGCGTTTCTCGTTCAGCGCGGGACGCAGGTGGACGCGCAGGCGGCGGTGTTCAACCTGGACCACGCGGCGGCGGACGTCATCGTCACGCTGGAGGGCCTGGCGCTGCGCCCGCACGAGCTCACCCACGCTGGCTTCGTGCTACTGATGACGCTGTGGATCACAGGACCGCGGGAGACTCGCGAACTGGCGTCGGTGCTGCGCGTGACAAAGGGCGCGATCGTTGGCTCTGTGAACACGCTGGAGCGCCGCGGCCTGGTGCGGCGGCTGCGCTCGGACATCGACCGGCGACTGATCACGGTCGAGCTGACGGACGACGGCCGGGCGCTGATCTCGGGTGTGCAGGAAGAATGGCGCGCGCTCGAGGTTGAGGTGACGGGCGACCTGACGCTGGAGGAGAAGCGGACGCTAGCGGCGCTGTGCCGAAAGATCGCGGATTCGGCGCGGAAGTTGCGTAAGCGTCGGGGGCTGCTGTCGGGGTTGCCGGAGCCGGCGGAGTTTTTGGACGCAAGTGTTGGTAGCAAGAACGGGGCGTAGACACGGGGCTGGAAAGCCCCGACAACATTCCGAAGGAGGAAACAATGCCACTACATCGAATGAATGCGATCACGATCGGCGTGCCGGACGTGGAAAAGACGTCCGAGTTCTATCGCGACTTCGGGTTCACGGAGGCCGAGCCGGGCGTTTTCGCGACAGTGGACGGCGGCGAGCAGTTGCGTCTCGTGCAGTCGCCGATGCGGCGGCTGGTGGAGCTGGCGATTGGCGCTGACAATCCGGACGACGTTGACCGCGTCGCCTCGAACGTGAGCGCGCTGGGTATCGATGTGAAGCGCACGGAGAGCGGCGTGTCGGCGATGGACCCGGGCACAGATGTCCGCGTGCGCGTCGAGGTTGCGCCGCGGCTGCAGCAAGAGGCGATCGCGCAGGTGCCGTACAACGGTGTCGGGCGAAACGATCGCCTCGGCCGCGCGCCTAAGCTGCGCCAGACGGACGCGCAGGTGCAGGCCCGGCCGCGCAAGCTCGGCCACGTCGTTATCGGCACGATGGACATGGAGCCGAGCAAGCGCTTCTTCATGGACGGCATCGGGTTCAAGCTTTCGGACTCAGTCTCGGACGCGGCGTTCTTCTTGCGCTGCACGGAGGACCACCACAACCTGCTGATCCAGAAGGCGCCGGTCAAATTCATGCACCACAGCTCGTGGCAGGTCGAAGACATCGACGAGATTGGGCTGGGCGCGCAGTATCTGCTGTCGAAAGACCCGGCGCGGCACACGTGGGGGCTCGGGCGGCATCACGTCGGCTCGAACTTCTTCTGGTATTTCCGCGATCCGGCCGGCAACTTCGCGGAGTACTACAGCGATATGGATTGCATTCCGGACGGGCAGATGTGGGAGCCGCAGGTGTGGGAGGGCGCGCGATCGTTGTACTCCTGGGGGCCGCCGCCACCGCCGTCGTTTCTGCGGCCGGACGACCTGGCTGAGCTGATGGCGGGCATGCACCCGACGAAGTAGCAAGTGGCCAGTCACCAGCAGAGAGTAGCGAGTCAGATACGCGTGAGAGGTGTAAGGCGATGCGGTTAGTCACATATACGAAGGGCGAGAGCACACTTGTCGGATCGATTGCGGCGAATGGCGACATCACTGACCTGACCGTCGCTGGGTTGCCGACGACGATGATCGGGCTTCTCGCGCAGCCCGATGGCATCGAGCTCGCCCGCAAGTTTTGCGAGACGGCGAATGTCACGATCCCGATCGCGGACGTCACGCTGGAGGCGCCGGTGCCGCGGCCGGGCAAGGTGCTGGCGATCGGGTTGAACTACCGCGATCACGCGGAGGAGTCCGGCCAGCCAATCCCGCAGCGGCCGGTCGTTTTCGCGAAGGCGGCGACGTGCATCACCGGTCCCGGTAAGCCCGTCTATATCCCGCGCGTAAGCCGCGCGATCGACTGGGAGGCGGAGCTGTGCTTCGTCATAGGCAAGGCGGCGCGGTACGTTAAGGCGGCGGACGCTGAGCAGTACGTGGCTGGGTACACGATCGGGAACGATGTCTCCGTGCGCGATTGGCAGTTCCACTCGCCCACCTGGATGATGGGCAAGTCGTTCGATACGCACGGGCCGATTGGGCCGTGGCTGGTCACGCCGGACGAAGTCGACGCAGGGAATCTCGGCGTGCGGCTGTTCGTCAACGGCGAGCAGAAGCAGTCGTCCAACACGAGTCAGCTGATCTTCGGTGTCGGCGAAATCATCGAGTACCTGAGCGCGGGCATGACACTGGAGCCGGGAGATGTCGTCTTCACCGGCACGCCGGCCGGCGTCGGCGCCAGCCGCAAACCGCCGGAGTGGCTGAAAGCGGGCGACGTGATGCGCGTGGAGATCGATGGGCTGGGCATGCTGGAGAACACGGTCGAGGACGAACCGGCGTGAGCGATCGGTACGACGTCGTCATCAGTGGCTTCGGGCCGGTTGGCCAGGTCGCGGCGAATTTTCTGGGCCAGCGCGGCTTTCGCGTCGCCGTCTTCGATGTCGCGACGTCGATCTACAACCTGCCGCGCGCCGCCCACTTCGATGCGGAGGTGATGCGCATATTCCAGTCGATCGGCCTGGCGGAGGCGGTGCTGCCAGCGTGTGCGCCCGTCAAAGGCATGAACTTCGTGACGGCGGCCGGCGAGATGCTGCTCGGCTTCAAAGCACCGGAGCGGCTCACGCAACACGGTTGGCCGGCCGGCTACTTGTTCTACCAGCCAGACCTCGAGAAGGCACTGCAGGCGGGAGTCGAGCGCTTCGACAGCGTCGATGTCTTCTCAGGTCACGAGGTTGTCGCAATCGACGTGCGCGATGACGGCGTTGGCGTGCGCGTGCGTGATCTCGCTTCGAACGAAGAGCGCGAAGTCGAGGGGGATTGGCTGTGGGGCTGCGATGGGGCGCGCTCGCTGACACGCAAGACTCTGGGCATCGAGCTGGAGGATCTCGAGTTCGATCAGCCGTGGCTCGTCGTCGACACGATGCTCAAGCGCGATGTCGAACTGCCGGAGGTTGCGTTGCAGATCTGCGACCCTGCCCGCCCTTCGACGTACATTCCGTCGTGCGGCATGCACCGGCGCTGGGAGTTCATGCTGCTGCCCGGGGAGACGCCGGCAGAGCTCGAGCGAGACGAGATGGTCTGGCAGTTGCTCACGCCGTTCATCGCGCGCGACGAAACTGAGGTGATCCGCGCGGTCGTGTACTCGTTCCACGCGGTGATCGCGAAGAAGTATCGCGGCGGGAGGGCGTTCATCCTTGGCGACGCGGCGCACCAGATGCCACCGTTCCTCGGCCAGGGCATGTGCGCCGGCATTCGCGACGCTGCGAACCTGGTGTGGAAGCTCGACCTCGTGCGCAAAGGTTTGGCGGCCGACTCGCTGCTGGACACGTATTACGAAGAGCGCGCGCCGCACGTGCGGGCGATCATCGCGCGGGCGGTGACGGCGGGCCGCATCATTCAGACGACGGACCGCGTGGTGGCCGAGAACCGCGACCGAATGTTCCTCGCCGCCGCGAACAAGGAAGTGACGATTGGCGACGCAGGCGGCGGGCTGGAGCTAAAGATGCCGAGCCTTGAAAGCGGTGTGTTTGCGCCGAGCGCACTCGCGGGGGAGCTCTTCCCACAATCGCTCGGCAGCTGCGATGGGCACGGGGTGCGCCTCGATGATCTGTACGGCGACGGCTTTGCGATTGTGGCTGGAGCGAATGCTGCGCAACTGTTCACGCCGGACGTACGGGAAGCGTGGCGCGAGTTCGACGCGACGTTTGTCCAGGTGGGTGGCTCGTCGGCGGAATGGCCGGTGCTGCAAGAAGACGGCTCGCAGCTGGGCGATTGGCTCGACGCAAACGGGGCGGCGGTGGTGCGGCCGGACCTCTACGTGTACGGTGTCGCGCGGACGGCGGAAGAGCTGGTCGCGCTGGCGGAATCGCTGCGGGAGCGGCTTGGCGCTAAGACTTACGCCTGATCCTCAAGCGTCTTCGCGTTTTCTACTTCACGATCCGCGGCTTCGAGCAGCGCCTCCTTGCGCGCTTCGTCTTTCTCTTGCGACGCAAGCATGCGGTAGACAGCGGCGCCGCTGTGCTCGAGCTTGGCGAGTAGCGCCTTTTGCTCTTCGATCGACTTGCCCTGGAAGAAGCGGGCGATCGCCGTCTCCGGCTCCGGCGGGGCTTCGAGTACCATCTGTGTCTGCGTGACGATTGCGATGAGCTTGCCGTCTTCGCGGGCGATGGTTGTGCGCCAGACCTGCGTGCTCTTGCCTTTATGCACGGGCTCGGCGGTGGCGATCACCTTGTCGCCGACTTTGGCCGCCGAGATGAAGTTCGTTTTCGATTCGAGCGTGGTCGTGCCGGCGCCGGGAGGCAGGTTGAGGAACGTTCCGGATGCGCCGAGGAAGTCGCCGAGGGTCATGATCGCGCCGCCGTGCAAAGTCTGGCCGGTCGTGAGGATATCTCCTGTCACCATCAGTTCCGCTCGGACGCGGTCTTTGTTCGCCTCGACCATCTTTAGCCCGAGCACTTTCGGGAACATTTGCGCGAGGACGCGCTCCATCAGCTCAAGGCTTTCGTCGGGCATTTCGGGCTCCTGGTCTATCGTCTGTAGCCGGGACTTTCCAGTCCCGCATCGCCGCCCCGCGTTAGCTGCAGGCGGGGGTGGTGCTGCTGAACGCCCAGTCTAGCAGAGCACCTGCGTCGACGTACTCGTCGCCGCTATGCATGACGCTGGCGACGAGCGTGCGCCCGTTCTTCTCGGCCGCGGCAACGAGCGTTTGGCCGGCAGTGTCGGTGTAGCCGGTCTTGACGCCGATCGCGCCGGGGTACTGCGAGAGGAACAAATCGATGTTCTCCCACGGCTCCGTCGCGCCGTCCGGTGTGTACTCTTTTGTCTTCACGATCTGCGCGAGGTCCGGGTTGCGCAGCAGCTCGATTCCGATGCGCGCGATGTCGTAGGCCGACGTGTAGAGCTTCGGATCGTCGAGGCCGTGCGGGTTCGTGAAGTGCGTGTCGGCCAGCGATAGCGCCGTCGCCTCGTCGTTCATCATCTGCACGAAGCCGGTCTCGCTGCCGCCGATCGTCGCAGCCACGGCGAGCGCGGCATCGCTGCCAGAGCGCATCAGCATGCCGTAGAGGAGGTCGCGCAGGGTCATTTGCTGGCCGATCGTCAGCCCGATCACCGTGCTGTCGGTCGCGGCAGACAGCGCCCCGCCGTCGATCGGTGATGTGACCGTCTGTGAAAGGTCGCCCTTCTTTGCCGCGACTAGGGCCGTCATCATCTTGGTGAGCGAGGCAGGCGGGTAAGTGGTGTGCTCGTTGAGGGCGTAGACGGTGCGGCCGCAGGGCATCTCCAGGATCGCGGCGGAGAGGGCGGTGATCTGCGGCGGCGGGCCTGGCGTCGGTGTGATCTGGGCGGGGCCGGGTGACGAGGAGGCTCCGAGCGCCGTCGCGGCCACGGTGGCATTGCCCAGCCCGAGCGTGGCGGTGCAGCCGCTGCCGGAGCACCCAGCCGAACTGCCGCCGCTGGTCAGCCAGACGATAACCAGCACCAGCGCCGGGACAACGATCGCCGGCAGGGCAAACGGGAGCATCGACTGCGGGTTCCCGTCGAGCGATGGGAGCGGCGGTGGTTTCTTGCCCGGCGGACCGTCGCGGCGGGGAGTGTAGTGATAGCGTCGGCGCACGTTTAGGCGCTATCTCTCCGTAACGCGGGTGTAAACATATGGGAAAAGGCTAACGCAGATTACGTAATCCGTCTACTTGCAGCCGATTGTAATGCGTCAGCAGTTTGTGGACATAACGGTCAGTTATAACTTGACGTTTTGGCGGCCCTAGCGCCCCTTGAACTCCGGCTCCCGCTTCTCGGCGAAGGCTTTGGGGCCCTCGCGGGCGTCTTCGGTGCCCTGCGCGACGTACATCGCCTGCGACGCCAGGTCCAGCGCGGCGTCGAGGTCGGTGGCGGCGGAGCGATACACGAGCCGCTTCGCCATCTGGATCGCGATCGCCGGCCCGGCGGCGAGCTTCTTGGCGTATTCCAGCGTGTGGCTCATCAGTTCCGCGGCAGGAACGACGGCGGTGACGTAGCCCATCGCCTGCGCTTCTTCTGCTCCGAAGACGCGGCCCGTCCAGATGAGGTCGAGGGCGCGCGCGGTGCCGATGATACGCGGCAGGTAGTACGCGCCGCCATCGCCGGGGATGATGCCCATGCGCACGTACGTCATTCCGAAGCGAGCGTTCTCGGAGGCGAAGCGCATGTCACACATCGAGGCCATGTCCATGCCGGCGCCGACCGCCGCTCCGTTGACCGCGGCGATGTAGGGCTTCTCCATCAACGCGACCAGCCGCGGGATGCGCTGCACGCCGTCTCGCAGGAAGTTGCGGTTCTCTACCGCAGACCGCTTCTCGTTCTGCAGAGCGCGCAGCGGCCCGCCGCCGGACACCTCGGCGCCGGTGCAGAACCCGCGCTCGCCTGCGCCGGTGACGATAACGACGCGCACGTCGGGGTCAGTGTTGGCGTCCCAGAGGGCGGCGTACCACTCGTCGATCATCCGGGCCGTGAACGCGTTCATGCGCTCCGGGCGGTTGAGGGTGATCGTGGCGATGCCGTCTGCCTTGCCGTAGATGATCTGCTCGAAGTCCATGGTGTGCCTCCGGAGCCCTATATTAGCCGCAGATGGACGCTGATTATACGCAGATTGGATACTGCCTCAACAGTCGTCGTCCAATCCGCAAAAACCTGCGTTAATCTGCGGCTCGTTCTTGCTATGATTCCGCATACCACAACGCGGAGGTCCTCGCCATGAAATACGGCATCGTGATGTTCCCCACCGACTACTCGATTGATCCGATCACGCTGGGCAAGGCCGTGGAGGAGCGTGGCTTCGATGCGCTGTTCTTCCCGGAGCACACTCACATCCCGACGAGCCGACGGACGCCCTGGCCGGGCGGCGCCGACCTTCCGAAGGAGTACTCGCACACGTACGATCCGTTCATCGCACTGACGGCCGTCGCCATGCACACGAAGGACCTGCTCTTGGGCACCGGCATCTCGCTGGTGATGGAGCGCGACCCGATCACGCTGGCCAAGGAAGTCGCCAGCGTCGACGCGCTTTCGGGTGGGCGGTTCATTCTCGGCGTCGGCGGCGGCTGGAACGAAGAGGAGATGGAGAACCACGGCACCGACCCGAAGCGCCGCTTCAAGATCATGCGAGAGCGCATCGAGGCGATGAA
>JBDTOK010000129.1:0-8155 GCA_039933275.1 Chloroflexota bacterium | reverse complement strand
CGGCAATGCAGCTGTAGCCCTTGGGCCAGTCGGTCTTGCCCTTGACCTCGACGCCGAACGACCCGACGATCGCGCTGTCCATCGAGACGGTGGACTGGAGCGCAATCAAGTGGGAAGCGATCGCGTGGGAATCGATCAAGTGGGACGTAGTCAAGTGGGACGTCATCAAATGGGACGTGATCAAATGGGATGTCATCAAGTGGGACTCGATTAAGTGGGACGTCATCAAGTGGGACTTGATCAAGTGGGACCTCATTAAGTGGGACTCCATCAAGTGGGACTCCGTGAAGTGGGATCTCATCAAATGGGACTCCATTAAGTGGGATTCGATCAAGTGGGACGTTGTGAAGTGGAGCTCCGTTCAGAGCACAACACAGTTCGATTCGATTAAGTGGGACGCGACGGTCGGCTTCGACGTGATGATGGACCAATAGGCGATGAGCAAAAAGTATCTGAACGTAATGATCGCGGCTGTAGCCCTGGTGGGCTTCGCACTTGCGGTGGTTGCTGCGTTCGCGTGGAACGACGAGGACATCCTCTTCCTCGCATCGATCGCCATCATGACGATCGTCAGCGAAGTGGTGGACCTGGGGCCGTTTGGTAACAGTCGGATCTCCATCTCCATCGTCTTGATCTGCACGGCCGGCCTCTTCTCCGGATTGCCGGGCGCCGTCATCGTCGCACTCGTCTCGGCGAGTGCTGACGCAGTCGCGCACCGTAAGGCGACGAAGAAGGTGGTGTTCAACGCAGGCGTCCTGGTTACGACGGGCGCCGCCTACTGCGGGGTAACGTCGCTCTTTGCGAGCGGCGTGGACTCGCACGACTGGACGGCGCACCTGGGGCCATCGATGGCTGGCGCATTCGCGGCCTACGTCGTCAACTCTGGGTTCGTGACTATGGCGATATCGATGGACAACGGTATCGACGCTTTCACGGTCTGGAGCAGCCGCTTCCGCTGGCTACTCCCGTACTACATCGTCATCGGCCTGTTGGCAGTAATGATGGCCCTGTCCTACGACCGCTGGGCGGTTGGCGGGTTGGCGCTATTCCTGCTGCCACTGGGCATGGCCTGGCTGGCGATGAAGCAGTACGCAGATGGCATGGTGCGCACGCGAACGACTACGGCGGCAACAACGACGCCCTGAGACAAAGCAAGGTGGGGGCAAAGGAGCGTCTCTTTGGAGGCGCTCCTTTCTTATTGGCCGAAGCGTGCGCGTGAGGCCGGCACGAACTGCCCCGCGTGAATCGAGTCGTGCTCACCAATCATCGCGATGTAATCGGTGATCGTGAGCTTGCGGCCGTCACCGAGAATCACCGTCTCCGAGAGGTGCTCTGGCTTAAGCTGGCTGATCATCACGAGCGTGTCGTGGCGCCTTGACTGCATGATGTCGATGAGCTCGCGGAGGGATTTGCCGCGCAGTGGCGCGACCTGAGCATCGTTCCACTCGGCCGTCTTGAGTAGCGCTTGCATCGCCGCTTCGTCCGGTTTGCCGAGCACCGCCCGGAGGCGAGTCTGCGCGCGAGAGTCGTTGGTGGCGACGTGGGCGAGGAGGTCGCGGTAGGTCCATTTGTCTTCGGAGTATGCGGGGGCGTCCCACGCTTCCTCGGCGGCGGAGTAGACCGCGCGCAGGAGGCCGTCGCGGCCGCGCACCATCAGTCTCATCGACTCTTCTAGCTCCGTCGGATACGTGGGCTGCTGCGGTGTCCAGTCGATCTCGACGGCGCGGCGGATGTCGTCCGCGTGCTGGCGGTCGTGGTAGCCGAACCAGAGCCAGTCCAGCACCTTGATTTCGTACTCGGGTCCCATCGGCACGACCATCTCAAGGACGGCGGCGTGGGCTTCGGTGAGGCGCATCGTCGCGGCGATCTTGGCGTCGTGCGCTTCGAACAACAGCTGGCGGAGGTCTTCGGGCGTGTAGCGGCGGCGCTCTTCGACCATGTCCTGGTTACGGTGGCGTACGTCGAATGCTTCGGCTGTCTCGGCGATGAACTGCGGCGTCAGCACTCCAGCGGCGATCAGCCCAGGCCCGCTAGGCGACATGTCCCCGATGCAGTGCGAGACCATGTCCTTGATGGTCCACTCGCCGTAAGGGACGCCGCGGTTCCAGTCGTCCGACTTGAGCGAGTCGACGACGCGCAGCAGTTCGCGGTGCGCGTGTTGCAGATCAACGACGGCGGCGAGGGCGACAGGCAGGGTCATGCGCTAGTGGCCGCCGCTCTTTGGCTTGATTAGCGAGAACACGACCAGTACGCCGAACGGAATGATGAAGGCTAGCGGGATGATGATCGCCTTGGGCAGGTCTGCGTTGCCATTTTCGGCGAGCAGGATGGCGAGTGCTGTTAGCGGCGTCATTTGCCGGCCGCTGCTTCCACGGCCTTCTTGGCTGCTTCGCCGAGGTCTTCGGCGCGGATGAGCGGGATCTTCGATTCGGCCAGGAGGCGCTCGCCTTCTTCGACATTGGTGCCGACGAGGCGGGCGATGACCGGGACTTTAATGTCCATCTCTTTGTAGGCGTCGATGATGCCCTGGGCGATGATGTCGACACGAGCCATCCCGCCGAAGATGTTGATCAGCATCGCCTTCACGTCGGGATCGTCCATGATGATGCGGAAGGACGCGATGACGCGTTCGGGGTCGTTGACGGTCCCGATGTCGAGGAAGTTGGCAGGCTCGCCGCCGGCGATTGTTATCGCGTCCATCGTCGCCATCGCTAGGCCGGCGCCGTTGACGACGCAGCCGATATTGCCGGTGAGCTTGATGTACGTGCCGATTCCGGACTCGTTGGCACGCACTTCGAGCGGGTCCTCTTCGTCAAAGTCACGCATCTCGGCGATGTCTTTGTGGCGGTAGAGCGCGTTGTCGTCGATGTTGAGTTTGCCGTCCGCGGCGAGCAATCGACCGTCTTTCGTGACGACGAGCGGATTGATCTCGGCGAGGGAGCAGTCCTTCTCCTCGAACAGGCGGTAGAGGCCGGCGAAAATCTGCGTTGCCGGGCGCATCAGGTCGCCGGTGAGGCCGAGCGCGAGAGCCAGCTCGCGGCCCTGGTACGGCTGGAAGCCGACGGTCGGGTCGACGGCCGTTCGCTTGATGGCTTCGGGGTTGCGTGCGGCGACCTCTTCGATCTCAACGCCGCCTTCTGCCGACGCCATGACGATGGGCAGCCCGATCGAGTTGTCGATGACGACGCTGACGTAGAGCTCGCGGGCGACATCGAGCGCTTCTTCGACGAGCACCCACTTGACGAGCTTGCCCTGCGGCCCGGTCTGGTGCGTGACGAGCTGCATGCCGATGATGTCGCCGGCGGCTTTGCGCGTTTCCTCTGGCGTCTTGGCGAGCTTGATGCCGCCACCCTTGCCTCGGCCGCCGGCGTGGATCTGCGCCTTAACGGCGACGGGGCCGTCGATCTCCTTGGCGATCATCTCGGCTTCGTCGATGGTGTGGGTGACGCGGCCCTTTGGCACGGGCACACCGTACTGCGCGAGCAGTTCTTTGGCCTGGTATTCGTGGACCTTCATGCGAACCTCATCCTAGCTGGTAGTACGTCGTGGCGACAGGCTCTGCCGTTGTGCAGGCGATGGCGAACGGCGAGCCGTCGATCTTATATAGCGTGCAGGTGGCGTCCTGGCCGGAGACGGGTGGGTTGAGCGCGTAGATGGTGGAGCCGCAGGTCGCGATTGCGGTGCCCGGGTTGTAGGTGCAGTCGCTGGGTTCGGTTTGCTTGTCGCGGAAGCTGGCGACGAAAGCGGCTTGCTGGGCGGGCGCGACGGCCGGGGTGCCAACGGCGGCGACCGGCGGCGGACTGGGGGTCTGGCCGGGGGCTGTGGCAGCGACGGAAGCGGTGGGGACAGGCGGCGTCGCGGTCTTGGCGCTGGTGCCCGGGGGAGTGGTCGAGCCGCCCTGGGGTGCAGCGGAGGATGTGGTGGACGCCGTTGAGGTCGGGGTATTCGTGGCGTCGTTGCCGCCTCCGCAGGCCATTGCCAGCGTGAGAATCGCCAGGGCCGGGATAAGAAGAGCTGTTCGCATCGCGTGGCTAAGTCTATCGACGATGCGAGCGGCGGTCGAGCTATTGGGCGGACCGGGCGGTGGCGTCCATAGCATCCTGCGGGCTGCGCATGCGGGACGGCACGCGAACGCTTAGAGCGCCCCCCTTCTCGAAGACATTTCGGGCCTTGTCAGCTCGCGAAGGTAACCTGCGCTCAAACGTGGGGACTAGAGGGTGTCGATTGAGTAACAGCGGCGCGTGCTACGATGGCCCGCGCCATGCCAGACGAAACGCCTCCCGTTACGCCGGTCTACTCCGATGTGCCGGACGATGCCGCGCGCAAGGCTCTGCACGAGGGCAACCGCGAGTCCTGGAACGAGGCGACTCGCGCGCACAACAGCCACAAGCGTGACCAGGCGAAGTTCTTTCGTGACGGTGGGCACAAGCTGCGCGAAGAAGAGATCGCACTGCTCGGCGATGTTCACGGACTGTCGGTGCTGCATCTGCAATGCAACTCCGGGCAGGACACGCTTTCGATCAAGCAGCTTGGTGCGGCGAGGGTGACGGGCGTCGACATCAGCGACGAGGCGATCGACTTCGCGCAGAAGTTGTCGGCGGAGTCGGGGCTTGAGGCGACTTTTGTGCGTGCGGACGTGTACGACTGGCTGGCCGAAGCAGCGAAGCGGGACGAGCGCTGGGACATCGTGTACTGCTCGTTTGGTGCGGTCATTTGGCTCAGCGATCTCGACACATGGGCGCGGGGGATCGAGGCTGTGCTCAAGCCGAGCGGCCGCTTCGTCGTGATCGAGTTCCACCCGGTGGCGTGGATGTTCGACGAGAACTTTGAGCACAAGTATCCGTACTCGACGCGCGGCCGGATGATCACGTGGTCAGACGGTATCGGCGACTACGTTGGGCAGTCGGGGCCGGGGCTGGCGCCGTCCGGCTGGGAAGACGGCGTGCAGAACTTCCAGAACCCGCATCCATCGCACGAGTTTGCGTGGGGACTGTCGGAGATCGTGCAGCCGCTGCTAAATGCCGGCCTGATGCTGACGGACATACGCGAGTACTACCACCTGGGCGGGCTGCACCCTTTCAAGAACATGGTCCGCGACGACAAGAACCGCTGGGTGCTGCCGCCGGGCGTACCGGGCGTCCCGCTGATGTACTCCGTCGTCGCGCAGAAGCCCGCCAGCTAGTCGTCGTCTTCGAGCTCTACGAACTCGGTCAGCGCTCCGAGGTGAGTTATCGCTTCGCTGGCATGGCCCAAGAGATGTTCCAGGCCGATCCGCAGATCTATGATCGTCTCTAAGAGAGACTCGGGCTCGTGTACTGCCTCCCTCAACAATTCGATGGCCGCGCTGCGCTTCGTTGCTTCGTCGAAGATCGAGTCTAGGTGCATCGCCAGTGTAGAAGCGTTGGGATAGCCGAGAGCCTCGAAGTGTCGTAGCAGATCTTGATACCGTGTGTCACTCATACTTGGCCAGCTTCTCCTCCAGGCGCGCTTTCACGGCCGGCCACTCCGAATCGATGACGCTGAAGTATACGCTGTGGCGGCTCCGCGGGCCGGGGACGAGCATGTGGTTGCGCATGGTGCCCTCTTCGACGGCGCCGAGGCGCGTGAGGGCGGCGCGCGACTTCTCGTTTAGCGAATCCGTCTTGAACTCGACGCGGAGGGCGTCGAGGTCTTCGAAGGCGTGGCGCATTTGCAGGTACTTGGCCTCAGTGTTGCAGGCGGTGCGCTGCCACTCGGGGGCGAGCCAGGTGCTGCCGATTTCGAGCTTGCGGTTCGCGCGGTCGATGTTCAGGAACCAGGTGCCGCCGACGGGCCGCTCGTCCGCGAGGCTGATGGTAGCGAAGGCGACAACCTCGCCCGCCTTCATCGCGTGGATGCCGTACTGGAGGTAACCGCGCACCTCGTCGGCGGTCTCGAGTTGCGCCGGGAAGTACTGGAAAATGCCTTTGCCAACAGCGACTTCGACGAGCGCGTCGAGGTGCGATTCGGCTAGCGGCTGGAGGCGCACATAGCGGCCCGTGAGGGTGGTTGGCTTCGGGTCGAAGGTCGTCATTTGCTTCGCGCGCTACTGCAGCTCGAAGCCTTCGTAGGAGTTGGCGGCGACGCCTTCGCAGCGCTGGCGATAGCTTGGCGCGCCGCCGGCGTAAGCCATGAACGTACGCTTGGTGCGAGTGGCGACATTCTTGTTGATGCCGGTCATCCACGAGTCGACCTGGGTTAGCAACAGGTAGCGGCCGGTCTCGTAGACGTGCTCCGTCCAGGTGGTCTGCGCTTCGATGGTTGGCGTGGCGCGCTTGTGGCCGTGCTCTCGCATGTAGACGATGAGGTCGGTGACCCAATCGACGTTTTGCTCGGCGCAGCGGGGGATGTTGCAGAAGAGCGCGGCGTTGTGCGGGCCGATGATCGTGAACAGGTTGGGGAAGCCATGCACGCTCATGCCGAGATAAGTCGAAGGACTGTCCGCCCACGCATCTTTCAGTGACGCACCGCCGACGCCGCGAATGTCGATTCGGTCGAAGGCGCCGGTGATCGCGTCGAAGCCTGTTGCGTAGATGATCATGTCGAAGTCGTAGTCGCGGTCGCTGGTCTTGATGCCGGTCGGCGTGATTCGTTCGATTGGCGTCTCGTTGACGTCGACGAGCGTGACGTTGTCCTGGTTGTACACCTCGTAGTAGCCGCTCTCGAGGGGGACGCGGCGCATCCCGAAGCCATGGTTCTTGGGGATGAGCTTCTCGGCGACAATCGGATCGTTGACGCGCGCGCGGATCTTGCGGCTGATGAAGTCGGTGATAGTGGCGTTGGCGCGCGGGTCGACCATGAGGTCACGGAAGTTGCCCATCCAGATCCCGAAGCCGGGCTCGGCGTACTTCTTTTCGTAGAACGCCTCGCGCTCCTCCGGAGTGACGTCCATCGCGTGGCGTTCATCAGCCTGGTGGATGAAGCCGCCCCACGTTTGTTTGCAGAGCGCGAAGATTTCGTCGTAGCTCGACTTGATCTTCGCCTGCTCCTCCGGCGTGATCTTGCTGTTGCGGAGTGGCGCGCAGAAGTTCGGCGTGCGCTGGAAGACGGTGAGCGTGCCTGCGGTTTTGGCGACTTCCGTGATCGTCTGCACGCCGGTCGCGCCGGTGCCGATAACTGCCACTCGCTTGCCGTTGAAGGTGACTGGCTCGTGAGGCCAACGTGCCGTGTGGTGCGCCTCGCCGCGGAAGGAGTCGACGCCGGGGATGTTGGGCATCGTGAGCGCGGACAGCGGGCCGATGGCGGTGATCAGGAACTGCGCGCGAGCATTCCGGCCGTCATCGGTGACGATCTCCCACCGGTTCTCCGCTTCGTCGAATGCTGCTGAGAGGACGCGACTGTTGAAGTGGATGTGGCGGCGCAGGTCCAGCTTGTCGGCGACGAAGTTGCAGTAGCGCAGCGTCTCCGGTTGGCCGGAGAAGTGCTCGCTCCACGACCACTCTTGGAGGATCTCGTCGCTGAAGGAGTACCCGTACGTCCAGCTCTCCGAGTCGAAGCGCGCGCCGGGGTAGCGGTTCCAGTACCAGGTGCCGCCGACGTCACTGCCGGCCTCGAACACGCGGACCGACAGGCCGAGCTGGCGCAGGCGGTGGAGCTGGTACATGCCGGAGACGCCAGCGCCGATGACGATGGCGTCGTATTGTTCGACGGGGCCGCTAACGCGGGCGGCTGACGATTTTGAAGCGACTGACATTTGCCCCCCGCCCTTTCACGGCGCCTAAACAGACTGGAACCCGGATTCTGAGTTTCGCTGCGCGCTGCCAGCCCGTCAAGCTGCAGGGCAGGCGTGCTCGGCGAGCCAAATGGCCCCTCGAAGTCGGGCCTATCGACCCTACGGGCAGTCGGGCGTGGATGCGAATCTCTACTCAGAGAGCTGAGAGGAGGAACGGCGAAATGGTGATGTACGAACCAAAAGATCCGTACGAGACGTCCCGGCGCAACTTCCTGAAGGGTGGCATTGGAGTGGCGATGGCAGCCGCTGCTGGCGGTGTGGCCGGATACGGCATCGCTGCCGTGGACGGACACGGGTCCGATGGCATCGTTGCTGCCTCCCCTGGCCAGCAGCAGAACCCGACGCCCACCCCCATGTCCAACGACGACATGGCGCGGTTCCGCAACAGAAATGTCGGTTTCGTCT
>JBDTOK010000128.1:0-8254 GCA_039933275.1 Chloroflexota bacterium | reverse complement strand
CCGCGTAGCCGACAGCCGCACCGATGCCAAGCACCGGCAGGGCCCACAACCAAACGGCGGCCAGCACCTTATAATTCGTCCCTTCGATGCTCAATAGGCCGATTGAGGTGAATGCCAGAAACGCCGCTCCGAGCAGACTGCCGATAGCCGCGCCTGCAGCCGCCATACCGAGCCGGCGCTCCTTCGCCCAACAACGTGTGATCGTCGAGAAGATGCGCCATCCAGCCAGCAGGCTCCCACGCACCGTGCCACTCACCTTCGATTCGCCCAACCGGCGGCGGTAACCGGTCTCCAGCTCAGCGATTTGGAGTCTGCGCAAGGCCGCTTTGCTAATAAGCTCCGCCGTCCAGCCATGCGTCGTTTCCTGCAAGTCCAGCGACCGGAGCGCCTCTGCCGTCATCACCTTGAACGACGGCAGATCGCGAACAGATCGGCCGGAGAGCAGCGCTAGCCAACCAACGAGCAACCGGTTGCCAATCCGCTGGTGGAGTGGCATCGAGCCTGCCTCGACACGGCCGGCGCGTACGCCGAGCGCCAGCATGGCCTGACCGCTTAGCACCGGCGCCAGCAACCGCGGCAACTCGCTCGCCACGTCGCTGCCGTCACCGTCCAGGAAGACGTAGATGTCCGCATCAGCCTCCGCAGCGACGCCTGCCATGCACGCCGCTCCATAACCGCGTTCGGTCGCGCGGGCAACCCGCGCGCCAGCTTCGCCCGCGACCTTCGCCGTCGCATCGGTGCTGCCGTTGTCGACGACTACGATTTCGCTGACGAGGGCGCGCGGTATCTCGGCAACGACGCAGCCGATCGCCGCCTCCTCGTTGAGCGCCGGGATAATCACGCTTACCTTCACGGCAGCCTCCTGAACACGCGCACTCCGTCGCTGCTAAAGATTTGCTCGAAGCTGGGCATACTCTGCGCCGCTGCATCGTACCCATCGTCGCGCTCATGCGAGGAGATCGAAAGGTTGGAGTCGATGATCGCGTAATCAGCGTGGTCAACGATCGGGAACTCGAATACGTGCGCTCTCTGTGAGGCGTGCGGTAGCACCGTGCTCTGCGCCGCAACCGACGCGTCGCCCGGAATCAGACGCAGCGCCTGCTCCAAGACCGCAACGTGAGCTGCGTCTGGGGCACTGCGATCTGCCTGAGGCGAATAGGGACTGTTCATCCAGAAGACCAGGGCTGTCGCCGCTAGCATCGCACCCGCCGCGACGGCCACGCGAAACCGCGGCGTGCCTAGCCTTCGTGTCCAGCCAGCGACGCCATCTCCGCGCGATATGCTCCGCAGTCCTATCGCGGCGCCGATGAACGAGAGCGCCAGCGGCATCATCACGTAGTGCAGGTCCAGATGCGCCTGCGGGTCATGGATTGAGAGGCTGTGGAAGACGAGCGCGGGCAGTACGAGCACCGCCGCAAGTGGTGCGAACAGCGCGAGTACGAAGGCCGGCAAGAGGTGCGGTAGCGCGCTCTCCCACGCGCCCTGTAACTGCTGGGCGCCACGCCAAATGAGATTTGGTACCAGCGAGAGTGCGGACGAGCCTCTGCTCAAGTAGCCGTAGCGGGCAGTCAGACCAGCGTCACCCCAGCGGATCAGCGGCATCGTCACGAAGGCGATGACGACCATCCATCCGATCGCGATCGCCATTAGCCGCCCTGCATACCACCGGTGGCCCTCGACGAAGAGCAGAACGGCAAACGCTCCGAGAATTAGCGGCATGTCCTCTTTCAGTGTGAGCAACGGCAGCAACGAGACGATCGTCGCCAGCGGCCGTTGCGCAGCCAGGAGGTACAGAGCCAGGAACGCAAAGAAGAAGCCCAGCATCTCCGGGTGAAAGTCGAAGTCCAGCGCGTTGTGCAGCGAGGTCGTCAGCAGGAAGGCCAGCGCCATCGCCAGCGCTGCAACGCTGCTCGACGTCAAGCGCCGCATCGCGTAGTACAGCGGGACGGCGGCAGCAGCCACGAAGATCGCCTGAACGATGAGCAGCAACTCGACCCCCGCTCCCAAGCGGTACATGGCCGCGAAGATCAGAAGCACCGGCTGAAAGTGCACACCAAGGAAGTTGTACGACTCGAACGATGTCGCGAAGAGGTGCCCGCGCGAAGTGTTCCATACTACCTGGTCGAAGAAGCCGAGGTCGTACGCCTGGCTCTGAAAATGCTCGTGACGCAGCAATGCAAAGCGCGCGAACGCGACCACGCCCGCCAGCGACGCAGCATACGTCGCCAGCTCCGTCCAGCGTGCCGCGATGACCCGTGTGAGCGCTACAGGGACCAGCCGGCGCCGCAGTTTGCGCAGGCGTCCGGTGGACACCCCTGCAGCATCCCCGCGCGCCAGGCCTGGTACGGCTGTCCGTTCCATATCTCCTCGGCAGTCTGTTGAAAAATGTTTCCCAGCAAGATCGTTTCGTACTCGACTCCCGTGAACGGCGAGATGCAGCATGGCAAGACGTTGCCGTTCGCGGTCACGTACATGAGCTTCCAGGGACGCCAGCAGTCGCGATAAGAGCCGCCAGCATTCTCCGGAAGCACGTCCTGACCTCGCGCTTCGCCGGAACCGCGTAGCGTTACACCAAGAGCAACGGCGAGCTCCTCCGCTTCCCGTACCGCGGCGAGCTCGCGACCTTCGGCGCGCCCGAACAGCGCCTCTTCTTGGACGGCGAGCCCGCGCTCCGAGTAGACGAGCCGCTGGAGGTAAACTTCCGCCACGCCCACGTTCGACGCAAGTTGCACCAGCTGCGGCAACTCGAGAACGTTGGACTGCAGCCCGGTGATCCAGAGCGAGACGCGCGGCGTCGCGCTACCCAGCGCAGCTTTCGTCTCGGCGAACCGGCGGACGTTGCGCACAATACGGTCGAAACCGTTCGCGCCCCGCACCAGCTTGTACGTCTCGGGCGAAGCGGAGTCTATCGATACGCGCAGCTCGTCCAACCCACTCTCGACGATCCGCTCGGTTAGCGGCGGGCGCAGGAGCAGACCATTCGTGTTGAACAGCACATACGCCCCGCGCTCTTTCGCTGCGGCGATAATCTTCGGCAGTTCGCGGTTGAGCAGCGGCTCGCCGACGCCGTGCAGGACGACACGCCGCACCGACGGAAACTGCGAAACGATCCGCCGCACGCCATCGGGCGTCAGGTCGGCGTCTTCCTCCGGCATCCCGAAGTATTGCGGGCAGGTGCGGCAACGCAGGTTGCAGCGGTTCGTCGTCTCCAGGTAAAGCTCCTCGGGCGACTCCGGAACGATGACTCCACGACCGTCCGCCAGACGAAGCGGGATAATCTCGCTCATCACCATCGTCATACGCTCCCTTCGACCCGAGCCCGCAACCTGTCGTAGTCCTGGCGGTTGTTTAGCACGAGCTTGTAATCCGGATCGACCTTCTCCTTCTCAATCGCAACGGTGATCCGGTCGATCTGCTTGACCATGTTCTGACCCGGGTAGCCCGGCACAATCAGCCGCACCGGGAAGCCGTGGTTGTTCGAGAGAGGCGCGCCGTTCACGTGCGTCGCAAGGATCGCGTCGTCGCCGGTGAGCAGGTGCGCGTGCCAGGTCAGGCCGTACCCCGAAACGCTGTGGAAGTTCACCGACTTCGCGTCTGGATTCACGCCCGCCTTTGCCAGCACATCGCGGACCAGGGGCCCGCTCCACGTCGGCTGCGCGGTCCAGCCGCTGACGCAGCTGATGCGGATCTGCTTCGTCGTTACCGGCATCGCCAGTAGCTCCTCGTACGTGAGCGAGGTCTCGTTCTGCACCGCCCCTTTGATAACGAGCTGCCACTGGCTGAGGTCGACGTCCTTCTTCCCGAAGAGCGTCTCGACCGGGAAGTCGCCCGGCCCGCCGCGCTCCTCCTTTGGGATACGTCCGATGAACAGCCCGGCGATGCTCTTGTTCACCAGTGAAGTGTTCTGGTACGCCAGCGCCAGCCCGACGCCGCCCGCAAGAACCGTCGACATGAAGGCACGACGTGTCAGAGTGCGCCTGTTCGCTTCCGGCGAAACGCGTTCCGTCTTCAGGAGCGCGCGGCGCTCTTCCGCCAGCCCTTGCGTCGCCTCAAGCAGATGCGAGCCAAGGTGGATAGCAATCAGGGGCACGGCGATCAGCGCCGCCCACAGGTGCAATTGCACGGGCTTGAATCCCGGCGGAACATTTGTGACCGTGTAGTAGTAGTGGAAGAGCATATACAGGCCGCTGAAGTACAGCACGAAGAAATCGAGCGCCAGCAGCGGCGAGAAGATTCGCGGGATCAGACGCGGGGGGCCCGCCGCTTTGAAACGCGGCAGGCGCAGGTAGTAGCCGGCAAACCGGAAGCCCGTCGATCCGTACTTCGCCAGCAAGAACGGTATCGATGCGAGCCCGACGTAGAAGTGGATGAAACGTGTGATCGTGAAGTACGGCCCGACGTCGTAGTTGAAGACGTACAGGTAAAACAGCCCACCCGAAAAGAACATTAGCCCCAGCATCAGCGACAGTGCGAGGCCCAGCTGCATCGTCACGATGGTGCTGGCCGGGTACGTGTGCTCGCCGGGTGCCTGAGCTGCAGTTGTCGTCACAGCGCCGTCTCCAGCCTGGCCAGGTCATCCACCGTATCGATGTCGTACCAGTACGGAAGCGTCGCCATTCGCAACCCGGCAGACGCCGCGCGAGCGAGAGTCTGCTCAAGCACAACGCCCGTGCTCCACGCGATGTCGTGGAAGAGCGCCGGCTGTGCCGCGTTCATGCCGATCAAGTAGTAACCACCGTCCTCAGCCGGCCCTAGCACCACGTCGTGGCTCGCTAGCAAGCGGTGCGCGGACCGCATCAGGCTCGGTGGCAGCGTAGGGCTGTCCGAGCCGATGAGCACTGGCGATCGCGCGCCGCCCGCTAAGGCCGTCTCGAACGCGCCCAACAAGCGTCGTCCAAGATCGCCTTCCGCTTGCGGCATGAGGGTCGCTGCGGGACACCGCGATCCAAACGCCTCGCGGGAGTCCGCCGGCGCGAACGCCAGAAACAGCCGCCGCGCCTGCAGGCCAGCGAAGGAAAGCGTGCGCTGCAGGAAGATCTCGCTAAGGTGTGCTGCTGCTTCTGCGCCAACAGACGCCGCCAGCCGCGTCTTCGTGAAGCCCGGACGCGGGTCCTTGGCCAGCACGATGACGTCCCCCTCGGGCGGCGCAATGAAAGTCGCCGGCAAACGCCGCACTTCCTCGCCAAACCCAGCCAGCGCCGCATCGAATCGCTCACTTTCAAGGCCAAAGCCGATCCTTGCGTAGTCGGGCTCGCCAAAGACTTCGCCGCTCAGAAGGAAAACGCTGCGTCTCCGCATCGCGTCGTAGAACTCGCGGCCCGGATCGCCACTGCGAAAGCGCACGAACGCTGTGTACCCGGCCTGCGGCGGCAACCAGTCCAGCCAGTCGCCGTGTGCATCGACAAACGCCGCGAGGGTCGACAGATTGCGGCGCGCGCGGGCGAGTTGCGGCGAGATGAGCGCGTCGAAGCGGCGAAGCGCCTGAGTCGCCAGGAAAGACGAAACCGTCGAGACTGACCCGCTAAGTTGGTCGAGCGCGGCCGTGCATTGCCGAAGGAGGCTGCGGTCACGTGATGCGATCCATCCGATCCGCAGGCCGCCAAGCCCAAGAGGTTTCGATAGATCGCCGATGCTGACGCTGGGCTCGCTCAAATCTGCTAGCGACCGCGCCCTTGTCCCAGGCACAAGTTCGATTGGGCGATAGACCTCGTCTGCAATCAGACGAGAGGGAGCGCGTGATGAGCCGTGCAGTACAGAGCCGCTAGGCCCATGCGGCGTGTTGAGAAATGCAACGGCCGCGCCAGCGAAGGCCGGACCAGACAGATCGCGCAGATCAAACTGAAAGTCGCCGCGATGCCGCCACAGCACTATCTCCGCACCGAGGCCGGTGGGCACCGCACTCAGCGCTGGGTAACACGGCGATTGAGCGATAACCCGATCACCGCGCTGAACCACCACCATGGATACGGCCTTGATTGCTTCGGACGCGCCCGCCGTGGCAAGGACGTCAGCGGCGGTGAGCCCAGCGTATTGCGACGCTATCGCTTCGCGAAGCTCAGGGCTTCCACCCGCCGGGCCATAGTCCAGCGGCGCGTCCAGAAGATCTGCGAGCGCTGATCCATTGCCAAGAAGCTCGCGTGTCGTATGCGTAACGGAGGCACTCGACGATAGATCGAACGATCCTCTGTCACACCCATCCCGATATGCCTGTTCCAACGGCAGCGGCGTCATTCGTGACCTCACCGCACCCACTCTAGGAGCAACACCTGACTACAAAATTACGAATCTTACGAGAGTCTTACGCGCGCCTGCATTCCTGGCTGGCGTTTGGCGTGGTCCGCGAATTTGAGCCAGTCGGTAAGAAATCCGCAAGATATAGAGGTTAGCGTACTATCGAGAGAGCAAGATGCAGACCGAAATGGCAACAGCCGACCGCATCCTAATCGTCGAAGACGAACCGATGGTCGCCGAGGTGGTTCAACGTTACCTCCTACGCGACGGTTATTCGGTCGACGTCGCGTCCGACGGGGTGAGCGCGCTCGCGGCTTACGATAGATTTCAGCCTGACCTGCTCGTCCTCGACGTGATGCTCCCCGGCATGGACGGCCTCGAGGTGTGCCGACGCATCCGCGCCCGCGCCGACACGCCGATCATCATGCTGACCGCACGGGCCGAAGAGGTCGACAAGCTTGTTGGCCTCGAGATCGGCGACGACGACTACATTACAAAGCCCTTCAGTCCGCGCGAGCTGGCGGCGCGAGTCAAGGCCGTTCTGCGACGGGTCTCGCAGACGCGAGGTGATGAAGGCGACACGCTCCGGTTCGCTGATCTGCGAATGAGCCAGATTACCCGATCCGTTTCCGACGCGCGAGGCGAGATCCAGTTGACGGCCCGCGAGTTCGATCTCCTGTTCTTCTTGGCCTCGCACCCGGGGCAAGTCTTCAGCCGCGAAAAGCTCGTGGAAGCGGTATGGGACTTTGCCTTCCCGGGCGACGAGAGCACGGTCACCGTCCACATTCGCCGCATCCGGAGCAAGCTGGAGTTAGATCCGTCGCGGCCGCGGTATCTGAAGACCGTGTGGGGCGTGGGCTACAAGTTTGAGCCGTAACGTGGAATCTACAGGCGCCCCTCTGACCCGCATCGCGCTCCCCTGGTTGGGCGCCGCGCTTGGCCTAACGTTCGCGATCGGCAGCGGAGTCCTGCTGGCCGAACTCTTGATGTCGCCGCCATTCAGCGAGCTGGCAAAGCTAGCACTGTATTTCGCTCTGGCGGGTGGCGCGACGCTTGGGGCCGCCTGTCTGATGCTGCTGGCATTGGAGCGTACGGTCGCCCTCTCAATCCAGGCGAAGGCGCTGATCACCGGGGTTGCCGCCGCCGCAGTCGCCCTCGTCAACGTCTTGATCATCGCCCAGTTGATGTTTGTCTCCACCGGGCACGATCTCAAGGTGTTGCTCACAGTTGTGGTGTTTAGCGCCGTGGTAACGGTGATCCTCAGCGTGTGGGTGGCCCGTAATGTTGCCGGGCGGCTTCATCTCATCGCCGGCGTCGTTGATTCGCTCGCGCGTGGCGAACTGACGCCGCGTGCCCGGGTGACCGGTCGGGATGAAGTCGCCTCGCTGGCGGCCGATGTAAACACTCTTGGCGAACGGCTGCAGGTCGCGGAGCGTAGGCGCGAAGAGCTGGATCACGAACGGCGCGACCTGACGACTTCTATTTCGCACGATTTGCGGACTCCCCTGGCCAGTCTCCGTGCGATGGCGGAAGCGCTAGCGGACGGCATCGTCGCCGGAGACGACGCGCCCCGATACTACGTAACAATGCAGCGAGAGCTCGACCGCCTCACCCGCATGACAGACAGCATGTTCGAGCTTGCCCAGATCGACTCTGGCTCTCTGCCGTTGAAACGAAGCATGGTCACGGTCGAAGAGATAGTCACCGAGGCGGTGGATGCCTTGCAGGCCCAGGCGCGACTTCGTAACGTTGAGTTGAGGCTGACAGCCGCGGGCCAGACATCTGTAGACCTTGACGGCGACCGGATTGAGCGCGCAGTCGTCAATCTTGTACGCAACGCCATTGAGCACACACCGCAAGGCGGCGCGGTCGAGGTGAGGGTGTCTTCCGGCAGCGGCTGGGTTGATGTCAGAGTGGCAGACACGGGTGAAGGCATCGATGAGCGGGACCTGCCGCATATCTGGGACCGGTTCTATCGCGCTGAGAAGTCCCGATCGCGAACGAACGGCAACGGTGACGGAGC
>JBDTOK010000127.1:0-8280 GCA_039933275.1 Chloroflexota bacterium | reverse complement strand
GGAACGCCGGGCAGGACGTCGTTCCAGTGAGACTGAAACTTCTCGGCTTGCTCGACGTCGTCCGTCAGGTGCACGGCCGTAATCTCGCCGCCGATCTCCTGACCCATGGCGATCGCACCGACGGTGATCAGGCTGACTGTATCGACGGGTATGACCACATGTGTGACCCGCGCAGCGGCGTCAGCGACAGGTGAGGCGCCGATGTGCGGCAGCTTCGTTCCGCTGTCGATTTCGATTGCGTGCTCGTACCACTTGTAGTGGCGGTGGATAGCCATGAACACGAGGATGAGCAACCCCATCACGGCGATCGAGATCCAGGCGCCATCCAGGAACTTCGTGCCTGCGATGATGACGGCCACGATAGCGGTCCCAACCATGCCGACGAAGTTCACGGCGAGACTCACGCGCCAGCCCGGCTCCTTCAGCCGTAGCCAGTGCACAACCATACCGCCCTGCGACAGTGTGAACGACACGAACACGCCCACTGCGTACAGCGGGATGAGGTTCGAGACCTGGCCGTTGAAGCCGATGATGAGGATGATGGCAGCGACGGAGAGCAAGAGGATGCCGTTAGAAAAGGCGAGACGGTCACCGCGGAAGCTGAACTGGCGCGGCATGAAGCGGTCGTTGGCGAGGATGGCGGAGAGGCGCGGGAAGTCGGCGTAGCTCGTGTTGGCGGCTAGACAGAGGATGAGCGCCGTCGCCGCCTGGTACACGTAGTAGATACCGTTCTTGCCGAAGACCGTCCGCCCCAGCTGCGAAACGATCGTCTCGTGCTCATTCGGGATGAAACCATAACGGCTAGAGATGAACGTGATACCCAGGAAGAGAAAGCCCAGGATCACGGCCATCGCTGTGAGCGTGGTGCGCGCGTTCTTGCTCTCGGGCGGTTGGAAAGCTGGCACGCCGTTGGAGATAGCCTCGACGCCGGTGAGTGCGGCGCAACCCGACGAGAACGCCTTCAGTATGAGGAACAGACCGAGGCCCTGAGTCGCGACGACCTGCTCATGGGGTGGCGCTTCGTGAAGGATCGAGCCGGGCGCATCGCCGACGATGATCTTGATGAAGCCAACGATGATTGCCGCCGACATCATGAAGATGAAGACATAGGTAGGCGCGGCGAAGATGCTGCCGGAGTCACGAATCCCGCGCAGGTTGCCGACCATGATCAACAGAATGACTACCACACCAATCACCACGCGGAAGTCGATCAACCCGGGCGCGGCGGACGTTATCGCGGCGACGCCCGCGGCTGCGCTAACGGCGACGGTAAGGACGTAGTCCACAAGCAACGCGCCCGCGGCGATGAGGCCTGGCGTTTGGCCCAAGTTCTCGTGCGCGACGATGTAAGCGCCACCGCCGCTGGGATAGGCCTTGATCGTCTGCCGGTACGAAATGCTGACGAGCGCCAGCAAGAACCCGATCACCAGCGCGATCGGCAGCGCGTGCTGGATCGAGCCGGACCCGGCGAGCAGGAGGACAAGCAGGATCTCCTCCGTAGCGTAAGCGGAAGATGAGACAGCGTCGGAGGAGAAAACGGCGAGCGCTTTGAGCTTGGTCAGCCGCTCGTGGATCGCCTGGGCTGTGCTGAAAGGACTCCCGAGAATCCCCCCCTTGATTGTCTGAATAAGCGCTTCGAGGGTTCCTCGAGGGCGGCTGCCTTCGAGCGTGGCAACGATGTGGCCCTTCGAGGTGCGGGTAAGTCGCTGCCGGGCCGGGACTACGCGGAGGTACGGGGACTGAGACTTTGCCCCCCAGCGCACCTCTCGCAACTCAACGTCGAGCCGAGATCGGGGGAGGTCTCGATCTTGCCTCGGGACGACGATGCGGGTGCGCTCCTCGCGCGCAGGCCGCGGCTCGATAACGACAGCGGACTTTGACGGTTGCGGCGCTTCGCTGCCAGTCCGCTTTCCGTTAGTTGACGGTGTCTTTTGGCGAGGCCGGCGCACGAATGCGGGGCCGCGCCGATCACCGTTTGACGAGTCTCCTGATGCCAATATCCCTCAAGAAAAGGCTAGCATCGGGAGCCGCGAAAGACTGGTTTAGACGGCGACTGGCCGCTCAACGTTTGCTCAACATTGGAGCGGCGTGGAGTACGCTATGCAGCGCTAGGGGTCGGAGAAGTGGGCGGCTTCTTGCCGGTACGGGGGACTTCGTAGTCGAACTCCACGACCCGCACTTCGGGCGTCTCATCGAGGAAGGGTTTCAGGTTGCGGATCGCCTGGTTATGCAGAAGTCGCTCGTACCAGTGGTGCGCCTTGAACGCCGGCAGGATGACTGTGATCCGGCGGTCCGCCTCAGTGCGACGAAGGCTATCGATATAGGCGAGCATCGGTGCTGCAAAGGCACGGTACGGAGACTCGATGATGAGCAGCGGAACGTCAGGCAGTTGCTCTTCCCACTGCTCGCGAAAGTGCTCGGCCTGTGCAGCGTCGTCGGTGAGGTGCACCGCGGTTACGCTGCTGGAGAGCGCCCGCGCCATCTGGATCGCGCCGAGCGTGATCTTGTTGATACCGTCCACGGGCACGACGATGTGGTCCGGCCGACCAGCCGCATCCAATGGCGATGCGGTCGCCATGCCCTGCGACGCTTCGCCCTCGTCCGGGGCGATCGCATGCTCGTACCAGTCGTAGTGGCGGCGAATGAGCGCGAAGACGCCCATCATCGCAAGCATCATAAGAATCGAGATGTAGGCGCCGGCAACGAACTTGCTGAGCCCAATGATGATCGCCACCACAAACGTTGCGCACCCACCGAAGGCGCTCACTGCGGCTGCGTACTTCCAGCCATTTGGCTTCTCTCTGCGCAAATGCACCACCATGCCGTACTGCGAAAGCGTAAAGCTGATGAACACGCCCAGCGCGTAGAGCGGAATGAGCTTGTTGACGTCCGCCTGGAAAGCGACGACGAGGCCGATGGCGGCAACCGAAAGAATGAGGATGCCGTTGGAGTAAGCGAGGCGGTCGCCGCGGAAACTGAAGTGGCGCGGCAGGAAGCGGTCTCGCGCGAGGTTGGCGCCGAGCGGCGGGAAGGCGCTGTAGCTCGTGTTGGCGGCGAGGAAGAGGACGAGCGCGGTACCAACCTGGAACGCGTAGTACACGAGGTTCTTGCCGAAGACGTTGCGCCCAAGCTGCGAGATGATCGTCTCGTGGCCACCCGTGAGCGCATCGGCGGGAACGAGCGCGAAGCGGTTCGCGAGGAACGTGATCCCGACAAAGAGGAAAATCAGGATGCCGGCCATCCACGCCATCGTCGTCCGGGCATTGGGCACTTCAGGCGACTCGAACGAAGGCACACCGTTGGAGATCGCCTCGATGCCGGTGAGGGCCGCGCAACCGGATGAGAACGCCCGCAACACTAAGAAGAGACCGAGGCCCTTGGTTGCTTCCACCTGAGCGGGCGTTGGCTCGTGGAGGACACTACCTGGAGCGTCTCCGGCCATAACCTTGAACACGCCAATGACGATCAGTGCGACGGTGCAGACGATGAAGAAGTACGTCGGGATAGCGAAGATGCTGCCCGCCTCACGGATGCCCCGCAGGTTCCCCAGCGTGATCAGCCCAATCACAAAGACGCCTATAGGCACAGAGCCCGGATGTAAGCTCGGCGCGGCCGAGGTGACGGCGGCAACCCCGGCGGACGTACTGACCGAAACGGTAAGCACGTAGTCAACGAGCAACGCAGCGCCGGCAACAAGACCAGCAACGCGACCCAGGTTCGTATAGGCGACGATATAAGCGCCACCACCGCCCGGATAAGCGCGAATGGTCTGCCTGTACGACACCGTAACGACGATGATCAGCGCTGCGATGACAGCGGCGATCGGGAGAGAGTAGTGGAGAGAGCCGGAGCCAGCGAGGATCAGCACCAGCAGGATCTCCTCGGTGGCGTATGCAGAAGAGGAAAGCGCGTCCGAAGAGAAGATGGCCAGCGCCTTCATCTTGTTGAGACGCTCGTGGATGATCTGCGAGCTGGCGAACGGGTTGCCCAGCAACACGCGCTTGACGGCCTGGAGGATGCGCTCCAGCCTGCCGACTGGCGTACTCGACTCCAGCGTGGCCGTGATGTGTCCCGCGCCCACTCGCTTGAAGCGACGGCGGGACGGGACTACGCGCAAATACGCGCCGCGGGACGTGGCGCCCCAGCGGATCTCCCTCAGCTCGACGTCCAGGTCTGACCGCGAGTCCCCGCGCTCCTGGCGTGGCACGACGATGCGTTCGTGCTCGCCCCGGGCGTGCGTATGCGCGGGCGCAGCGGCGACTGGCTCTTCTGCTACGGGGGTGGCCAGCCGCTGGCCGTTTTTCCGTGGTAGGCGCGTCTTCCGTACGAACGAAGGCCGCTTGTCGCCGCTCAATACATCCTCAACATTTGCAACTGACAGGCTAGCATCGCGGACGCGCGGACGCTATGTTACGCGCGTCGACGCTAGGTCAGTTGCCCGGCTGCGGTGACTCGGTCGGCTCCGGCACCGGTGTCGGGCTGCCGGCCGGCGAGGGTTGGGCGCTGCTGAGCGGGATCACTAAGATCGTCCCGGGTTGCAGGGGCGTCGTGATAGTGATCGCGTTGGCCTTCGCCAGGTCCGCGGCGCCCACCCTGTACTTGTTGGCGACGGACTGGACGGTATCGCCTTCCTGCGTCTTGTAGTAGGTCACGGCCGGCAAGACTGGCGTCTCTGTCGGCACTGGCGTTGGCGTTGTGGACGGCGGCTCCGTGCGTGTCGGAAAGACTGGACCCTTCGGGGTCGGCGAAGCGCTTGCGCCGCTGTCGTGCCCAGAAGGACCGTGGCAAGCGCCCGCCTTCACCGTTGGCGTGTTCACCTTGAAGACTTCCCGCCGGCCGTTGCAGTCGAGGAGGATCACGTCATCGGGGCGCTTGAAGTCGTCCTTGGGCAGGTTCAGGTACTGGCTGGCCTCTGTCATCACCTCTCGCCAGATCGGGCCGACACCCTGCGCCGAGAAGGTGCCCGGCGTCATCGGGTTGTTGTTGGCGTTGCCCATCCAGACGCCCGTCACGAGGTCCGGCGTGTAGCCCATGATCACACCGTCACGGAACTCTTCGCTGGTGCCCGTCTTTGTGGCGGCCGGTCGGTCGATCGTCAGTCGGCTCCAATTGATGCCGTCGTTGGAGGCGATGTCCGTGATCATGTACGCGTAAGCCGGGTCGACAATGTGGCGAGTCTCGGGCTTGTCGAAGTTATAGAGCACATTGCCATCGTTGTCAGTGATCTTCAGCACCGACACCGGGTCGAGCTCACGGAAGCCGCTGGGCAGGTCCTCTGACGTCGGGCGGCCGATCATGTCGCCGCCGTTGGCCAGCACTGCGTAAGCGAACGTCTGGTCCACAAGCTTCACCTCGCAGGCACCGAGGGTGATCGTCGGGCCGCAGTTGCCCTGGCGGAGGTCGGTGATGCCCATCCGGTGCGCCATATCGCGCATGCCGTCTTCGCCCACCTCAAGCAGAGTGCGAACGGCGGCGGTGTTCACGGACTCCGACATCGCCTTACGGATAGTGATCGTGCCGAGGTAGCTGGAGTTCCAGTTGTTGATCTTGTGCGCGGCGTTCGTACCCGGGTCGAGGATCAGTTCCTTGTCGTCGATGAACGTAGACGGCACCCAGCCGTCTTCGAACGCCTTGAGATACGTGAACATCTTCATCGTCGAGCCCAGAGACTGCTCGGAACTGGCGATGTCGACCTGGCCAGAGATCTCGCAGCCCAGGCTGTCCGGGTCGTTCTGGTCGCAAACGTGATCGTCGTTGAAGTTGCGGCTACCGATGTACGCAAGAATCTCGCCCGTCTTCGGATCGATCGTGACGGAGGATGCGTCGTGGCCGTTCGTTCCATCCTCGTAGGCAGAGATCTGGTCCTCGATCGACTTCTGGACGAGCGCGTTGAGGCCAAGATCGAGGGTGCTGGTGATCTTCAGCCCGCCCTGTGTTACCACCTCGTCGCAGGAAATGTCGCCCGGTGCTGAAAACAGACCGGCCTGGCACATCTTCGTCACCTGGTCCTGGAGGTAATAGAAGAAGTGCGGCGCCTGGATGCTGAACGACGTGTCGATGAAGTTAAGCGGTTCATCACGAGCGGCGTTGATTTGGTCCACGGTCAACCCTACCAGGGGCTTCGTCTCATCGCCATCGGTGGGAATCTTATTGATGTCGTCCAGGTGCGAAATCATTAGGTCCAGGACTTCGCCCTGCCGGCGCTTGGCGGAGTCGGCATCCTTCGCATAGTCGCCAGGCGCCTGTGGCAGACCTGCAAGGTAGGCAGCCTCGCCCAACGTTAGGTCCTTGGCCTTCTTTCCGAAGAATGCCTCGGAAGCAGCCTCGATGCCGTTGGCGTTTCGGCCGTAGAAGATTTGGCCAAGGTACCAGTCCAGGATCTGATCGTTGCTGTACTGACGCTTGAGCTCGATAGCGACGACTGACTCTTTGAGCTTGCGGTTGATCTTGTCACTGGTGCTCTCATTAACGACACCCGTGTTTATTTCGGGCGTGTAGACGTTCTTCACGAGTTGCTGTGTTATCGAGCTTCCGCCTGTGCCCCCGAAGAAGCCACCACCACCGAACGGCGTCAGGTTCTCCCAGGCTGCGCGCGCCAGACCCTTGAAGTTGACGCCGGGGTTCGTGTAGAAGGTCGAGTCCTCGGTCGCCACGGTGGCGGCGATCACGAACGGAGAAATCTGGTTGAGGGGCACTGGGTGGCGCAGTCCTGCCGTCTTGTCCACGTACTCGCCCAACTGCTGCCCATTGCGGTCAAACGCGAAGCTGGGCCCGACAAACCGCTGGTCGATTTCGTCCTGCGGATTCTGCAAATCGCTGGCGTAGGAATGGTAGACGAGGAAGCTGGCGCCAATGACGCCGGCGATGCTGAGTACGCCTGCGAAGAGGACCAGGGTGAAGATGGCGCCGAGACGCTGCCGGAAGACCCGGCCGCTCTGGGTGCGTATGTGGCGGGCCCGCTTGCGCCGGGCGCGATATATCTTGTCCAAGTGCTCCTCTTACTCCGTGGCGGGCTGTTTGGCGGGCGTCTGGTCTACAAGTACAACGAAGTGAGATAGCCCAAAGATTCTCAGGCCCGTGTTTTCTAATGGATACATGACGCCTTTTAATGCTTTACCAACGAATTTTCGGTTGGCCATAACGTGGTCGAAGCCGGGAAAGACGAAGGTGTGTACGGCTGCCTTGAGCCCCGCCCGCTTGTAGACGCGCTGGAGACGGCGTTTGCTGTAGGTACGGGCGTGGGGGACAAGTCGGTTGCGGAGGCCGTCCGGGAGCCAGTTGACGAGGGGCACGTTCCCGAAGACGTAGCGCTTGCCCAGGAAGATGCCGTGCGTCTCGAAGGGGTATAGGCGGTTGGGGCAGAAGATGACGATCTTGCCGCCGGGGGCGAGGAGACGCCGGGCCTCTTTCAGGGTTTCGACGTCGTTGTCTACGTGCTCGAGGACCTCGTGTAGAAGGATGACGTCGAAAGTGCCGGACCGGAAGGGCATGTGCTCCCCGACGGCTAGGGCCAGGTTGGGGACCGCTTCGGCCCCGCGGCGGACGCTCTCGCGGTCGATGTCGGTGCCGACGATGCGCGAGGAGAACTCGCCTAGACGGCGGACGAAGGCGCCAACCCCACAGCCGATGTCCAGGATGCGCTTGTCCTCCAGAGCAACGTGCTCTCGGAGGATGCCGAGACGCCGCTCGAGGCCGGGCGTCCAGATCTGGCTCGGATGGCCGAGGATGGCGCGCTTGTCGGTGGTGCCTCCGGGGACGTGTTTCGTGGTCACAGGTCAAGCGTAACAGCCGCCCACAGGAGCGGGCCAGCAGCAACCGGCACCCCGTTCTGGCGCGCCTGCTAAAATCGCCCCATGCGTTATCACATTTGGACTGAGGGCTGCCAGATGAATGAGGCGGACTCAGAGAAGCTGGCGGCCGGGCTTGGGAAGCTGGGCTGGGATGAGGCTGCGCGGCCCGAGGATGCCGATCTGGCGGTCGTGAATACGTGCGTGATCCGCCAGAAGGCTGAGGACCGGGCGATCGGCTACCTCTCTCTCGTTCGACGCCTCAAGGAAGGCCGCGAGGGGATGAAGATTGCGGTGATGGGGTGCATGGTCGGCCCGAAGACGGACGACCTCCGCAAGCGTTTTCCTTATGTCGACGTGTGGGCCCGGCCGCAGAACTTCGAGGTGATCATCCGCCAGCTGTTGCCGGAGGACGACCTGGGCGGCGAGTTCTGGCCGGAGACGTTCCCGGAGCCAAAGGGGCCAACGGCGTTTGTGCCGGTGGTCCACGGCT
>JBDTOK010000126.1:0-8449 GCA_039933275.1 Chloroflexota bacterium | reverse complement strand
GCACCGACCCGAAGCGCCGCTTCAAGATCATGCGAGAGCGCATCGAGGCGATGAAAGAAATCTGGACGAACGACGAGGCGGAGTACCACGGCGAGTTCGTCGACTTCGATCCGATCTGGTCGTGGCCAAAGCCGACGCAGAAGCCACACCCGCCGATCTACGTCGGCGGCAACGGTGACCACACGCTGCGCCGCGTCGTGCAGTACGGCGACGGTTGGATGCCGATTCCTGGACGCGGTGTCCAGGTCTCGGACCGGATGATTGAGTTGCAGAAGTTGGCATCGGAGGCTGGGCGCGGGCCGATCCCGGTGACGGTGTACGGAACGCTCGCGCGCCCCGAAGTCGTCGAGCATTACCGCGACATTGGCGTCGATCGGTGCATCTTCTGGCTGGCCCCGGTGCCAGAAGCAGAGGCGATCCCGATGCTGGACCGCTACACAGAGCTGATGGAGAGCGTAGGCGCAAAGGCGTGAGGGGCGATGACACCGACGACCGCAATGCCAACGCGGCGGTCGTGACGGCATACGCGCGGGCGTGGCAGGACGGCGATGTGGCGACGGTTGTCGGGCTGTACCACGACGATTTCGTGGTGCACTACTTCGGTTTCAGTCCGCTGGCCGGCGAGTACGTTGGTAAGGCGGCAGCTCTGGGTGCGCTGGCGAAAGTGCAGCAGTTAACGAACCGCAAGGTCGTCAAAGTTCACGACGTTCTCGCCGGCCCCGGCCACGGCGCAATTCTTGTGAACGAGCACTGGAGCAAGGACGGCCGTGAGCTCGATCTACGGCGCGTGATCGTCTACCACTTACGGGACGGCAAGCTGTCAGAGTGCTGGGTGTACGACGAGGATCAGCGCGCGGTGGACGAGTTCTGGAGCGCGTAATGACCGACGACAAGTACCTGCAGTTGCGTCGCGAGGGCGGGGTGCTGCTCGCCACGATCAACAACCCGCCGCAGAACTTCCTCAACGCCACGATCATCCAGGAGCTGACGTCGCTCGCTGACGACGTTGCGGCGGACGATGCCGTTCGCGCGCTGGTCATCACTGGAGGCGTCGAGGGCATCTTCATCACGCACTACGACGTCGGCGAGCTGTCTGGGTTGTCGGACGTAATGCAGCGCCGCGATGACGTTGCGACGGGCAGTGAACTGCACCCGACGCACAAGCTGCTGCTCAAGCTGCAAGACCTGCGCGTGCCGGTCATCGCAGCGATCAACGGCACGGCGATGGGCGGCGGCTGCGAGCTAGCGCTGGCCTGCGACTTTCGGATCAAATCGACGGAGGGCGTGATGGGCCTACCGGAGGTGCGCGTCGGTATCCTGCCCGGCGGTGGCGGCACGCAGCGCATGACTCGCCTCCTCGGCGTGGCGAAAGCGATGGAGCTGATGCTGCTTGGCAACACCGTTGACGGCGAGACGGCGGCGCGCATCGGGCTCGTGCATAAAGCAGTCGAGCCGGACCGTGTGCTCGACGAAGCGATGGCGCTGGCGACTGAGCTAGCCTCGCGGCCGTCGCTTAGCGTCGCTCTGATCAAGCAATGCATCCTCAAGGGCAGCGAGATGCCGCTGGTCGAAGCGTTGCACTTCGAGCAGGACGCGTTCTGGAAGACGATGCGCTCTGAGGACGCCATTCGCCTGATGCGCGCGTACCTCAAGTCGGAACGACCGCTCGACCAGCAATGACGATCCGCGCCGTACTGTTTGACATCGGCGGGCCGATCGCAACGGAGATCGAGTACGAGCAGGCGATTGATCGCGATATCATCACGCTGTTTTCGGATGTTGGCGTGACCGTGACGTCGGAACGCTACGTGACCAGCTGGCGCCGGGCGGTCGACTCGTTCGCGCCTGATGCGTACCACGCCGTGGTTGCGGACCTGGCCCACCACCACGATGACCTCACAGCACAGATCATCCGCCAAGTGAGGGCTCGGTCGCACGAGCGCGGGTTGTTCGAGTTGCGGCCGGGAGTCGCGGAGCTGCTCGAAGAGCTTCACGCGCGGGGGCTGAAGCTGGGACTGGCGGCGAACCAACCGGCAGAGGTGATCGGGCGCATGGAGGCGGCAGGTATCGCGAAGTACTTCGCGTCGCAGGCGGTCAGCGGCACCCTTGGGTTTCACAAGCCGGACCCCCGGCTCTTCCTCCACGCCTGCGAAGCCCTCGGCGTCGAGCCTGCGGAGTGCATCATGGTCGGCGACCGCATCGACTGCGACATCGCCCCGGCCAACGCCCTGGGCATGCGCACCGTGTGCCTGCGGACGGGCCGCCACGCCAGCCAGGAGCCTCGCACCGAGGCAGAACGCCCGGACGCAGAGGTAACGGAGGTTGCCGCAATGCGGGAGGCGATCCTGCGGCTGCTGGGATAACTGTGGGGTCAGGGCCCCAGCCCTGACCGCCTCGTACAATGGGCTGGTGAACAAGGCATCTGACCTCGGCGAGTTCGGACTGATCGAGCGCCTGTCGCGCATCGTTGGCGTGCCGAATCGCGACGACCTGATCGTTGGCATCGGCGATGACGCCGCGGTCTGGCGCCTTGGCGAAGAGTACGTGATCGCGACGACGGACACGATGGTCGAGGGCGTCCATTTTGAGCGCGGAGCGATGCGCTGGCACGATATCGGCTGGAAGGCGATGGCGGTGAACATCAGCGACATCGCAGCGATGGGCGGTTGGCCGCGGATCGCGCTCGTCACGCTGGCTCTTCCGCCAGACGCCGATATCCACCATCTCGACGAGCTTTACGAGGGCCTCCGCAACAGCGCGATGATCAGCGCGACCTACATCGTGGGTGGTGACACCGTTCGCGCCGAGCAGCTCAGCGTTGGTGTTACCGTTCTCGGGCGGGGGGAGGTGAACGAAGCGGGCGAGCTGCTGCTTTTGCGACGTGACGCGGCACGGGCGGGCGATGTCATTGCGGTTACAGGGCCGCTTGGCGATTCGGCAGGTGGTCTGCGCAGATTGCGGGAAGGAGCAACGGACCGCGACGAGCTCGTATCCAAGCATGTGATGCCGCGCGCCAGGCTAGCCGAGGGAACGGTGGCTGTGCAGCTCGGCGTACGCTGTGCGATCGACGTGTCGGACGGCCTGTTGCAGGACATCGGACACATCTGCAAGGCATCGAAGGTCGGTGCTGTCCTACGCGCGAGCGATATCCCCATCTCGGATGCGTTGCGGGCGGCGTACGCGAACGACGCGCTGGAACTCGCTTGCACCGGCGGGGAGGACTACGAGCTTGTGCTGGTCGGCGAGGAGCCGCTCATTGCGCAGACGGCAATCGAGCTTGAGGCAGAGATTACGGTCATTGGTGAAATCGTTGCGCATCCGATCGGCGAGGTACGCCTTCTCGATCGCGATGGCACCGCGCTTAAGTTCGAGCGCCCCGGCTGGGACGCGTTCCGGTGATCGAATCGCATTCGCCGGAAGACACGCGCGCGCTGGGCGAGCGGCTCGCGCCGGCGCTGGCGGCGGGCGACGTGCTGTTGCTGTCCGGCGAGCTGGGTGCGGGGAAGACACTGTTCGTGCAGGGGCTGGCGCGCGGGCTGGGGTTCAGCGGGCCGGTTTCCTCGAAGTCGTTCGTGATCATGGGCGAGTACGCCGGGCGCGTAAAGCTGTACCACGCGGACCTCTACCGGTTGGACGATCCGGAGCAGGTGCAGGACCTCGCGCTGGACGAGATGACGTCCGATGGCGTTCTCGCGGTGGAATGGCCGGAGCGCGCGGGCGGTGTACTGCCGGAGGAAGGCTTGCACCTGCGATTCGAAGTGCTCGACGAGAACACGCGCCGCCTGCACATCGAGCCGCTGGGTACGCGGGCGGATGTGCTGGCGGAAGCGCTGCGAGGCGGCGAGTGACGGAGCTGTCGATCGACACGGCGTCGGAACTTGCATCGATCGCAGTGTCGAACGAGGGCGTGCTGCTGGCCGAGATGACGTGGCGCTGCCGCCGCAACCATACCGTCGAGCTGCTGCCGTCGATCGACAAGCTGCTCGCACAAACGAAAGTCGCGAGAGAAGACATCACCGCCGTGTTCGTAACTATCGGGCCGGGCACATACACCGGCCTGCGCGTCGGCGTGACAACAGCGAAAGCGCTGGCACATGCGCTCGGCGTGCCGATCGTTGGCGTTGGGCGACTGGAGCTCGACGCGTACCCGCACGCCGCGTTTGACGGTGACGTAATCGCGGTACACAAAGCGGGCCGCGGCGAGTACGCGTGGGCGGCCTACCGCGGCGCGCCCTGGCGCGAAGTCGCCGCACCGCAGCTCGCGAAGCCGGCTGCACTGGCCAACGCCGCGGCGAGCAGTTCGTTGTTTGTGGGGGAGATCGATGAGGCGCTGACGGAGGCGCTCCCGGCGTCGGCGGTAGTCGCCTCGCCGGCGTCATCGCTACGGCGGGCGGCGTCGCTGGCCGAGCTGGCGTACGGTCGGCTGGCCTCGGGGCAGACCGACGAGGCCGCGTTGCTGGTGCCGATGTACCTGCGCCCGCCGGCGATCGGGCCTCAACCCCCCGTCGAGTAAACTGGGCGCGTGGCAGACGAACTCTCGCATGTCGATGACGCCGGGCGTCCGCGGATGGTGGACGTATCGGCGAAGGACGAGACCGCGCGCGAGGCGACGGCGACGGGCAGCGTATACATGAGCGCCGAAACGCTCGCGCTGGTGACGACCGGCGCCGCGAAGAAGGGCGATGTGCTGACGACGGCGCGCATCGCCGGGATCATGGCCGCGAAGCGAACCTCCGACCTGATCCCGCTCTGCCATCCACTGCCGCTAACATCGATCGACGTTGACCTGGCGCCGGACCCCGCGCGCAACGCCATCGACATCACCGCTACCGTCCGCACAACCGCGCGCACCGGCGTCGAGATGGAGGCGCTGACGGCGGTGACCGTCGCCGCGCTGACGGTATACGACATGCTGAAGGCAGCGCAAAAGGACATGCGCATCTCCGACGTGCGACTGCTGCGCAAAGTGGGCGGTAAGAGTGGGGAGTGGACGGCGGACTAGCGCGACGGCTTGCGCGTCGGCCGCGGGCGCGGCGAGTTGCAGCGAACCGGCGCGGCCTTTGGGCGCTGCGGGGTGGCACGCGCGGCGGTTTTGCGCGGCGCGGATGCTTTTGCTGCCGGCTCACCCTGAACGGTCGGGCGGCCGGTTAGCGCGCGCTGTTCTGCGCGAGACTTTCGAGCGGCGAGGATGCGCAGGTCGTTTACCTCGGCGTCGGTTAGCTCGCGGACGGCGCCTGGCTCCATGCCTTCAGCGCTGATGCTGGCGAAACGCTCGCGGCGCAGCGCAAAGACGGGGTGGCCTACCTCTTTCAGCATGCGGCGGATCAGGCGGTTGCGGCCCTCGTGCACGGTGACCTCGACTCGCGCGTCGCCCGTGTCTTTCAGGAGCCGCGCCTTCGCCGGCGCCGTCCAGCCGTCGTCCAGCTTCACGCCCTTGCGAATCGTCTCGAGCGCGGCCTCGTTCGGCACGCCTTCGACGGTGGCCACGTAGCGCTTCGGCACTTCGCGCGAGGGGTGAGTGAGCGCGTGCGCCAGGTCGCCGTCATTCGTCAGCAGCAGCACGCCTTCCGTGTCGAAGTCGAGCCGGCCGACGGACTCGACGCGGACGGGCAGGTGTTTGGTCAGGTCCATCACGCTCGGGCGGCCCTGCGGATCACTGCGAGTGGTGATGTAGCCGCGCGGCTTGTTCAGGACGTAGTACTTCTTCTTCGGGAGCTCCGGCAGAGGTTCGCCACGCACCTCGATCGTGTCGGTGTCGGGATCGACGAACGTCACGACCTCCGCGACCTTGCCGTTCACCTTCACGACGCCGGCCGCGATCAGCTCCTCCGCCGCCCGCCGTGACGCGATGCCGCGCTGCGCTAGCACTTTCGCCAGGCGCGTGCCTTGCGGTTTTTCGTCCGTCATTCTGTTTGGCCCTCGAGCAGCAACTCGGTCACTTTGGCGATGGCGTTGTAGGCGTAGACGATGTATTCCATCGGGTGCAGCTCCAGTGGCTCGAGTTTCTCCTCGCGCATCGCCACCGGGTCTGCGAAGTCGAGCTCGTCGCCGGGTACGTCTTGGCCCATCTTTAACTCATGGAAGCCGGCGTCCTCACCCAGTACAACACAGCCGCGTTCGGGCGTTTCCATGCCGGGCGCCTCGATCTCGATGCCGTAGGAGAAGAAGCTGCCGGGGAACGGTGGAAACGGCTGCAGGCGCGCCACCGCGTCTGCCAGGACGGCACGCAGGCGGTCCGCCGCACGCTCAATCACAGCGTCGGCGTCATACTTCAGTTCGAGGGGGTCTTCACGTTTGGTCATAGCGGAAATTTGCATCTGGTATCGGTGCTAAACTATACGCATGAACGGCCCGAAACTGCAGATGCAGTCCACCCGTCAGCAGATACTAGAGTACCTGCAACGGCACGGCAGGGGAACCGTGAAGGAGCTGGGCGAGCTCCTAGGCCTCACTTCCACCGGTATTCGCCAGCATCTGACCGTCCTTGAGCGCGATGACCTCGTGGAAGCGCGTGAGGAGCGCGGGCGAGTCGGCCGGCCGACGCTGGTGTACTCGCTGACGAACAAGGCGGACTCCCTTTTCCCGAAAACGTATGACCTGCTGGCGAGCGTGTTGCTCGAGGAGATCCGCTCCGGTCAGGGCAACAACCAGCTGCACCAGATGCTGCACAAGGTGGCGAAGCGGCTGGCCGCACCTTTCGAGGAGCGCGTCGCCGGTAAGACGCTGGCGGAGCGAGTGCCCGAAGTCGCCGCGATTCTCGAAGAGCAGGGTTGTATGACCGACTGGTCGACCGACGCCAACGGCGACTACGTCATCGACGAGTACACCTGCCCGTTCCCGAAGATCGCGCAGGTGGACCGCGCCGTCTGCGCGCTGCACGTTGAGTTCGTCGGCATCCTCACCGGCGGCGACGCCAAGCTCACTCGCAGCCTGATGCGCGGTGAGCGGGCCTGCACGTACCGCGTCCGCCCGGCCAACGTCCGCGAAGAAGACGTCCTGGCTGTCGCGAACTAGATAGCCGCGGATTGGCGCAGATTTAGCGCAGATTATTTCGGGCCACAGATTTCACAGATGATGCTCAGATGGGATCTGACTGTGGCGCGATGTTTCGGCCGAGCCAGATGTCATCTGTGATTTATCTGTGCGCATCTGTGGCTCGTAGCAGTGCTGCGGTCTAGAAGACTAGTCGACTACCAGTAACTGAGTTCGCCCTGGATCATCGCGCGAGCGATCACTAGCCGCTGGATCTGCGATGTGCCTTCGACGATCATCAGCTGGCGCGCGTCGCGGTAGTGGCGCTCGATCGGGTGGTCTTTCATGTAGCCCTGCGCACCCAGTATCTGTAGAGCGTCCGACGCCACCTTGTTCGCCATCTCCGTCGCGAACGTCTTGGCGATCGATAGGTGCGGCGCGTATTCGCGATCATATTTGCCCTGGTCCACCAGCGAGGCGGCGTAATACACGAGGTGACGCGCCGCTTCAATGCCGATCGCGGCGTCGGCCATCATCATCTGGATCGCCTGGTGGTTGACCAGCGGCTGCCCGAACGTCTTTCGCTCGCGCGCGAAGTCGGTGGCGTAAGCGATGCAACCCTCGGCCAGGCCGAGGCCGCGCGCGCCGACGACCGGGCGGCAGGTGTTCAGCGTGAGCATCGCCGTCTTGAAGCCGCGGCTCTCCTCGCCGATGCGCAGGCCGGCTGGCACGCGGCAGTCCTGCAACACGATGTTCGCCGTTGGGATGCCGATGACGCCCATCTTGCGGTCGCAGCGCGGCACGGAGAACCCGGGTGAGTCCGTCGGCACGATGAAGGCCGATATGCCGCTACCGTTCGAACCAGTCTGCGCGAAGTAGCACACGTAGTTCGCGACGTTGCCGCCGCTGATATACATCTTCTCGCCGTTGATGACATAGTCGTCGCCGTCTTTCGTCGCGCGCGACTCGAGGTGCTGCGCGTCAGAGCCAGTGTTTGGCTCGGTCAGGCAAAACGCGCCTTTGATCGCGCCCGTCGCCGCCTTCGATAGCCACTCGTGCTTCTGCTCCTCCGAGCCGCCCAGGTTGATCGGCTGCGTGGCCAGGGCGGAGAGCAGGAGAATCAGCGAGCTGCCGTTGTCGTGCTTGGCGGTCTCCTCGACGGCCAGCGCCAGCGATTCATCGGCCGGGTTCGCGGGATGGCCAAGGCGTGCGCGGAGACCTACGTCGCGTCGCGCGCGAAGCTCGAGTTCCCGCTGTTACCGAAGCACTTACAGAAGCCAGCGGTCGAGGCCTATCGCGCGGCTGCCGAGGCTGGCGTCAACGCCGGTGCGCTTGCCGCAGCGCGCGCCGTTGCACCCCACGCCGAAGAGATCGCCCATGCCGGCTGATCTGCTGTTCGAGATCGGGTGCGAGGAGATTCCCGCGAGGATGCTCGCGCAGAAGCTCGTCGATCTGCCGTCGGTCGTCGCGCAGAAGC
>JBDTOK010000125.1:0-8519 GCA_039933275.1 Chloroflexota bacterium | reverse complement strand
CCTGCCTCTTCCCCGGATTGACGTGGAAAATTGACACACTGCGAACTGCCATGACTGATCTCCTTCTGATATGGGCTCACGGGTTGCGATGACAGTTCCTCACTCTACAGCAAAAGAAACGCAAGGCCGCTACGACCTGGGTGTCAGCGCCAAGTGACTAACATTCGATGCCGTGGCGCACACAGTCGACACCGCCGCGAGGATAGACTCACGAAGCCCGGCATCATGCCAAAGAATCTCTCCCGGCGGCGTTCAGCGCCTTGCATCCGGTCCCGCCGGAAGAGACCCCTGAATAGACGTATGGTGGAGACGGAGAGGCCTTCACGCCTCGCCTAACATCCGCAACGCAGGGATATTCCTCGTTGCCTAGCTGCACGAGCTAACCGACAACCGGCTTCGATTTCCTGGAGGCTGAACACTTGGCTGGTGAGTTTCCCGCTTTTAGGGAGCCGCCCATCTGCTTCCCAAGCTGAGGGCCTCGCCTCAGCCTCGTCTTTTTGGACGTTCGCACTATGGCCACTATGAACGCGATCTACAAGGTCTCCGTCCTTACTCGCCTGCGACATAACACTATCCACACTCATTGCTACCCAATGAACGAAGGGAAGGAGTCAGTGAGGTCGCGTCGCCGACGGGGAAGAGAGCGTCGGCTACGTTCCGACGGGGGCGCATTCCGTCCCGTGCGGAAGAGGCAACTCGGCAAGGTAATCGAGAATCGCCAGCACATCGAAGCCGTCGATGTCTGCGTCGCAGTCCACGTTGCCGTTGCCCGGACAATCCGCACCTGGAGCTACGGCGGCTGCTTCGCTTAGATCGGCTGTCACGTCTCCTATGTCCACCGTACCGCTGCAGTTCGCGTCGCCTCTGAGACCTGCGGGGGCGGGGGAACCTGTCGGTGTCGGCGTGACTTGCGGAGTCTGGGTCGGTGAAGGCGTTGGTGTCGGAGAGACAGTTGCGCCCGCAGCGACGCCCCAGTCCGGTTCGTAGGCGTTATCCGTCGTGACTGGCTGCACATCCCCGCCACCGGTGTCCATTGTGTAGATGCCGAACGTATCCGTGGTTGGGCGGTCGCTGTAAAAGACTATGCGTGTACCGTCCGGCGAAAAGGCGGCGTCCTCGTCCGAGATAGGAGCGTTGTCTGTCAGTTGCTGAGGCGTGCCACCGTCGGCGTCCACCACGCAGATTTCGCGGTTCGCGTTATCCGGGTTACACATGTATACGATCTGGGAGCTGTCAGGCGACCAGTTTGGATTGTAGTCGGGAGTGTCGTTGTCTGTGATGCGCATGGGGTTCGAGCCGTCGGCGTTGGCGACGAAGATGTCCGAGTCGTTTTCGCCGGGGTCGTTGTGGGCGTAGGCGATCTTTGTTCCGTCCGGCGAGAACGAGGGCATAGTGTCAGTGCCGGAAGAATCGATCAGCACTTGCGGGTTGGCGCTACCGCTGGCATTCACCGTCCACAGTTCTATGTCGTTGGATTCCGTGCGGCGGAGGAAGACGATCTTCTGGCCGTCGGCGGACCAGGCTGGACCGGAGTCCTGCACATCGTTCGTTGTACGTCTCGTTTCGCTGCTGCCGTCTGCGTTCATGACGTAAATCTCGGCGTTGCCATCACGATCGCTAACGAAGGCGATGCGCGCCGCATCCGGAGACCACACCGCACTGACGTTGCGACCGGCGTCCGTGAGGGGAACAGCTGTGCCGCCATTGTTGGGGATACGGTATATCTGTTCGGCGCCGGTACGGTCGCTATCGAAAACAATGTCGCCGTTTACGCCCGGAAACGCAGCGCGGCCGGAGGATGGCCTCAGGAGAAGCGCCGAAGCCGCGATTAGCCCGGCAACCAGGAGCAAGCTGCTAAGGATGCGGCGATCGGCGGTTGCGGGTGCTGAAGGCTTCACGGTTTGCTCCTTAGGAGAATATCATTCAGACGGGTTGACCAACAGAAGAAGCGCTGAGGAATGGCAGATCTCGCACGTTGGTTCAGCAACGCATCAACGTCGGACGCCACTAAGGAACGCTCCTATGTGTCAAGCGACCCCGGCGAGAACCGGAGTGACGGGTGATTGGCATTCCGCCCAGAGCCGCTAGATCGCGCGTATGACGTAGCGTTTGAGCGCACGCGTCCCTTCCCTTCTGGTCTCGCCCCGCTCGTCCTGCGTCGCCAGTCGCGACGCCATGCGGGACGATCGAAAGCGCCGTACTGCGCCGTCTTAACCCAAAACGTCGCGCGCCGAATCGCACTGCCCCCGTAAAACCCGAATAATCGGTCTGTTCGGCTCTCTTGCCGCGCGGTAACCTAATCCCTGGGCGGGCGTCCTCACAGGTAGACAACCTATCTGTTGAGGGAGGCCCCATGCGCATCGACCAAACCATTTACAGACCCCGCTCCGGCTGGGAAACAGTCGGCGACGTCTCAAGCACGGGCAACGGTGCCAATCTTGTGTTGGCTTTCGGGGCGCGGCACCTCCTCGAAAACAGCGAACTCCTCCGCGAGATGAAGGGCCGGCACCCCGGCGCCACAGTCATTGGCTGCTCGACGGCTGGCGAGATCAGCGGCACGAGCGTGTTGGACGGCTCGATCGTATGCACGGCAATCGGCTTCCAAAAGACCGCGATCTCCACTGGACAGGTCTTCGTCAAAGCGCCTGAGGACAGTCGCGACGCTGGGCGGCGCTTGGCGGGTGCGATCGAGCACCGCGGACTTGTGCACGCCTTCGTGCTGTCCGACGGCCTTAAGATCAACGGCAGCGAGCTTGTAAAGGGCCTCACCGAAGCCCTCCCAACTGGTGTCACCGTGACAGGTGGCCTCTCCGGCGACGACGACCGTTTCGAGAAGACGATCGTCGTTTGTGGCGAGGAAGCTCTCACGTCAAACGTTGTCATCGTCGGGTTCTACGGCGAAAGCCTGCGGGTTGGATATGGCTCCCTCGGTGGCTGGGATCCGTTCGGCCCGGAGCGGATCATCACCCGCTCTCACGACAACGTTCTCTACGAAATGGATAACACCTCAGCGCTGGAGCTGTACAAGAATTACCTTGGTGATCAGGCTGCCGGCTTGCCCGCCACCGGCCTCCTCTTCCCGCTCGCTCTCCGCGCGGATGACGAGAGCAAGACCGCAGTCGTGCGGACGATACTGGCGGTAGACGATTCAGCGCAAAGCATGACCTTCGCGGGCGACATGCCCGAGGGCGGCCGCGCGCGCCTGATGAAAGCGAACTTCGATCGACTCATCGATGGCGCAGCCGGAGCAGCACGTACAAGTTACGAAGCCTTGGGCGGCTCCAACGCTGAGCTTGCGATTCTTATCAGCTGCGTTGGACGCAAGATGGTGCTGAAACAGCGCGTCGAGGAGGAAGTGGAAGGCGTGCGCGACGTCGTTGGGAATCGAACTGTCCTGGCGGGTTTCTACTCCTACGGTGAGATCTCCCCCTTTACTCCGAGTGCCCGCTGTGAGCTTCACAATCAGACGATGACCGTCACAACCCTGTCCGAGGTGTAGGGCCGGTTGCACAACCTGCTTCGCCGACAGTTGCGGCGCTATCTAAACACCGATGAGCCACCCGGTGAGCTCACTGAGCTGCTCGCCGCGATCGACGTCACCTACCACGAGTCTGACTCCGACCGCGAAATGGTTGAGCGGTCACTGGAGCTCGCATCCAAGGAGTTGCTGGAACGCTACGCGCTGCTTCAAGAGGATGTCGCTGCTCGGCAAAAGACAGAACTACGACTGACGGAAACTCTCTCCGTGCTCGCTTCCACGCTCGAATCAACCGTCGACGGAATCCTCGTCGTTAGCGGCGCTCCCGAATTCAAAATATCGACGTTCAACCAGCGTTTCCTCGACATCTGGAGCATCTCAAAAGATACCGCTGAGTCTCATGACGACGACTGGTTGATCACCTCTGTGGAGAAGCAGCTCGCCGACCCGCAGGCCTTCCGTGAATCAGTGGCTGAGATTTACAAAGAGCCCGAGAAGTCCAGTTCTGACGTTGTTATCTTCAAAGACGGGCGTGTCATCGAACGCAGTTCTGTACCGCAGCGCATCGATGGAAAGGCGGTCGGTCGTGTGTGGAGCTTCACGGACGTATCTGATCGCGCTAACGCAATAGCCTCCCTCCAGCAGAGCGAAGAGAAGTTCTCGAAGGCCTTCTACCGCAGTCCGTTGGCCATCGTTATCACGTCGATACACGAGGATCGGCTGGTCGATGTAAACGACGCATTTTCGCGCCTGGTCGGATACGATCGGGATTCGGCCATCGGTAAAAGCAGCACTGAACTAGGTCTTTGGGTGAGCGAGGATGCGCGCAAGGAGATCGGCGTATTGCTCGGCAAGCAGGGCTACGCGCGCGATCAGCAAGTGCAGTTTCGCACGAAATCTGGAGAGATTCTCGATTGCCTGATGACCGCTGAGTCGATCGAACTCGGTGGCCTCGAATGTGTTCTCTCGCTTGTGCAAGACATCAGCGATCGCATAAGAGCGGAGAACAGGCTCCGTGCGAGTGAAGAGTACTTCCGCTCCCTGATCGAGAACAGCACCGACGTTATCTTCGTACTGGATGCGCAGGCGCAGGTAACGTACTCAAGCCCGTCGCTCATGCGGGTCATGGGGTACGGCCCAGAGGCTGTCTCTGGGTCAAATGGCCTCTCACTCATCCATCCGGATGACCTCGCGAACATCCTGAATTCGTTCAGCCGGACGGTGCAGGGGATTGCCGAAGACGACCAGGCGATAGAGTTTCGCGGACGCCATGCCGATGGCACGTGGCGCACCCTGGAAACCATGAGCCGGCGAATAACCAGAGCTGACGGCGACACGATGATCGTCGTCAACTTCAGGGACATCACGGAGCGGAAGCAAGCGGAGGAGACGATCCGCCACATGGCATATCACGATGCCTTGACAGGCCTCCCGAACCGCGACCTGCTGAAAGACAGGCTGGAGCAGGCTGTCTCGCAAGCACGCCGAAGCGAAGCGCGCCTCGCCGTGCTCTACATCGACATCGACCGCTTAAAGGATGTGAACGACTCCGTCGGCCATGCGGGCGGAGACGATCTCTTGCGCGAGGTGGCGGCGCGACTGTCCCACATCTCCCGGGATGGCGATACCCTGTCTCGCGTCGGAGGCGACGAGTTCGTTCTCCTCTTGCCGCAAATCGAGAAGGTTCAGGACGCCGTCGACTTGGCGGCCCGCATCATGGAGAGCCTGCGGCGCCCCGCAACCGTTGGAGGACAAGAGTTCCGCGCGACCGCAAGTATCGGTTTGGCGATCTTTCCCGAAGACGGGAATGACGGTGACACGCTCATTCGCAATGCGGACGTCGCGATGTACCGGGCGAAGGAGCAGGGTCGCGACAACCACCAGCTCTACGCGGCGTCAATGAACGCCTCAATCTCAGCTCGCCTATCGTTGGAGCGCGAGCTTGCGCAGGCTCTGGAGCGTGGTCAGTTCGTCCTCTACTACCAGCCGGTCGCCTCGGTAGCAGATCAGCGGATCGTCAGCGTTGAAGCGCTCATCCGCTGGCAACATCCGGAGCGCGGCCTCGTCCCACCCGATTCGTTCATTCCAATCGCAGAAGAGTCTGGTCTGATCCTGGCGATAGGCATGTGGGTGCTCGAAACCGCCTGCCGGCAGGGCGCCGAGTGGGAAAGGATGTGGCCTGGTTTCCGAGTTGCCGTCAATATCTCCGCGCGTCAGTTGCAACAGCCGAACTTCGTCTCCATCGTTCGAGATGCCGTCTGGGCCAGTGGAATATCGCCAGACGCGCTCGAGCTCGAAGTCACAGAGACCGCCGCAATGGCTAGCCCTGAACGAACAGCCCAGGCTTTAGCCGCTCTCGGCAGCATGCGAGTCATATCAGTGATCGACGACTTCGGCACCGGGTACTCGTCGCTCAGCCACCTCAAGCAGCTCCCGGTCGCGCGTCTCAAGATCGACCGCTCGTTCACGGAAGGAGTCACCACTGACGCCAACGATGCCGCCATCGCCTCCGCGACGATCGCCATGGCGCACTCGCTCAAGTTGAAGGTCACGGCGGAGGGCGTCGAGACAGTCGAACAGCTCGCGTTCTACCGCACCCACGGCTGCGATGAATTCCAGGGCTACTTACTCTCAAAGCCTTGCCCTGCAGACCAACTCACCGAATTGGTCTGCAGCAATAACAGGCTCACTCAAAGCGAGCTTGTAACCGGTATTAAACTGTAGGCGTATCGCGGCCAGGAAGCACAGATGCAAGCAACGTGCACATATTTGCGGCCGAGGCTGGGCGTGCCGCGATATTTGCCCGGCTGGACGGTTCAGTCTGCTACGCTCGCTTTGATGTGCGGTCGATTCACCATGACTTACCGCGAAGCCGAGCTGGTCGCGGCTGAGCTCGGCGTTCCAATTGAGTCGCTCACAGACTACCGGCCGAGATACAACATCGCGCCGACAGATCCTCACTGGATAGTGCGGGCGCGTTTCGAGGATCGCGAAATCCTTCCGGCCAAATGGGGACTGATCAACTTCTGGGCGAAGGATCGGAAGCAGGCGTTCAAGGGCATCAACGCTAGGGCAGAGACAGTCCCCAAGCTGCCGTCTTTTCGTGCGGCGTTCAACGAGCGAAGATGTGTCGTTCCGGCAGACGGCTTCTTCGAATGGACAGGCCCGAAGGAGAATAGACAACCGATCTGGTTTCACCGCAGCGACGGCGGGCTGATCTTGTTTGCTGGACTGTACGACTCATGGCGGCCATCGCCGACTGAGAAGGAACGCACGTTCACGATAATTACGACGACGCCGAACTCGCTCATCGAGCCCATTCACAACCGAATGCCCGTGATCCTGGAGGAACAGGCGGTCGATGATTGGCTTTACGCCCGGCAGTCACCCGACTCGCTGATGGAACTGCTTCGGCCCGCGCGGGACGACCTGCTGGTCGGCACGCCGGTGTCGGCGCGGGTGAACTCTGTGAAGAATGACGACCCGGATTGTTTGGCAGCACCTGGATCGGGCGACACTACGGAAGATTAGTGACCACTTGCCACGTGGTGATTCGGTGGTTACTTGGAAGGTTCGACCTTGGAGGTCAGCCGTTAGGAGACGACGGTTACGGGTGATGCTACGGCGGGGCAGCCTTCTGATTGCGCGACGTCGAGGTTGGTGACGAAGAAGAGGAGTTTCAGGGTGTCGGCGGGGGTGATGTCGCCGGAGCAGTCGATGTCGCCCCATTGTTGTGGGGTGACGACGAGAATGCCGACTTGGGCATCGAGGGCGGGGCAGTCGACGGTGTCGGCGGTGAGGCCCGCGTAGTGGCGGAGAACAAGGACTGCATCGTCGACGGTCACTTCGTTGGAGCAGTCGAGGTCGCCCCAGATTAGTGATCTGGTTCCGGGCGTTGGTGTCGGGGTGACGGAGGGGATGGCTGTGGCGGTGGGAGTCGCGCTGGGAATCGGAGTTGGTGTGGCGGTTGGCGTCACGGAGGCGCCGGGGGTAGCGGTTGGAGTAGGTGTGGCCGTGGCAGAGCCGGTTGGTGTCGCAGTGGGAGTGGCGGTTGCCGTCGAGTCTGGTGTCCCCGCGTTGCAGTCGTCGTCTTTGCCGTTGTTGGGGATTTCGACGGCGCCGGGGTGGACGGCGGCATCGGTGTCATCGCAATCGGTGGGTGCTGCGGCTGCGGCCTCGCCTACGTCAGTGCAATCCGTGTCGAGGCTCGTGATGACATTGGAGGACCGGTAGCCGTCACCGTCTTGGTCCGCGAAGCACGATTCCTGGCTGTCGCAGTTCTCGTCTTTGCCGTCGCCGACGACCTCCGTGGCACCGGGGTGGACGGCGGGATCGCTGTCATCGCAGTCGTCGGTGGTGCTGGACACTCCGGCGTCATTGCAATTGACGTCGCTGGTGATGGTGGAGTTGGTGCCGTGGGTGTCTCCGTCCAGGTCCCGATAGCAGGTTTCCTGGCCGTCGCAGTCCTGGTCGACGCCATCGGCGGGGAGCTCGGCGGCACCGGGGTGAATGGCGCCGTTGGAGTCATTGCAGTCGATTGGCTCTGCGGTTTGGCCTTCGTTGGCATCGAAGCAATCCGTGTCGTTACTGGTGATGACCGAGGTGGTGCGGGCGTCGTCACCGTCCTGGTCCGCAAAGCAATCTTCCTTGCCGTCGCAGTTCTGGTCGACGCTGTCGCCGGCGATTTCGGCGGCGTTGGGGTTGACCATGGGATCGTTGTCGTTGCAATCCGTCGCCGTGGTGAAGCCATCATCGTCGCTGTCGATGCCGGGGCCCTGTACGACGACGGTTCGGTTGGAACTGGAGGCGGCCGCGTGGGTGCCCGTGGTTGCGGCGAGGACGCAGAGGAGGGCGATGGCGAGGGCGATAGGGAGTGTCTGGAGGAGGACTAGGCACGGGCGAGCGGCGCAGTTCGTACGCATGGGTTAGTCGCGGGGCGCGAGATAGCCGATCATTCCTCCTATGGTTTGTTATTGAGCGTCTCGTTACGTTTCCTGGTCGTTGCCCCGCCCCTGACGCTATCGGTATGATTGCGTCCGCA
>JBDTOK010000124.1:0-8676 GCA_039933275.1 Chloroflexota bacterium | reverse complement strand
CGCGGTGGCTTAGCGTGATCTCGCCGGGGCGCGGGTTGCGGCCGCCACCGACAAGGCCGGCGTGCGAGATCGTGTGGTGGGGTGCGCGGAACGGGCGGTCGTGCATGAGAGGCGTGCCTGTGGGCAACATGGCCGCGACGCTGTAGATCTTGGTGACGTCCAGCGCTTCGTTCGGAGTCATGCGCGGGAGGATGCCGGGCATGGCTCGCGCGAGGAGCGTTTTGCCGGAGCCCGGCGGCCCGACCATCAAGACGTTGTGGCCTCCTGCCGCTGCGACCTCGAGTGCGCGTTTTACGTGCTCCTGCCCCTTGATGTCGCGGAAGTCACTGCCCTGCGGGATCGCGGTTTCGCAGATCGTGAGCTCGCGCTTTGGGACGAACGCATCGATCTGGGTGTCGAAGCTCAGGTGCTGGGTGAGCGACCGCAGCGAATCGACGGGGATGACCTGCACACCTTCGACGAGCGCGGCTTCGTGCGCATCGACTTCCGGCACGAATACGGTGGTGAAGCCGTGCTCGCGGGCAAGCCCGACCATCGGGAGCACGCCGTTTGTGTGACGTAGGCGGCCGTCCAGCGACAGCTCCCCAATGAACACGCAGTCGCGGCGCGGCTCGGGGACCTGATTGGAGGCGACGAGGACGCCGATGGCGATCGGCAGGTCGTAGGCGGGGCCTTCTTTGCGGAGATCCGCCGGGGCCAAGTTCACCGTCACCTTATGTGGGGGAAACCGGAACCCCGAATTGCGGACCGCCGACATCACGCGCTCGCGGGCTTCATTCACGGCAGTATCCGGCAATCCGACGACCGTAAACCTGGGCACGCCCATGTTCACCACATCGACCTCGCAGTCGACTATCTCGCCGTCCAGGCCGATCACTGCGCAGCTGTTGACCTTCGCTAGCATCGCTGAGCAGAAGGTAAGCCTCGGTCGATCTAACTCGAATAGGCGAGTGGCACTAATCGGCGCTATTTTTTCGCAAATATGGGAACTCGACTTCCCGCACCCGTCTCGCTAAGCTGGCGTGATGTCAAACCTACCTAGCATCCAACTGAGCAATCTGCCTGACTCGGAGCGTGTCGTCGCCGAGGCCCTGATCGCCTCTCTTGGCGACGACTTGACCGCGCTTGCGTGGCAAGGTTCGTGGGCGCGGGGCGAAGCGAACGCCGAAAGCGACCACGACCTGTTCGTCGTCATGCGACAGCTAGACGAAGAGCTCCTTTGGCAGTTGGCGAAGGCGTTCGAGGGCGACGAGCACTGGTCTGCCTACATCAAGACCGAGGAGGAGTTGCGACAGTACCCGGCTCACGGCCGTCAGCAGTTCCACCACGGCATGTCACTCCTTCATGGAGACTTCGTGCAGCCGCCCGTGACGGAAGAGAACATCCTCGCAGACCTGCGCTACTTCGCCGTTGAGATCGGACATGAGGCGCGATACCGGCTCACGCACAAGCGCGGGCCTGAGCGTGCATCCGCCGAAACTGGACGACACGGCCGGATCCTTTACTACCGCGCGAAGATGGCGATCCTTGCGATGAAGTCGCGCGAGTTACTAGACGGTCGCAAGTATCCCATCACGAGAGCCGAGCTGCGCACACGTACGACCGATCCTGACGAACTCTCGATCATCGATCTCGTCGACCGCTGGCCCGAGGTCAAAGCAGAGTACGAACGCGACTTCGTACCGATGGCTCTACTCCTCGATCGATTCGTGCGCAGACTTGTGTCGCAGCTTCCGCAATGAAGCGGCATTTTACCGCGACGGCGTTTGTCGTGCGTGGCGACGCTACGCTGCTGCACTGGCACAAGCGGCTGGGCCAGTGGATGCCGCCGGGCGGACACATCGAGCCGGACGAGCTGCCGACGGAGGCCGTGCTGCGTGAGGTGCGGGAGGAGACGGGCCTGGTTTGCGAGATCATCTCGACGTCACCGTACCTGCGTTTTGCTTACCCGGAGCAGTTGCCGGCGCCGTACACGATCCTGATCGAGGACATACCAGGGCCGGACGAGCCGCACAAGCACATCGATCTGATCTACTTCGTGCGGCCGCTGGAGGCGGCGGGCCACACGGACGTGGACGATGCGACGCTGCGGTGGGTGACGTCGGTGGAGCTCACCGAAAACGCGCCGATGGTCGCGCCGGGCCACGACGTTACGGCGGCGATCCCGGAAGACGTGCGGCAGCTGGCGCTGGTGGCGATTGACGTGGTCAGGGCGCACCTGGCGCTGGACGTCTAGCCCTCGCTTGACCCATGGGCCGCCACCCTCGACCCTAGACGCATGCTGAATATCCAACTTTTGCGGGAACAGCCTGAGGTTGTGCGCCGGGCGCTGCAGCGTCGGCACACGGAGGCGCCGTTGGATGAGGCGATTGCGCTGGACGCGGAGCGGCGGACGTTGCTGACGGAGGTAGAGGGGATACGCGCCGAACGCAATGCGCTTGCCAAGGAGATCGGCGAGATGGCCCGGCAGATGAAATCGGCGGAGACGAAAGACGCCAAGCATGCAGAGCATCGGCGCTCAGACATGATGGCGCGATCGACGCACTTGGGCGAGCAGCTGCAGTCGCTCGAGGAGCGGCTGAAGACGCTGGATCCGCTGCTGCGGGATCTGCTGCTGCAGATACCAAATATCCCGGACGAGTCGGTACCCGACGGGCCGGACGAATCCGAGAACGTCGTTGTTCGGCAGTCGAGCGAGCCGAAGGAACTCGGGTTTGCGGCGAAGCCGCACTGGGAACTGGGCGAGTCGCTCGACATCATCGACTTTGATCGCGGGACGAAGCTTGCGGGCAGCCGATTCTACGTGCTCAAGGGCGAGGGAGCGCACCTCCAGCGGGCGCTCATCAACTGGATGGTCGACTTCCACTCAGCCCGCGGGTATCGCGAGGTCTACCCGCCCGCGATGATCAAGGAAGAGAACCTGTGGGCCGGCGGCTGGCTCCCGAAGTTCGGCGAGAACATGTACCACGACGCCGAAGAAGACTTCTGGTGGATTCCGACGGCCGAGGCCGCGCTGACGACGATGCATCGCGACGACATCTTCGACGTCGGGACATTGCCGGTGGCTTATGTCGCGTACACGCCCTGCTTCCGGCGCGAGAAGATGTCCGCTGGCCGGGATGTTCGCGGCATCAAGCGCGGCCACCAGTTCGACAAGGTCGAGATGTACCAGTTCGTCGAGCCTAGCGAGTCGATGGCGGCGCTGGAGTCACTCACGAGCGAAGCCGAGGCGGTGGTGGAGGCGCTTGGTCTTACCCATCGAGTCGTGGAGTTGTGCACTGGCGACATTGGCTTCAACGCCGCGAAGACCTATGACGTCGAGGTGTGGTCACCCGGGTCAGATGAGTGGCTCGAAGTGTCGTCGTGCTCCCTGTGTACCGATTTCCAGGCGCGGCGCGCGAACATCCGCTACCGAGTCGATAAGCAGTCGAAGAAGCTAGAACATCCGCACACGCTCAACGGGAGTGGGCTGGCGCTGCCGCGCACGATGATCGCCGTGATCGAGAACTACCAGCAGGCCGACGGATCGATCGTGATCCCCGACATTCTTCGCCCGTACATGGCGGGCGTCGAGCGCATCACCACCGGCGCTTAATCGTCACCGTGCTTCGGCTTCTTCGGTTTGCCGTGTGAGTCATCGCTCGCCGGGTGCGCATTCTCTGGTGACCGAGTTGGCCGCGGCGTTGAGACGATGACTGGGATGGTTGGGCCGCGCACCGTAATGTGCGTGCTCGGAGAGGCGGTTGGGCGCGCGGTCGGCGCAGGGGCTAAGACGATCGCCTGCGTTGGTGCTGGCGCCTGCGTCGGAGCGGTGGTGACCTGACCAACGACGGCGGCAGCGCTGCAAGCGAGCTGAACGTCGGTGGCCTGTGCGGTGCCGCTCTGGTCGAAGTTGCCGGCTGCTTTAATGATTTGCCCGCCTCGCAGCGAGCTGTCAATCCGCGCGTTCGGTGCTACGACCAGCTTCACGTACTGCTGCGGGCCTTTGACCAGGAGCTGGCTCGGATCGATCGAAGCCAGGCGTCCAACGATTCTGAACTCGTTCCCGACCTGGCTGAAGGACGTCTCGGCCTCGCCGCCGCCTGGGCACGCCAGGACTTCGCCAGTGGCGTGCGTGCCGGGCTGTTGCAGGCTTTGGGCTCCCTGCGTGGCAGCGGTGGCGCCGCTGTTGCTGCCTCCGCTCGTTACCACGAAGAACGTTGCTGCCAGCGCCGCGACGAACACTAAACACAGAATCGCGGCGATACCAACGGGGCCAAGTTTCCTCATACCTTCACCTCCACCTTGAGCGATGTTAGGTGCAGATGGGTGCTCGAAGCCTTACAGCGCGTCGCGGGGCGGGTTGCACGCGCGTTGCAATCTATAATCGGTTACATGCGCATTCTGGCGATCGACGTTGGTACAGGCACGCAGGACATCTTGCTGTTCGACTCAGCCCAGCCGATCGAGAACGCACTACAGCTGATCATGCCGTCACCCACGCAGATCGCCGCGGGCCGCATCCGGCGGGCAACCGCGGAACGCCGTGCGGTTGCGATCAGCGGGACGATTGCCGGCGGCGGCCCGAACCACTGGGCGCTCGAGGACCACTTGCGAGCGGGCCTGCCCGCGTATGCCACGCGCGAGGCGGCGATGACGTTTGACGACGACCTTTCGCGCGTTGAAGCGATCGGCGTGACTCTTGCAGATGACGAGGCAATAGCCGCGTTGGACGCTGAGCACGTGACACTGCGCGACCTCGATCTGGGCGCGATACGGACGGCGCTTGTGGCGTTTGACGTCGCGACGGACTTCGACGGGCTCGCGCTGGGGTGCCTCGATCACGGCGCGGCGCCGCCGGGATACTCGGATCGCCTGTTTCGCTTCGAGCATCTGCGGCGGGTGGTCGAGAGTCGCGACGACCTGCGCGCGTTCGCCTGCCTCCCGGAGGAGGTGCCGGATTACCTCACGCGGGCGCGCAGTCTGATTGCATCCGTCGACATCGACGTGCCGACGGTGTTTCTGGACACCGGTCCCGCTGCGGCCCTCGGTGCATTGCAGGACGAGACCGTCAAAGAGCAAGACGAACAGGTGGTGCTGAACCTGGGCAACATGCACGCGCTGGCGTTCCACCTGCGCGGGACGCAGATCATCTCGCTATACGAGCACCACACGGGCGAGGTGAACGCAGCCCAAATCGAAGACTTCACGAACCGCCTGATCGGAGGCACGCTGCCACATGAGGATGTGTTTGGCAGCAAAGGTCACGGGGTGTACTACGCGGGTGGCGCAACGGGCTCAGAGAAAGAGCCGCTCATCGCCGTCACGGGGCCGCAGCGGGGAAAGCTACGTGGGTCCAGCCTCAAGCCGTACTTTGCGGTGCCGCATGGGGACATGATGGTCAGCGGCTGCTTCGGGCTGCTGTGGGCGTTTGCGGAGAAGCACCCACAGTTCGCAGGGGCGATACTGCCGGCGCTGGGCGTTAGCTAGGCCGCTTCCGTTGACACATTGGCCCCGTCGCGCGAACATTCGGCCAATACGAAAGGAGCTTTCCTATGGCCAGTCCGCAGATGCAGACGATCCTCGAGATGCTGAAGAACCGCCCCCTTCGCGAAGACGTTACCGTGCAACAAACGCGAGCGGGCTTCGAGATGATTGCCCAGCTGCTCAAGTGCGCCGCGGACGTTACGCGAACGCCCGCCGACGCCGATGGCGTGTCCGGCGAGTGGATCACAACGTCGAACTCCTCGGACCAGACGACAATCTACTACCTGCACGGCGGCGGATACTCTATCGGTTCACTGAACACACACGCTGATCTTGTATCGCGCATCGCGCGAGCGTCGGGCGCGCGCGCATTCTCGCTTGACTATCGACTGGCGCCGGAGAACCCGTTCCCGGCTGCTGTCGACGACGCGACGACGGCGTTTCGGTGGCTGCTCAAACAGGGCATCCGGCCGGAGACGATCGTCATCGCGGGCGACTCTGCCGGCGGCGGCTTGGCAGCGGCGACAATGCTCGCGCTGCAGAGGGCTGGCGATCCGCTTCCAGGCGGCGCCGTGCTGCTTTCGCCGTGGACGGACCTGGCGGCGACGGGCGAATCGGTGCAGACGCGCGCCGCGCTCGACCCGATGATCAAGGTCGATCCGATGAACACAACCGGGAAGATGTACGCCGGGGAAGCGTCTCTCACCGATCCGCTGGTGTCGCCGCTCTACGGCGACTACAGTGCGCTGCCTCCAATGCTGATCCAGGTGGGCGACCACGAGGTGCTCCTCTCCGACGCAACCCGCTATGCCGAGAAGGCGCAGGCAGCGGGCGTGGACGTGACAATCGAAGTGTTCGACGAGATGATTCACGTCTTCCAGATCTTCGCGGGGATGCTGCCGGAAGCCCAACAGGCGATCGACAAGATCGGCGAGTGGGTGAAGCAGCACGTCTCGGCCGGGGCAACGGTCTAACGAGACAACATGGCCAGTCCTCAGCTTGCGATCCTCATCCAGGCGTTGCGCACGCAGCCGTTCGATGAGAACGCTTCGATTCAGGACACGCGCGTTGGCTTCGAGGCCTACGCGTCCGGGTTCGCAGTAGCAGCGGACGTTACCCGCGAGCGAGTCGACGCGGGTGGCGTGGCGGGCGAATGGATCACAACGCCATCCGTTGGTGCGACAACGGTTCTCTATCTGCACGGCGGCGGATACGTCATCGGCTCCACGAACACGCATGCGGACCTCGTATCACGCATCGGCCGCGCGGCAGGAGCGCGTGCGTTGGCGATCAACTACCGCCTCGCGCCTGAGTACCCGCACCCGGCCGCAGTTGAAGACGCGACGACGGCGTATCGCTGGCTACTTGCGCAGGGCGCATCACCTGAGGCGATCGTCATCGTCGGCGACTCTGCGGGCGGCGGGCTGACCGCTGCGACTCTGCTGGCACTGAAGGACGCTGGTAATCCGATGCCTGCCGCGGCGGTGCTGATTTCGCCGTGGACTGACCTTGCACTTACGGGCGAATCGGTGCGGACTCGTGAGGCGGCCGATCCTGCACTATCACCGGGCATCCTGGCCAAGTGGTCTTCCGCCTACTGCGACGGGCGTCCCAGCACGGATCCCTTAATTTCGCCTCTTTACGGCGATCACGGCGGGCTGCCACCGCTCCTGGTCATCGCTGGGGATGCGGAGATATTGCTTGACGACTCAGTTCGCTATGCTGAACGGGCGCGGGCCGCGGGTGTTGACGTCACGCTGGAGGTCTGGGACGAGATGCTGCACATCTTCCCGATCTTTGCGGGCATGCTCCCGGAGGGCCAGCAGGCAATCGAGCGCATCGGCGCTTTCATCAAAGAGCACATCAACACAGGAGTGACCGCTTGAGCATCCTCGTCGGCAAAGACACACGACTGATCGTCCAGGGCATCACCGGCAAGGAAGGCTCGTTCCAGACGCGCCGCTGCATTGAGTATGGGACCACCGTCGTAGGCGGCGTTACGCCCGGGCGCGGTGGCGAGACGGCGGAAGGCGTACCGGTCTTCGACACCGTCAAGCAGGCAGTTGCGGCAACACAGGCCAACGTTTCGCTCATCTTCGTGCCGGCGCCGTTTGCCGCTGACGCCGTGCTTGAGGCGGCAAGCGCGGAAGTGCCCGTGATCGTTTGCATTACGGAAGGCGTGCCGACGATGGACATGGTGCGCGTAAAGCGATTCCTGCGCGGCTCAGGCCTCACGCTAATCGGCCCTAACTGTCCCGGCGTGATCACGCCCGGCGAGGCGCGCGTCGGCATTATGCCCGGCCACGTGTTCAAGCCCGGCCGCGTCGGCGTTATCTCGCGCTCGGGGACACTCGTGTATGAGGCCGTCGCACAGCTGACGAAGCGCGGAATCGGTCAGAGCACCTGTGTCGGCGTGGGCGGCGACCCGATCATCGGGACGAGCCAGGTGGAAGCGCTGCGAATGTTTAACAACGATCCCGGCACCGACGCCGTGATTCTGATCGGCGAGATTGGTGGCGTCGCGGAGCAACAGGCGGCTGAGTTCATCGCCTCCGAAATGCGCAAGCCTATCATCGCTTTCATCGGCGGGGCGAGCGCGCCTGCGGGCCGGCGCATGGGCCACGCAGGCGCGATCATTGTCGGCGAAGCGGGCACGGCGAAGGCGAAGAAGGCTGCGCTGAAGGCCGCTGGTGCCACGATAGTCGACTCGCCGGCGGACATCGGTGAGGTGGCGGCCACCGTGTTGGGTCAGGGCGCAGCGTCGCGATAACGTGCTGTGCGATTCGCGAATTCAACTACACGCCAAACGTCGAAATTGCCAAACGAACTTCGTGGCTAATCGTGTGCGTTAGCCTCACCAAATTCCGATGCCGTACCTCAACCTGAACGACCTCGAGCCGCTGGCCCGAGAGGCACTGCCCGCGCCAATCTTCGACTTCATCGCAGGCGGCGCTGAGGACGAGGTCACGCTGCGCATGAACCGCGCAGCGTTCGAAGCGGTGACGTTCCGCCCACGCGTTCTGGTGGACGTATCGAAGGTCGACACATCGACTACTGTGCTCGGACAAGCCCTGCCCCTGCGCGAAGGTGATCGCCATGCCGCCTGGGACCAGCTGCCACGCCTGAAAGTTGTCCGCGATCGGCTCGGCGAGCGCCCCACCGAACGAGCCGACGATCGGCCGCAGGCGGGCGATCGATGCCTCGGACAGT
>JBDTOK010000123.1:0-8683 GCA_039933275.1 Chloroflexota bacterium | reverse complement strand
CTATTACCATGACAATGGATTTCCTGATTTGCGCAGTCGTCGGCCTTCTACTGGGCCACGTGCTGGACCTTTACTTCCTGCGCTTCTATACCAGCGAGGCGATTTCCGGACCGCCCTTCCGCTGCCCGGAGTGCCGGAGCAAGCTGCGTCCGCGCTTCTATCTGCCGCTCGTCGGCTACTACATGTCCCTGGCCAAGTGTCCGGACTGCGAGAGGAAGCTCCCCGCGCGAGCGTTGATCCTGCCGCTGGGCGCCGCCGCGTTGTTCGGAGCGGCCAGTCTCGTCTTCGATAGCCTGGGCGCCGGCCTGCTTGGCGGCTTCTTCGCAACCGTCTTCCTCACCCTCACCCTGACCGACGTCGACCGGCACCTACTCCCGAACCGCATCATCTTCCCGGCGATGCTGGCCGCGATCGCGCTTTCGTGGGGCTGGCCTGACAACTCCGTCCTCGCGATCATCGCCGGCGGCATCGTCGCCATCATCATCAGCTTCCTGCTGATCCTCCTCTCGATTCCGTTCGGCGGCGCAAAGGCGTTCGGCATGGGCGACGTCAAGATGATCATCCTCATCGGCTTCGTCGTCGGGCTGCCGTCAGTCATCGTCGGCATCATGATCGGCACCCTGGTCGCCGCCGCTTTCGCGCTTATCGCGATCATCACGCGCGCCAAGAGCCGCACCGACTACATCCCACACGGCCCGTTCCTCGCGATTGGCGCCGTCGTAGCGCTCTTCTGGGGCCCGGCCATCTGGGCCGCTTACACCGGCGGCTAGCCGCTCCACGCCGCCGTTTGACACCCCGCTCCAGCGCACGCAATCATGGGCGCTGCGATGCCCGAAGCCCTCAGTCCGATCATCCTCGCCGACTGGAACGACGCCTGGCCCGCCACCTTCGAGGCTGAGCGCGTGCTCCTGCAAGACGCCATCGGCGAGTGGGCGATTGCCATCGAGCACGTCGGCAGCACCTCGATCCCCGGCATCGCCGCCAAGCCCATCATCGATATCTGTATCGCCGTTGCCTCCACCGACGCGCAGCTCAAATGCGTCACGCCTCTGGTCGAGCTTGGCTACGATTGCCTCGGCGAATTCGGCATCCCCGGCCGTATCTACTTCCGCAAGCTGACGGACAACCCGCTGCCCGGCCAGGCGTCTGGCAGCAACATCGGGCGCACGCATCAGCTGCACATGTTCCTGGCCGGCCACCCGGAGTTCGAGCAACACACGATCTTCCGCGACTACCTGCGCGCCCACCCCGATGCCCGCGATGAATACGAGCAACTGAAACGCAAGCTCGCCGCGAAGCACGAGGACATCGAGAACTACGCCGCCAACAAGACCGACTTCGTCCACCGCATCCTGCGCGCCGCCGGAGAAGAGCGCTCAGTGGAGGCGAAGTGAGCCGCGCCTACCCGTTCCGCCAGGTCGACGCCTTCACATCGCGGCCGTTTTACGGCAACCCCGTCGCCGTCATATTCGACGCCGACGATCTCAGCGACGACCAGATGCAGATGATCGCGCGCTGGACCAACCTCAGCGAGACGACGTTCTTCCAGCAACCGTCGCCCAATAGCGGCGCCGATTACCGCCTGCGTATTTTCACGCCCGCCAACGAGTTGCCTTTCGCCGGCCACCCCACCATCGGCTCCGCGCACGCCTACATCGAGCGTGGTGGCGCCCGCCTCGATCCGAGCGTCATGCGCATGGAGTGCGGCGCCGGCGTTCTCGCCCTCCGCACGATGGGCGAGGGCAGCGAAGCAGTGATCTTCGCCGAAACTCCGGAAGCCCGCTTCGACCACGAATTCGGCACGTCCGTCGAAGCGATCGAAAAGGCGCTCAACTCACCGATCTCGAAGAAGACGCCGCCGGCCGCGTTCACCAACGGCCCAACCTGGCTCTTCACGCCGATGGAGTCGTCCGCCGCCCTCGCCGCGCTAAAGCCCGACATGACCGCCGTCGCCCGCCTTAGCGCTGACTTCTCGCTGACGGGCATCGCGGCGTTCGCCATCACCGGCGGCGACCCCGCTATCCACATCCGCTGCTTCGCGCCCGGCGTCGGCGTCCCCGAGGACCCCGTCACCGGTAGCGCAAACGGCGCCCTTCCCTCCTACCTCGAGCGCTTCGGCCTGATCGACCGCACCGGCCGCGAATACGTCTCGATGCAGGGCATGGAGATCGGCCGCGACGGCCGCGTTCACATCCGCGTCGGCGGAGACGGCCGCACGGAAATCGGCGGCCAGTCCGTAACCGTAGTCGAAGGTGAGCTGCGCGTGTGAGTGACCTCGCCCACCGCGTCCGCACCACGAAAGCCTCCTCCACCAGGAAGGAAAAGTAGCATGCCCAACCAACTACAAATCCTCGCCGAGGGCAAAGGCGACTACCTCAAGGTCGATCCGGACGGCTTCCGCGAATACGTGCGCGACAACAAGCAGCGCGCCATGGTGTCGAAACTGATGACGGAGAAAGAGGCGATCGCAAAGTACGTCGCGGACGGCGACTACCTCGTCTACGAGTGCAACTACCTGCAGCGCGGCCCGGCCTCCCTCATTCGCGAGGTCATTCGCCAGGAGAAGAAGGACCTCTGGCTCGGCGCGAAGTTCACCTGGGTGGCGGCGGCGCTGCTCGTCGGCGCTGGCTGCGTCTCCAAGCTCGACGTTGGCTTTTTTCTCTTCGGCCCGGTCGTCGAAGAGGCGATCCGCGCCGGGCGCGTGAAGGCGTACGAGTACTCCAACGTCGTGATGACTAACCGCATCATGGCCGGCGCCATGGGCCTCCCGTTCATCCCCGTGCGCAGCTTCGGCGGCACCGACGGCTTCGAGCACTCAGGCGCCAAGCTGATCGAGGACCCCTATACCGGCCAGCCGATCACGCTGATCCCCGCGCTCAACCCGGACGTCGCGCTGATCCACGTGCACCAGTCCGATATCTACGGCAACGCGCGCATCTTCGGCACCGGCATCTCCCACGTCGAGAGCGCCCTCGCCTCGAAGAAGGTCATCATCTCGACCGAGGAGATCATCGACACCGCCGAGATCCGCAGCGACCCCGCGCGCACGACGATCCCCTACTACGTCGTCGACGCTGTCGTGCACGCACCATTCGGCGCCTACCCCGGTGAGTGCCAGGGCCGCTACACCAGCGACGTCGGCCACGTCGTCGAAGTCGTCGGCGCGACGATGCGCGGCTTCATCCCGCAGTACATCGACAAGTACATCCGAGGCGTCGCCTCCCACGCCGAGATGATGGACAAGCTAGTCGGCTTCCAGCGCATGCGGGAGATTGTGGCACGCGCGACGATCAAGGAAGGGTACGGATCATGACGACGCGCGCAAAGGTCAAACCTAAAGCGAAGGCGCAGGCAAAACTGGTTGAGCGCTGGTATTCTGCCCGCCTGCTAATCGAGAGGACAATCGAAGCTCCCGACGCACCAAAGCCCCTCTTCGAAGAAAGCGTCATCATCTTTCGGATGAGCGAAGATGCGCCGGCGAAGGCGATCAAGAAACGCGTGGAGCAACTCGGAAAGAAGACTAGCCATCACTTCAAGAATCAGTACCGTGAGACTGTCCGTTGGACTTTTCGAGAAGTACTCGAAGTCCAGGAAATCATGGGCCAAGAGCTCACAGATGGAACTGAAATCTATTTTCGGTGGTGGGACAACCCCAGCGATCGCAAACTCAAATTGATCCGCGAGACGCATGAGGAGCCGTGGTGGACATGACCGTCGCCACCCGACCAACAGGAGGATAACCATGACAGGCACACCAGCCACTTACTTCAACGAACGCGAACACCAGATCTGCCTCGTCGCGCGAATGGTGGAGGACGCGCGCACGTACTGGGTCGCCGGCGGCGGCTCGCCGATGGCCAGCATCCTCCTCGCCAAGCGCCTCTACGCCCCGAACACCGTCTACGTCACCGAAGACGGCGTCGTCGACCCGCAGCCGATGCTTCCGCTCGACCCCATCATGACGATGGTCAGCTCGCGCGCGTCGTACAAGGCGCTGCAGTGGGGCACGATGAACAGCGTCGGCTTCCAGGCGCAAACGGGGCTGATGGACTTCGGCCTCCTCAACACTCTCCAGGTCGACCCGTATGGCAACATCAACTCCACCGCGCTCGGCGACTACAACGGCGAGCACCGGCGCTTCGGCGGACCCGGCGGCGCCGACTCGATCGCCGCGAGCTGCTGGAAAACGATCCTCATGACTGACCAGCAGAAGCGCAAGTTCGTCCCCCGCGTCGACTTCATCTCATCGCCCGGCTTCCTCGACGGCACGGAAAACGCCCGCGAGCGCGCCGGCCTGCCGCGCGGCACCGGCCCCTATCGCTGCGTCACGCCGTGGGCCGTCTTCGACTACGAAGACCGCTACATGCGCCTCATCGGCGTATCCCCGTTCGTGACGATCGACATGGTGCTCGCAGAAATGTCGTTCGAGCCGAAGATGGCGCCGCAAATCGAGTCACTGCAAACGCCGACGGAGGAAGAGCTAGCAGTCCTTCGCAGCGAGCTCGACCAGCGGGGCCAGATCACGGACGTCGGCAAGCCCGTCCTCCGCCTCGACGACGGCACATACCAGTTCGTCGAAGAAGAGAAAGCCGCAAAAGACCTGCCGAGCAGTTGGTGACGATCTCCCGTCGCTCGCTAACACTTCTCGCGCTCACCGCAATCGTCGCGCTTTCCGTCATTGCGGCGGCATGCAGCAGCGGTGATGACGTCACGCCAACGGGATCGACATCGCCCACAACCGCCGCCGTCGTGACCAAGACTCCACCTGAAGGCGGCGGCATCACGCCGGCCGCCACCAACGGAGGCGTCGTCGGCCCAACGTCATCGCCCAGCGGGCCATCAGAGCGCGTAGTCGAGTTGATCGACTCCGGCTACACCGCGCAGAACGGAAGCGTCTCCGGCGGCGTCATCCTCCACAACAAGAACCAGACCGAGGCCGTCATCGTCACCTACACCGTCACCCTCGTCTTCCCCGACAATTCCGAGCAAAAGGTCGCCAACACGAACGCCATCCTGCTGCCCAACCAGAGTCTCGGCGACGGCTTCGGCTCGCACTACGATGACGCCGCGCACCCAACCGTCGCCAGCGTCAAGATCTCGCTGGACCTGAACCAGGCTCGCTGGCAACCGTTCTCGCAACCGGGGGAGCTCACAACCACCGTCTCCGCCAGCGACAAGCAAGTCGCGCACGGCACCGTCGTCAATCCGTTCGCGCACGATACCGGAGCTCTCACGCTTGCGACCCTGGCCTTCAACTCCGACGGCAAGATCATCGGCGGCCAGGACTCGCGGCTCGATTCGATCAGTCCCAACCTATCGAAAGACTTCCAGAGCGCCGTGCCGCTCGTGCAGAACGGCGACAACACCGCGCAGGTCAAAGTCTTCGCATCCTTCGCCGACGACTTCCCGGCCTGGATGCTCGCGCCGTAACGCTAAGCCGCAAGTTCGCGCAGCCGAGCGATCATCCCGAGCGGCCCCGCCAGGTCGCCCAGCTCCGCCAGCCCCAGCTTCACGTGCTTCAAAGGCTCGCTCAAGCCCAGCGTGCGCATCGTGCCCTCCGCCTGCGGAAGGAAAAGCTTCGACTCGTGAGCCACGCCACCGCCGATCAGGATGAGCTCCGGGCTCAGCAGGTTGACCAGGTTGGCCAGCGCAATGCCAAGAAACCGCCCCGCCTCCGAAAAGATCTCGATGCACGCAGCGTCTCCGGCAAGCGCGGCCTGCGCCATGTTCTCCGCCGTGATGCGCTCGCCCTTCTCCTTGATCGCGGCCAGCTTCGGGGACTCCCCGCTCGTCGCCGCCTGCACCCCACGCTTGGCAATCGCCGTGCCCGATGCGAGCGACTCCAGGCATCCGTAGTTGCCGCAGCCACACTGCGGTCCGGCCGGGTCGATGATCGTGTGCCCGATCTCGCCCGCCGAGCCTTTCGCGCCGCCGTACAACTTGTCGTCGGCGATGATCCCGCCGCCGATGCCCGTGCTGACCGTTATGTAGACCATGTGCCGCGCGCCCTTGCCCGCCCCGAAGACGTGCTCCCCGAGCGCCGCGGCGTTGGCGTCATTCTCCAGCCAGGCGCGCACGCCGGTGCGCTCGCGCATGATATCGGTGAGCGGAACGTTGTGCCACCCGCGCAGCTGCGGCGCCGCCGGCACGATCCCCTTCTCTGAATCAACCCAGCCCGCAGAGCAAATCCCCAGCCCGGCGAGCGTGCCCACCTCAATCTTCGCTTCCTTGGCGGCCGCGTTCAGCGAATCGACCATCGAGTCCAGCGTTGCGTCGAGACCGTCCTGCGCCCGCGACGGCTGGATGCAGTCGGCCAGCACCTTGCCATCGAGTGCGGCGATGATCGCGCGCACGTTCGTACCACCAAGATCGAGCGCGCCGTAAAGATCAGGCATGGCGAGTCAGCCGCTATCACCTGCCCGCGCGACGTTCAGGCTACCGCCGTCGCTTCCAGCTCCACCATCAGCGGAGGAAACGCCAGCCGCGTAACACCAACCAGCGTGGACGCGAACTTCACCTCGGCCATCCGCGCCTGGTTCGCCATCGCCGCGCCGATGAATGCGTCGACGTCCGTCGTATAAACCGTGATCTTGACTACGTTTCCCAGGCTCATGCCGGCCGCTTTGAGCACCGTCTCCAGGTTATCGATCGCCTTATTGAACTGCGCACTCATGTCGCCGGCGTGCATCGGCGCGCCATTCTCATCCACCGACGTCTGGCCCGAGCAGATCAGCATCTTCTGCGCGCCCGTCACCTCATTCGCCTGCACAAAGCCGAGCGCGTCTTGCCACGTCCAGGGGTTGATTACTCTGCGTTCCATCTGTTGCTCCTCTCGATTCGCCGAAGTGTCCGGCAAAACAGAATGCTACACCCGCGGCCGGCAACAAAACAGGCCGCCTCTTGCGAGACGGCCTGTCATCTTACGCGGTCGGTGCGCTATTCGGCTTCGGCCTCTTCGCGCTGCCAGAGTGTGTGGTAGTTGCGGCCCGTGATCGCGTCGAACTCGGACTGGCGCTCCAGCGTGAACAGCTTGCGCATGCTCTCCGCCACCTCGCGGCCGACGTTGCCGTCGCTGTCTAGAGGGTAGATGCGCTCACGGATGATCTGGCCCAGGCCGGACTCCTCGAAGTAACGGACAGAGTGCGGCCACACGAAGAACGTGAATCGCTCCGGCACGCCAAAAGCGGGTCGCTCTTTGCCCAGCCAGAAGAAACGCTCTTCTACAGTCGCCACCGGCTCGACAACGCGCACCATCGTGCCAGCGTTGTCGCTAGAGCGGGCGTCCACGATCAGGCGCTGTGGGAACGTGCGAAACGCAATCGTAAACACGTCCGCGTTCTCGACAACCCTGCGCAGTTCTTCGAGGTCAACCATCATGCCGTTCTCCGTAAACAATCTCTATGCACCTTCTCTCACTACACTACTAATTATACGCCCAGTCCGATCAGCAAGTTTCCAGTAGCCAGTATCAAGATGTGCACAGAAACGAAAGTAGCCAGCGCGAAATCTCTTACGATGTCGCCCTGGCTACCGTCTTCTTGCCACTGATTACTTGCTACTGGCTACTCCTGCGTACTTGCTACTCGCCTAGTACATGTCCGACATGGCCGGAGCGGGCGCAGCGCCCCTCTTCTCTGGGATCTCGGTGATCAGGCAGTTCGTCGTCAGCACCATGGAGGCGATGCTTACTGCGTTCTCCAGGGCGGAGCGCGTGACCTTCACCGGGTCGACGATGCCCTTCTTGACCATGTTGCCGTACTCGTCGCGAGCTGCGTCGTAGCCTTCGCCGTTCTTCAGCGTCTTCACCTTCTGCACAACAACCGAGCCGTCCTGGCCGGCGTTTGTCGCGATACGGCGCAGGGGCTCTTCCAGAGCGCGGCGCAGGATCTGCGTGCCAGTCTGCTCGTCTTCGGCGAGCTTCAGCTTGTCCAGCGCCGACAGTGCGTTGATGAACGCAACGCCGCCGCCGGAAACGATGCCCTCTTCGACGGCTGCGCGGGTCGCCTGCACTGCGTCCTCGACGCGGTGCTTGCGCTCCTTCAGCTCAGTCTCAGTGGCCGCGCCGACCTTGATGACAGCGACGCTGCCGGTCAGCTTGCCCAGGCGCTCCTGAAGCTTTTCCTTGTCCCAGTCAGACGTGGCTGCTTCGATCGCTGACTTGATGGCGGAGAGTCGGCCCGTTACGTCGGCCTTCTTGCCGGCGCCCTGCACGATTGTCGTCTCTTCCTTCGTGACGACGACCTTGCGCGCGCGGCCCAGGTCCTCCAGCGTGACAGAGTCCAGCTTGCGGCCCAGGTCCTCGCTGATGACGGTGCCGCCGGTGACAGCGGCGAGGTCGCCCAGGTTGTCCTTACGCCGGTCGCCGAAGCCAGGCGCCTTCACGGCGATAACGTTGATCGTGCCGCGCAGCTTGTTCACAGCCAGCGTCGCCAGCGCCTCACCGTCGACGTCGTCGGCGATGATCAGCAGGTTCTTGCTGCCGCTCTGGAGGACCTTCTCCAGCGCCGGCAAGATGTCGTTCACAGACGAAAGCTTCTTGTCCGTGATGATGATGTACGGGTCTTCGATCGAAGCTTCCATGCGCTCCGGGTTCGTGACGAAGTAAGGGGAGATGTAGCCGCGGTCGAACTTCATGCCTTCGACGAACTCAGTCTCGGTTTTGATGCCCTTCGACTCCTCGACT
>JBDTOK010000122.1:0-8731 GCA_039933275.1 Chloroflexota bacterium | reverse complement strand
CGAAAGCTATCGCGACGTCGTCACCCGTACGCGTGAACTACTGCAAGACCTCGCGCGCGACTACGAAGGCAAGCGCTTGCTACTGATCTCGCACTCCGCCAATCGCTGGGCGCTGCAAGTCTTGCTCGAAGGCGCCCGGCTCGATGAGCTCGTCGACGCACCGTTCGACTGGAAAGAAGGCTGGGAGTACACGCTCCCCACCGGCTGGACGGGCGACTAACGCCCCGTCTTCAGCGACTTCAGTAGCTTCTCGGACGAGCGCGCGATCTCCGCCACCGCCGCCTCGAAGACTTCCTCATTCTTCGTCGAGGGCGTCCGGTAGCCGCTCACTTTCCGCACGAACTGCAGGGCCGCCGCGCGTATCTCCTCTTCGGTTGCGGGCTCATCCGCCCGGCGTAGCGTCTTGATGCTTCTGCACATGGCCCGATTTTAGCAGCAGTTCCCGCCTTCGGACGTCGCGCAGCACGCGCCCGTGCTCTCGCCCGCAACGATCGTCAGCGGCATCCACTCGCTCTTCGCCGAGCCGCCCGGCTTGCGAGCGCGCACGACAGCGCTGAAGATCCCCAGCGGCTGGTCAGCCGTCGTCGCGAACTCGCGGACCTTCTCGCCCAGGCCACCCGACTCCGCGTCGGCTGCCGTGTACTCCCGGAAGTGCTCGATCGCCAGGTCCTCGAAGCCCGCCGCCGTCAGCTTCGCTCGGTAGTCGTCCTCGTCCAGCGCGCCGGCGATGCAGCCCGTCCACGCCGCCATGCTGTCCTTCACTGCAGCCGGCAGATCGCCCTGTGTGACGATGTCGGCGATGGCGAGACGCCCGCCCGGCTTGAGGACGCGGAACGCTTCCTTGAGGACGGCGTTCTTGTCGGGCGAGAGGTTGACGACGCAGTTGCTGATAATCACGTCGACTGTGCTCTCTGGCAGCGGGATGTCCTCCATCTCGCCCTTCAAGAACTCGACGTTGGTAACACCCGCCTTGGCCACGTTCGCCCGAGCCAGCTCCAGCATCTCGTCCGTCATGTCGAGCCCGTACGCGTACCCCTTCGGCCCGACCCGTCGCGCTGACAAGAGCACATCGATCCCGCCGCCCGACCCGAGGTCCAGCACGGTCTCCCCTTCTCGCAGGTCCGCCACCGCCACGGGGTTCCCGCACCCCAGCGACGCGATCACCGCCTCGCGGGGCAGGTGCTGCAACTCGTCCGTCGCGTAGAGGCTAGAAGTGATGACGCTCTCGTCGGCGGTGCCACAACAGCCGCTCCCCTTTTGGGCCTTCTCGGCCGCCTGCCCGTATCGTTTGCGGATTTCCTGTTTTATGTCATGTCCTGTTGTCATGGCTTCCTCCTTCATTGATGGGCGTCTATATAGCTAGTTCGCTCAGTTGTCGGACCGCACCCAGAACGGCCTTCTCGTTGACGCGGTGCCAGACCCACTGCCCTCGCCGCTCGGACGTGATCAGGCCAGCCTCCCGCAGCACCTTCAGGTGGTACGAGATCGTCGGCTGGGACAGGCCAAACACCGGCACAATGTTGCACTCACACATCTCGGTCATATGCGAAATCGTCTTCAACATCCGCAGTCGCGTACCGTCCGAGAGCGCCTTAAAGATGGCCGCCGTCTCGCTGAGAGCAGCCGCGTCCTGGGGTGCCACTTCCTCGATGGGACAGCAGAGAGCTTCTGGGGCTTTCGTTTGTGTCGTCATGCCAGCATCTTAGGCCGGATATAGAGATCTGTCAATATCCAATGTTATCAATTTGTAAAAATTCTTCCCCGCGCTTGATTCTCCATTGTTCGGCGTCGTTTCGACGCTTACGTTCGCTTCGTGGCAACCCGCGATCACGTCCACCGGCATCCTCTGGCTCCCTACCTCGCCGAGGCGCTTGGCACGTTCGCCCTCGTATTCGCTGGCCCAGGCGCCGCGGCTGTAAACGCCGCCTCCAACGGCGGTGTCGAGAACGTGGGCGTAGGCCTCTCTTTGGGGCTCATCGTTATGACCGCGATATTCACGTTCGGCCATATCTCCGGTGCCCACATCAACCCCGCTGCCTCACTGGCCTTTCGCTTGCTCGGCCGCATCGACAACGTAAAATTCGTTGGGTATGTGGCCTCTCAGCTTGCGGGAGCCGTCCTCGCGGGAGTAGCGATCCTGGCGATTCTGGGTGATCAGGTAGATGCAGCGGCCACGGTCCCCCACATCGGCGGCTGGGACGCTGCCCTTGCCTCCGAAATCATCCTCACGGCGTTCCTTGTCATGGTTATCCTCGCCGTCGCCACCGACGATCGCGCTCAAGGCAGCTTCGCCGCCATCGCCATCGGCGGGTACGTAGCGTTCGCAGCTACCGGCTGGGGTGCTGTCGCAAACGCATCCATGAACCCGGCCCGCTCATTCGGTCCGGCGGTGGCGTCCGGCGTCTGGGACTACCACTGGGTTTACTGGATCGGCCCGCTCGCTGGATCGCTCATAGCCGTTGCCATTTACGAAGTCCTTCGCCCGCCCAGGCCGGATGCAAATGAGGAGTGGAATGGCTGATCAACTATGGACTCAAGACATCGAGCAAATGGTTGGACGACTCGCTGAAGAATTCAGAGGCGTCTTCGCAATCGAAACGATCCGGCCCTACGCCATGGATAGCCTCGAAGCATTCGCCTCAAGCGCGTCGAGCCCCACATTAAGCCAATACGTTCCGTTGTTCGTTTATCGTTTTACTCGCGAGCGGCTGCGGGCTGCCGCACAGGTGGAGGGAAAAGTGACCAAAGAAACACCAGAAGTACTCTTTGTTTGCGTCCACAACGCCGGCCGATCACAGATTGCCGCCGCCTACATGCATTCCCTGAGTGAGGGGAGAGTGCATGTGCGATCCGCCGGATCGACGCCTGCGTCTGAGATCAATGCCGCCGTTCGCCAGGCCATGGACGAAGTCGGGCTCAACCTGTCGCAAGAGTTCCCCAAACCCCTCACCGACGAATTCGTGAAAGCAGCCGACGTCGTGATCACGATGGGCTGCGGCGACGCCTGCCCCATCTACCCCGGCAAGCGCTATCTCGACTGGGAAGTCGACGACCCAGCCGGCCAGCCAATCGAGGCCGTCCGGCGCATCCGCGACGACATCCGCGGGCGGGTCGAGTCGCTCCTGGCAGAGCTCGATCTAGCGACGCACCGCTAGGGGATTCGCGGCAGCGCGGCCAGCGCCATCGCCTTCTCAACCGCCTCTTGCGTCTCCGACGGGAACTGCGCCTTCACACTCCCGGACGTCAGTAATGACGTCTCGAACAGCAGCGTACCCTTCCGGAAGTCGAACAAGCTGGTCTGTCCGGCCGGCGTGAAGTATGCCTCGTCCCCCACTCCGCTCACCTGTACCGTGTTCAGCCCGCCCTGCTGGTCCTCGCGGAACACCTCCTGGTCGAGGTCGATGTCGATCGCCGCGCTCAGCCCGCTGAACTCATCGTTCGGGTCCGTATAGTCCCATTCGCACTTCTTGCCATCGTTGAGCGATTGGCCCGGACCCACCGAAAGACCGACCGCAGATGTCACTTCCGCCTGCGTCAGGAGCGAGCAGGCGTCGGTCAGCGAAGCGCCGGACGTTGCGGTGCTGCTCGAGCCAGTTGTAGCGCTCGCCGCTGAGGTAGCCGTCGCCCCTCCCGTGCTCGTCCCCGAGCCGTTGCCGTTACCGAGTGGCGTTGGCGTAGGCGTATGCGAGGGCGTTGCACTGGCGTTGTCGTCTCCCGATGAGCATCCGGCCAGGGCGAAACAGATCACCGCGAAGGCGACGACAATTGCACTCTTGAGCATGGCAACCTCCTCGACTCTAGTTGTCTTCGCCCGTGATTTTGCTCCCGCGACGCGGCCGCGTCATTAAAGCGACCCTAGCGCCACCCCGTGCTATCTTTGTGCCGAACAAGCCTTGCGAAGGAGCTCCATATGCCACGCATCTCCCCTACCGTCCAGGACGCCCTCAACCAGCAAATCAACCGAGAGCTCGCCTCCGCCTACGTCTACCTCGCGATGTCCTCGTGGGCCGACGAGCAGAACCTCCAGGGCGCGGCAAGCTGGCTCCGCATCCAGTGGGAGGAAGAGCTCGTCCACGCCACCAAGCTCGTCGACTACATCTCCGAGCGCGGCGGCCGCATTAAGCTCACTTCGATAGCCGCGCCGACGGACGAGTACGCCGACCTCCTCGACTGCTTCCGTAACGTCCTCCGCCACGAAGAGGACGTGACCACCGCCATCAACGAGATCTACGACATCGCCGCCAAGGAGAAGGACTACGCCACCCAGACCCTCCTCGACTGGTACGTAAATGAGCAGGTAGAGGAAGAAAACGCCCCGATGGAGATCATCAGCATGCTGGAGTTGGCCGGGAACAGCCCCTCCGGCCTTCTGATCGTGGACCGGCAGCTGGCCGAGCGCTCAGCCGCCCCAAAAGCTGATCCAAAAGCCTGATCGCGGCGTATTCTTAGTGCAAGCAACCGTACCCGCGGTTCGCGCACGCCCATCGGGGCGACAACGCCCCATTTTCCTGAGGAGGAACGATGTCCGACAAGCAACTCGCAACGCTGGCTGGTGGCTGCTTCTGGTGCCTGGAAGCCGTCTACCTGGAGCTGAACGGCGTCGAGAAGGTCGTCTCCGGTTACACCGGTGGCGAGAAGAAGAACCCCACCTACGACCAGGTCTGCGGCGGCAACACCGGTCACGCTGAAGTCGTCCAACTGACCTTCGATCCGGACGTCATCTCCTTCAAGGAACTGCTCGAAGTGTTCTTCACGATTCACGACCCAACCCAGCTCAACCGCCAGGGCAACGACGTCGGCACGCAGTACCGCTCAGCCATCTTCACCCACAACGACGAGCAGGCGCAGATCGCCAGGCAGACGATCGCGGAGCTCGATGACCAGCGTCTCTGGCAGCAGAAGATCGTCACGCAGGTGGAGCCACTCCCCGACTTCTACCCGGCCGAGGCGTACCACCAGAACTACTTCGCCAACAACCCGCAGAGCTCGTACTGCCAGATCATCGTCGCCCCCAAGGTGGCGAAGGCGCGCTCCAAGTTCCTCGCGAAGCTGAAGAAGACACCCGCCTAGCCTGCGTCACACGCTAACTAAACACGCCGCCGGCACGCCGGCGGCGTGTTTTTTTTGTAATCCGGTACTACTCAGCGGGCGGTGGAAAGCGGTTCTTGAACCCGAAAGCGGCCGCCGTCGGCCCGTGCGCCTGAAAGTGATCGAGGCGCTCTTCCGCCTCGGCGACTGACGGCTCGTGGCCCGCGGGGATCCACCAGAGGACGTGGTACGCCTCCGGGTGCGGATCGAAAAACTCCCGCCGTCGGCGGAAGATGGCCGCGTGCGCCGTCCGGTACGTGTAGTGGTGCAACTGCTCGATCGTCTCCCACACGCTGAAGTTGATCAGGATCGCCGGATCGCCGCGCACCCGGATCGCCGTCGAGTTGCCGTCCGCCGTCTGGTGCCGCCAGACGAACCCCGGTGACTCATCTCCCAGCTTGTTCAGTGGGTCGAGCGCCGCCAGGAAGTCGGCCAGCTGCGGGCTGTCCAGCGGTGTCAGCAACCGCGCGATGTTGTACTGCGCCACGTGCCACCTCACGGCACGAATATATCGCGCGAGATAGAATCGTGCGCGGAGGTGCCCTCAATGCCCAACAACTCTCGCCCCAATCGACAGATCCTGATGATCGAGCGCCCGTCCGGCCACCTCGAGGAACGCCACTTCCAGGCGAAGGACGGCACCATCGGTGAGCCGGCCAGCGGCGAGGTGCTCGTCCGCACGATCCTGCTCTCCATCGATCCGGCCAATCGGGCGTGGATGCGCGGCCGCACCTACCGCGACCAACTCAACGAAGGCGAGGTTATGGCTGGCTTCACGCTCGGTGAAGTCGTCGTCGAGAACGGCTCCGGCATCCCCGCCGGCACAATCGTTACCTGCGAGAGCGGCTGGCAGGAGTACGCCATCCACCCCGCCAACCGCGTTAACCGCGTCGAGATCAAAGGGCCGCTCACCCACCACATGAGCGTCATGGGCGTCACCGGCCTCACCGCCTACTTCGGGCTGCTGGAGATCGGCGCGCCTAGGTCCGGGGAGACGGTCGCCGTCTCTGCGGCGGCAGGCGCCACGGGCAACGTCGTCGGACAGATCGCCCGCATCCTCGGCTGCCGCGTCGTGGGCATCGCCGGCTCCGACGACAAGAACGAGATGCTCGTCCGCGACCTCGGCTTTGACGCTGCGGTCAACTACAAGAGCGACTCCCTCCGCGAAGAGCTGCGGACCGCCTGCCCCAAAGGCATCGACGTCTACTTCGACAACGTCGGCGGCCCGCTGCTGGACGCCGTCCTTCCGGTGATGCGTCCCCACGGCCGAGTCGCCTGCTGCGGCTCCGTCTCCCAGTACGACGTCGAGGGACAGCCGGTGGGCGCCCGCCTGGTCCCGGGCATCCTCGTCGTTAGCCGGATTCGCATGGAGGGCTTCCTCGTCGGCGACTTCTATGACAAGTGGCCCGGGGCCGAGAAGCAACTCGCCGCCTGGATCGCCAGCGGCGAACTGAAGGTACTGGAGGAAGTGCTGGACGGCCTGGACACTGCGCCGGGCGCGCTGATCGGCTTGCTCGCCGGCAAGAACACAGGCAAGCGCATGGTCCGCGTCGGACCTGATGCCGCTTAGCGCCGCCCTCCCCTACCAGCTGATTCGCGAGTAATTGTCGGTCAATGGCGGAAAGCCACGGCTATTGTTTCTGGCTTCGCGTTGCATATGTAGATATTCAATTCGTAAATACTCGCTCATTCCCTATCTAGCTCACACCTGGGCACCGATATTGCTATGGCAATGTTGCACATATGGGGGTTGGACAACTGCTGGCTGGTATGTACAATCACGCCTTGGAGCCAAGTAACCAACAGCGTTATGTCACGCCACTCCGGCGGACAGCGAGCCAGCCGCCCGCACCGACTCGGCAGCTGAGACAGAGGAGGCACGGCCCAGTCTTGTTTTAACAAGAGACAGCGCGTCTCGCCGCCCCACCCCCGTCATCCCACTTTTGACAACGGACGCGCCGCCGGCTCATGACAAAAGCTTTTTTCGTAGCCCTGCTCGCAATCGTCGGTCTTACCGGCGGACTCTTCGCCCTACAAGGGTCCCGCCGCAAGAAGTCCCCAAAGTCTGAGGACACCTCTCTCCTGATCCGGCGCTACGAGCGCTACTTTACCTACCCCGCCTCTCGCAAATCGGAGCGGTCCCGCCTCAGGAGCCGCCTCCGCTCCGTTGTCACTATCAACCCCTCGCTACCTAAACTCTCACTGCCGTCTCTCACGCCGTCCCCTGTTCTGTATGCGCGCCGGTTCGTGCTGGCGTCTCGCATCGGTGCTGTTATCCTGGCCGCGGTCATCTTTGGGACAGCCGCCTACCTGGGCATCGGCGGGAGCCTTGAGGCCAGCGCTGGCCCCCAGAACGCAGGCGCCTCTGCCGGCCTGATCAGCAGCGCCCACCAGGAACACACCTTCGCGGCCCTCGCTGACGACGTCCGGGCCGACATCTCCCGCGCCCAGCTCCCGGCGCCCGCTCCGGCCGTAGCCGCCGTCGTGGCTGCCACCGACACTCCTGCTCCCACCGCCGAACCTGCGGCTGTGCCAGAGCCCGCCACGCCTGATCTCACCGCCGAGCCAGCCCCAGAGCCGGCAGCCGTCCCTGAACCGGCAGCCGTCAGCTACTACGCGCCCGGCAGCTTCGAGGACATCATCTGCGCTCTGCCGTGGCCCTGCCAGCAGGCGATCGCCATCGCGCAGTGTGAGTCAGGTACGGACCGGAACGGCAACCTGGACGGCAACTGGGCCACAAACGGCGCAAATTTCGGGCTATTCCAGATCAACCAGGTCCACGCCGGCCGCTGGGCCGACTTCTGGGACAACTGGATGGACCCGTACAAGAACGCGCAGTGGGCCTACGAAATCTGGTCGCAGAGCGGCTGGACTCCCTGGTCCTGCCGGTTCGTTCTGGGCTAGCGCTGAAACTGCTCGAATAGCTCGACTGGGTTGCCCGACGGGTCGTCGACCAGTATCTGCTTGGCGCCCACGCCGACGATGATCTCGCTGCGGAAGTGTGCGCCTGCCGCCTTCAGCCGTTCGACAGTGTCTTCTATATCCGTCACCTGTATCTGGAAGCGGTTCCAGCCTCCCGGCGCCGGTACCTGACCTGACACGGCCTGTCCGCCCCCGCCTTCTCCCGGCTTGCTCAACATCAAGCGCAAGTCGCCAAGGGAGAGGATGGCGAACGCCGGCGCTGGGCGCATCTCGACCTTGAAGCCGAGCATCTCAGTGTAGAAGGCAACCGCTGCGTCAACGTCAGTGACGATGTAACGAACACTCGCAGGCATTTCACCTACAAGCTTATTCTGAGAAGACGCACGTGAGAAGACCTATGACGCGGGGCTTGCGACCGGGGCGAGGCTGCCGTTCGGAGCCATCCGGTAGAGGATCGCGTCCGGAGAAATGTCCTCCGAGACTTCGTCGCCTACCTGCAGCACAGCGCCCTCAGGCAGGTCCCAGCTCTCGCGCGCGGCTCTGCGCATAGCACCGCGGTTCTCGAGCCCCATAGCGGCGTACGTCGGCTCAAGCACCTCTTTGATCACCGATCGCGCTGAGTCTATGCCGGTGGACAACACCGCATCGAGGAACGCCTCGGCATTCGGCAGCTTCACGATCGGCATGCGGTACTTCTCGTAGACGTCCCACATCGCCTGTA
>JBDTOK010000121.1:0-8773 GCA_039933275.1 Chloroflexota bacterium | reverse complement strand
TATTCTTCCGTGTGTCGGAGCCACGACAGGCGTCCGCATCGTTGCGGCCGCCTGCCGAGTGCTCCTCTTATGCTTACTACTGAACGGTGAAGTCAGTGTGCATGCCCTCCGTGTAGTGGAGTTCCTGAGTCCCGGCGTTGTCATCTATCAGGTTACAGATGAATAGGTAGTGGCCAGGCGTCAAGGTGAGGGTTTTCGAATCACTCCCGCCCACAGCAATGTCCGCTATTTCGCCGGGAGAGGTTATGCCCGCGCCTTCCTCATCGACAGTTCCATCCGCCTTCTTCGGCAACTGGGCGGCAGTGAGGTCGGTTTGCAGCACGACGAACTCGTGCTTCTGGCTAGGTCCGATGTTCTTGACGTTGAAGGTGATTTCCCCGGCTGTTGCGGTCTTCACCGTAGGGTTGATTGACCACTCCTGGACTTTCACGTCTACCGTCGTTCCAGTTGCACTGCTGGCGCTGGTCGCGGGAGTCGTCGCCGACGGGCTCGACGTTGCGGTTGGTTTGGTTGTGACCGTGGCCGTACTGTTATCGTCACTGCTGCTACACGCCACCAAGAGTGTACCGACTATCGCTAATCCGAGGATGATTGCCGTGCGTCTCATGCATAACCTTCCTTTCGTTGTTGTCACTGTAGGCTAGACACTGGCCTCCACACAGGGCCAAAAGTCGCCCGAAATAGCGGCCAATCAGCCCTGTTCTCAGGCAATCCCGTCTGAACGGCCCGTTGGTTGGCACTGCGCACGGGCTCATTGGGAACTTGGTGCCGATTCAACCTGTTAATGCTAGGGCAGGATCTCCCAGGAACTCGGCTTGCCGCCGTTCTTTATCAGGTCTTAGCGGGCATACCCGTCTGACTCTAGCCGCGAATATGATGTCACTGTGGAACGGGAATCGGAGACTAGACCCGTATGACGCCATCGGCGGCAGCAATCAGATGGCTGCGCACTGGAGCGCTTCTCGTCCTCCTGCTTGCGCTTGCGGCCTCTGCAGGCACCCGTGATTTCGCTCAGGCAGCCTTTCCCGGTACAAATGGCAAGATCGCATTCGTAGAGCGGGACGGGCTCAATGCAGAAATTTGGACGATGAATCCAGACGGCTCCGAGAGGCAACAGATCACGGCGAACGGCGCCTTCTCAACAATGCCTTCAGTATCACCAGATGGGGGAAATATCCTCTACATGAACTTCCCTCCGGCAAACGACAACTTTAGCCTTCACGAGGTATCGATCGGTACGCGCGACGACATATTGATCCCTAACTCTGTAAACGCCGATTCCGCCAGGTGGTCGCCAGACGCGAGCCAAATCGCATTTGACTTTCCTACCCAGGTGCAGAGTGTCGAAACCATGGACGTCTGGACGCTTACGGCAGCCGATGGAACTCGCACCGACTTAACGAATACTTCGAGTACCGACGAGTATCAACCGGCCTGGTCGCCAGACGGAACGAAGATCGCTTACACGCAAAAGATAGCCAACTGCCAGTCGTGCCGCTCCGACCTCTACGTGATGAACGCAAATGGAACTGGCCGCAAGCAACTCACGAATCTGGCGGCCTCTTCAGAGTCCCGACCGGACTGGTCGCCCGATGGCTTATCGCTAGTTTTCGATGTGTCGTCTGATGGGAACGCATTCCACATCGCGCGCATCGATGCCGACGGTTCTCACTAAAGGATCTTACCGATGGTCTCGGCGACTCATCGGCGCGCTTTTCGCCGGACGGCAAACTAGTCGTGTTCCAGAGAGCCGATACCGGCGTGCCAATGTTCGGAGAGCCCTCGCAGATTATCGTGATGAATAGAGACGGAACCAACCCACTTTCGATCTCAGGTCTCGACAACGCTCACGACGAGTATCCTGATTGGCAGCCCCTGCCCCCTTCGTCACAGTTAGTCTGGGGAGACAACTACTGCTCCAGCGCATATGACGCCGTCGACGCGCTGTATACGCTGCTGCACGAAGCGCAACTCGGCGTCACGCCCCTCGGCTGCCCTGAGTTCGGAAAGACGCTGCACACGGTCGCCTTCGGCGAGCGCATTTGGGGCGACCTGAACTGCTCCGATGGCATCGATGCGCCAGATGTCTTACTGCTTCTAGCAGGATTCGCCGGTCTTACACCTGGCAATCCGCAGGACTGCCCACTGCTGGGCAGTGTTGTGGCTTTGCAGCCTGGCTGAGGTTGGCGGGTTCTTGCCCGGCCCCCTCTAGTTGGCCCCATGCCGTGCGCTCGGCGGCCCGAACCATTAAGCTCGATAAATGCCTGACCACTACGTCGCTCTCGGATTGAGCCGCTTGGCCAGCCGGGAGGAAGTGCGCAAAGCTTTTCTCCGCCTTGCCGCGCAGTACAGCCCACAGCGGAATCAACATCCCGGTGCCGCTGAGCGTCTCTCGGAGATAACTGCGGCCCACGACGTTCTTTATGACCCCCAACGGCGTTCCGCTTATGACTTCGATGTTTGGAAGTCCCCCGGCAAGCCGATCCCTTCGCGCTAACGCGCCATAGTGTGTGTAGGCAGTCCCGGAAGCCGGCTGAGCCGCTACCGAGGCACGTTCGGCAGCTGCCGCGTGGCGATTTGCTCGGGCGAGCCGCCTTCTCCAGAGGAAGTCGATGGTGCATCAGTCCGTTCAGGGCGCTGCAGCACGGCGGCTAAAAGTACACCGGATCGACGTAGATGCCGTTCGTCGAGTCACTGCTGGGCTGCGCACCACCTGTCGCCACGCGAAAGCGCTCAACGGTTCGCGCGAGCCGGACGAGGAGGTCCCGGCCGAGGGAGGGTGGAGACGAAAAGATGACGAGATCGTCAACACCTCGTTCGGTGAGACTCGAACAGGCTGCACGTAGCAGTGCCTCCATCTCGGCTTCGGCGCCTGAAGTGAACCCCCAATCTAATGCCGTCGCGGTGCGAGTCTCCGTCGTTCCCGATGCGCCCGCCCGGACGATGCGCAGCCTCGAATCCCACACGCCGAGAACGGCGTTCTCAGAAATCATCACGTTGGACCACGAATAGTCGCGCGGCGATCGGCTGAGGCGCTCGTCGACCCACGCTTCGTCAAAGTCGAGCGCGAGCTCCTCGGAGCCGTGAGACCCCGCCAGCAGTAGCGCGATTCGCGGCGCGTCCTCCGGTCTCGCTAACCGCCCGAAAGCCGGGCCGGAACGGGCGCGGCACGGAATGATTATGCGTTCGACTCGCGTCTCCCAGTCTTGGTCACTCTGGTCGGGTCCTCTGGTCGCGAGCATCTGCTCATTCTGTTCAGCGACGAAGACTGACGGGATAGCCAGCGGCCGTTCGCCTAAGATGAAAGTCCCCTGCGACGCGTTGAGAGCCGGCAATACCCCAAGCCCGCGCGCGATGGGATCGACGCGAAGATGAAAGCGGTACGTCGCTCGATATTCTCTTCCGGCCACACGGATGCGATGGGTCGCATCGCTCGAAACGCCCACGATGCGACCTTCGTACTCGGCGACGCTCGACACGTGATGCGGCATCAGGCGTTGCTGCGCGAAGTAGTCGTCTCCGCGGTCGTAGTAGACCGAAACTCCGCCCGTCTCGACCGGACAACGGCGCTCGAGATCGCGTAATTCGCGGGCGTCAGACTCGGTTGCGAGGCGGGTGGTGACTCCCGGGGCAGGGCATTTCATGAGCGCCATCGCGAGTATTCGATGCTCGGGCGCGTCACCCAGAACCACGCGGACCATTGCCGTGTCCTTGCCTGAGCGCACCACGGCCCGAGGGCGGACCGGGTGGGGCTCGTAGGAGATGACCTCGTCGATGGGGCGGCGAAACATACGAAAGCGTCGAAGGTGAGCTGCGACGTCATACCCCGGGTCGAACTCGTGCGTGGCTTCGATCTGCCCCGATGTCAACTCGCCTGCGGCGTAACAGTCAATCGCCCAGGCCAGCCGGGTCGCCTGAATGCTCTCAGCTGGGTCGAAGGGCAACTTCGGGGTCACAGATCGGCACCTCCCGGTTCTGTATGATTCGGCAACATCAGGACCCGGTCTGGCGTCTAGCCGCCGCCCAGCACTGATCGGGTGCATCATACGCTAGGCACAGCGGCCGCCAGAGGCGTCACTATCCGCGCTTAGCGTTGACTAAGGCGCGAACCCGAGCGTCACTGCTGTCTAACTTCGACCAAGGAGGACAGCATGAAGGCACTACCAACCCCGTTCGACGAATCGATCCCAGCCTGGGAAAAGGCGATCTACGCGTTCCTGGCGGAGAAGGAGCGGCGTAGCGGGTCCAAGCGGACCGTCGACGCGTACACCCGAACCCTTCAGCGCTTCTTCGGGACGCTGGGCAAGACCCCGGAGCAGATCACACCGCCTGATGTCTTTGGCTTTGCGCACGGCATTGGCCCGTCCGGTAGAGAGCCCGCAGCGATCACCATTGGCGCGCGCCTGGCCTGCGTCTCGAGCTTCTATCGCTTCCTGATCCGGATGGAGATCGTGACCCGCAATCCCTGTGACCAACTTGAACGGCCCAAGGTCTCACCGTCGCCCGCCCCGAGGTTTAAGCGCCGACGATATTCGCCGTCTCCTTGCTGCGATCCCTAGTACGCCGAGCGGCATCCGAGACCGGGCTATTGTCATCACGCTCGCATTGACCGGGCGGCGCCGAACCGAAGTCCTGACCATGACAGCGGCGTCCCTGCTGGTAGGTGATCCGGTCTATTACAACTACAGAGGCAAAGGCGGCAAGCAGGGCAAGCGCGAACTGCCTTGGCCTGCGTTCGAGGCGATTCAAGTGTCGCTTGCCGCGTGGGGCAAATCGATGGACGCGATGGCTCCGGCTGAGTCGCTGTGGCCGTCACCGTCGGGGAAGGGGCTCCTCGATAGCACGTTCTACACAAATCTCCGGCGCTATCTCAAGAAGGCCGGACTTCCACCGGCTGGTGTACACATCCTGCGCCACTCGGCAGCGAAGCTCCGCCGGGACGCCGGCGAGAGCATTGAGGATGTGAGCCGATTTCTAGACCACTCGTCGTTGGCGGTAACCACGACTTACTTGAGGCGCTTGGAGGGTCAACAAGACCAGGGCTGGGGCGCAGTCGCGGCGGCTATCGGCGTGTGAGACTCGTCGTCGGGTTGGGAAGTAAACTCCCTGCTGCTCCGATGGTGTCGGCCTTCATTTGACCCAGGGCGAAGGTAACCAATAGACTTCCAACACTTGTTACGGAGTGCTGCTTGCGTTTACTACGGCAATTGAGCTTCTTCGCTGCGCTGGCATTCGGATTGATGCTGGTCGCGGTTTTCTTTCCCGGACCAAAGACCGGCTGGGGAGGGCCTCCTGCTGTCGTCGGTACGACGACGGATCCGGCGCCTGGCACGAACGGGGTGTGCTCACTGCGAGAGGCGATTCTGGCGGTGAACGCGAATGGCGCCCTCTACGATTGCGATGGAACCTCCAGAACAATTACCTTTAACCTCGGAGCCGGCACCCCGGTAATCAACATTGCGGCGGGTAACCCCCTGCCAGCGCTTACGATGAACGCTGCTGCAATCTCGGGGGGACTGAGTCGAGTAGAGATACGCGGGCCAGGTGGGCCACCCGTCAGCGGACACCACGGGTTGACGATCACTGGTGACAACGTTTTCGTCTCGGGGCTCGTAATAACAAGCGCGGCGGATGATGGTCTTTACGTGAGCGGTGAAAACTTTACGCTCACGCACAGCTATATTGGCGTCGGCTCTGACGGTACTTCCCCTTTACCGAACCAGGGGTTTGGGGTACAGATCATCCAGGCTGCGAATGCCACGATTGGCGGCGGCAGGGCTGCCGCGGAAATCTGCAGCGACCAATGCAACCTGATATCCGGAGCGATCAACGACAAGGCTAACGTGTTCCTAGACGTTGGATCCAGCAACGCCTCTGTTGTAGGAAATTTTATCGGGACCGATGTGACCGGCACCACAGCCATCGCCGGGAACAATGGCCAGGGCGTTGCCGACAAGGGAACGAACAATTCGATTGGTGGCATTCTGGGTATCGGCTCCCCCGGTGGGCCTTGTCAGGGCGACTGTAATTTGATTTCGGGAAATAATCTCACCAGTGTGTTTACGACGTACGGCTCGGGCGTGCTGATTGCTGCGGACGCCGTTGGAACGAAGGTGCGGGGTAACTTCATCGGCACGGACGTTACGGGAACGCAAGCAATCGGCAATGGGCCGAGTGGCCGCGGGGTGCTTAGCAGTTCCCCGACCGCGGTCATCGGTGGGACGATGGGCCGGAACGTAATCTCGGGCAACGCGTTGTACAACGTCGACATTGAGGGATTGGCCGGTCAGGGGGTGCTGCAGGCCAATTACATCGGGACAAATTCCGCGGGGACTGAGGCCTTCGCGTCGAATGGCACAGGTGTGTTCATTGGCGACGCGAATGGTGCGACAATCGGCGGTTCAAATCCCGGCGAAGGGAACCTCGTCTCGGGTGCAGGGACGAACTTACCTGGGATCAGCATTTACCGTTCGACGAACATCACGGTGCAGGGCAACCTGATCGGTACGGAGGCCGACGGAGTCTCTCCGCTGCCCAATGGCGGCGGGGGTGTAATCCTCCACAACGAATCCTCCAACAACATCATCGGAGGGTTCGCGGCCTCGGCCGGGAACACGATTGCCTACAACGAAAATGGCGCGGGCGTGTACGTGAACGGGTTGTCTCCCCCGGTGCGCAGCAACACCATCCGTTACAACTCAATCCACGACAACGCCGGCAAAGGTATAGCGCTGACTGGTTCAGGTAACGACGCGCTGGCGCCTCCCGCAATCACAGGAACCAATCCTTTGACCGGGACTGCCTGCGGGGAGTGCACGGTCGACATCTACTCAGACGATGCGAACGAAGGCCTATTTCACGATGGTTCGGTGTTTACGGACATCACGGGAAACTGGACTTTTCCGGGGTCGCTAACGGGGCCGAACGTGACCGCGACGAACACTGATAACAGCAACAACACGTCCGAGTTTTCGCAGCCATTCACGGTAGCCACGCCAACACCGACGCCGAGTCCCAGTCCTTCGCCAGCGCCGACGTCTACGCAAAGCTCGACGCCAACTCCAACAAACACACCCCAGGCTGGGCTGATACAGGGCGACGTCGACTGCAGCGGAATCGTCGACTTGCAGGACTTCGTTCGCCTGATCGAGTTTGCAGCGGGTGTGAGTGACGGAGTGAATTCGGGAGACTGTCCGGACATCGGCGGAGCTATTCCGGCCGGCGCCACACCGGACAGGTGGGGCGACGTAAACTGTGACGGAACCGTGGACGCGCTCGATGCCCTCGCAGTGCTCGCCTGGCCTGATTTCGAGTTGCCGCATCCGGGCTGCGAAGATATCGGACACGAACTGACATAGGGACAGCGAGCATCGAAACGGTGGCGGGACGCGGGTGAGAGCATTGAGGATGTGAGCCGGTTGCTTGACCACAGTTCGTTAGCGGTGACTTCGACTTACCTCCGGTGCCAAAGAACGTGAGGAAGACCCGCGGTTGGGGAAAAGTGGCCGAGGCTATCGGGATCTGAGTTCTGACAGCAATTGTGACAGCAACGCCGCTGGACTTCCTTGGATGTCCGCAACCACTGGCGGCCAAGAGGTTCGCAAATCGTATCGTCGGTGGCCGTCGGTGGACGTCCACCATCCAACGTCTACGGACTTAAAATCCGCTGTCCCTGCGTGAGCGTGAGCTACTCCATGTGAATTCCTGTTAGTACGGTCTTTTGATCAATTTCAGGCACATCGGACCGGACTCTGTAGGCACGTCCCTTCGTTAGTCCCACGAACGTCGGATCACCGAACCGCCGTGGGCGGTAATCCCCGCGACACGGCGGTGGGACGGGAGCTCGGTGGTATGACGGTCGCGGAAACACGCACATTGCACCCCTTGGTCCAAACCGGGTCCATTCCGCGGTCTCGCAAGTAAGCTGTCCCCACGCTAACCGAGCCATCTCTAACCATCCTGCGTGCGTACTCACGAACTTCGACCAAAATAAGACCGTGCACAACGGTTTTCGACCGAAATTCGAGTATATCGGGCAGCGTTGGACTTCCGTGCCCCGATTCTGGAGTTGTTTGTGACCACGCCTGGCTACGATGTCTCACGCTATGGAGTATCGCGTTCTCGCTTGCGCCTCGACGAGGTCTCGATCGATGTGCAAACAACGATGCAGACGTGGGGTACGCCGCAGCCGATGCGTGAGCGAGGAGATCGGACATCCGCCGGCAACCCGGGCTAGGGGCGTACCCGGTCGCGCGGTTAGTTCCAGAACGCCGTTTGAACCGATTCGAGAAAACGTCGCAACGCTGGACAAACCACTGGACATTAATGACCACAGTTTCGCGCGCGGTCCAAAATCACACCCATCGGCGCTAGCGAAGCGATTCCGTATTCAAAACCGGCTAGCCCGCCGTGGGCAATCCGGGCTGCGGCCCTCCTTTCGAGTACCCCGACTATTATTCTTATTTCTTATTCTTACTTACCTTCTACAGAGTTAGCATCGGAAGTTTGAAAGACATGACACAACCTGGAATACAGAACAAGACATCGAGGACTACTGATCACAGAGGTTGGAGAATTACTTCTCGTGATCTTGACATCTTGGTTGCTATCTACCGTTTTCGGTTCCTGACTCGACAACTGATCGAGTGGGTGTTCTTCTCTCGTGGCGAAGCTCATTTCGAGGGCCGGACCAGCGCGTCTGGGCGCCGGCTGCAGGCTCTGCACGACGCCGGGTACGTCGAGAGGCTGGTCCTGCCGATGTTGCCGGGTACTG
>JBDTOK010000120.1:0-8802 GCA_039933275.1 Chloroflexota bacterium | reverse complement strand
TCTCGTCATCGGATCTGGCCCGGCCGGGCTGAAGGGCGCCGTCCAGGCCAGCAAGCTTGGCCGTCGCGCCGCCGTCATCGAGCGCATGGACAGCGTTGGCGGCGTCTCCATGCACACCGGCACGATCCCCAGCAAGACGCTGCGCGAGGCTGTGATGTACCTGACCGGCTACCAACAGCGCACGTTCTACGGGCAGGATTACGCTGTCAAGAGCGGCATCACGATGACCGACCTACTGATGCGCGCCGAGCACGTCATCCGCAACGAGATCGAGGTCACACGCCATGCGCTGGCTCACAACGACATCGAGGTGATCACCGGCACAGCCTCGTTTGTCGATGCGCACACGATGTCGATCTCGTCGGCGTACGGTACGTCGGAGATCACGGCGGACAAGATTTTGATCGCGACCGGCAGCGAGTCTGCGCGCGATGCCGACGTTCCGTTCGACGGTCGCCGTGTGCTGACCAGCGACGACCTTCTGCGCTTGCCCGATCTTCCGCAGTCGCTGGCGATTATCGGCGCCGGCGTAATCGGGGTCGAGTATTGCAGCATGTTTGCGGCGCTCGGTATCCCGACCACACTGATCGACCGCCGGGCTCGACTACTCCCGTTTCTCGATCATGAGATCAGCGACGCGCTGACAGATCACCTTCGCAATAACGGCGCCGAGCTGGTGTTCGAAGACGACGTGCGGCGCATCGAACCGGGACCGCTCGACCTGATCGACGTGCATCTTGTCAGCGGTAGGACCGTCCACGCAGACGCGGTGCTCTACGCTATTGGGCGTTTAGGCGCGACGGCAGACCTCAATCTCGCCGCGGCCGGACTGGAAGCCGACTCGCGCGGGCGGATCCTAGTGAACGCTGACTACCAGACAGTTGTGCCGCACATCTACGCTGCGGGGGACGTCATCGGCAACCCGGCGCTCGCAGCGACCTCGATGGAGCAAGGGCGGCTCGCGGCCTGCCACGCGTTCGATGCGCCGGAGGAGACCGCAGACTTGCCGCTTCCGTACGCCATCTACACAGTGCCGGAGATCGCGATGCTCGGGCCGACGGAGGAAGAGCTTCGCGCGGCGAACGTGCCGTATCTTCTGGGCTGCGCGTCTTACGGCGACGTCGCGCGCGGGCAGATCCTTGGCGACACAACCGGCTTCCTCAAGCTGATCTTCGATCCACGCACGGGTGGGCTCATGGCGATACATGCGCTGGGCACGCAGGCAAGCGAGTTGATCCACGTCGGCCAGGCGGTACTTGGGTTGGGGGGCGGTCTCGACTTCTTGCTGGATAACGTTTTCAACTACCCAACGTTGGCTGAGTGCTACAAGTTGGCCGCCCTCGATGCTGCAAACGACATGCGGCGCATGGGCCTAACTCCCATCCAGACTGCCAACGCGCCGACGTATCTGCCAAAGGCGCAGCCGTAACTCTCCAGTAAAGCTGTCTGATAGCGCGATGTAACGCGTGCCGCACTCACCGCAAGCGTTTCGATGCCTCCGCGCCGATAGCATGGGGACATGAACATCGCGAACGCAGGGCGTCGGGTCACGAACCTCGCCGATCCACTCTATAAGACGAAGGTCTGGAAGTTCGTCAGACAGTTGCTGCAAGAGTGCGCGACGGATGACACAGCGGACTGTCGGCAGAGATGGCGTGTCGAATGATGCTGCTGGCGCTGTTTCCGTTCTTTATCTTCCTCGCCGCGATGGCGGGATTCGTCGCGCAGCTCGCCGGCGCGCGACGGTCATAGCATGGCGGCTCAGAGGCATTTTTGCCGGCGCTGCGCCAGAATCACGCCGCACCTGGTCAGAGAGCGCGGCCGCTTCCTCATCCTCACGTGTACGGTTTGCCGGACTTCAAAGGAAGAGCTCAGGCCGAAGACGGCGGCGCTATAGCCAGGGCGGAAGGATTCGCCGCAACTGGAGCCACACCTTCCCTACCAGTGGCGTTTCGAGCGAGAAGTCCTGGGTGGTCATGCGCTCTGGTGTGACAACGATGGTTATCTCGCCGCCGTCCGCTTCGATTTGCTCAGCCGCCGTGCGCTTGTAGCCGGCCGCGCCAATAGCGCCGAGGTAGTGCCTGGCCATCTTTGGACCGAGCTCGGGCTTCTGCGGCTCGATCGTGGCGGTGCCGTAGATCGTCGCGCTGCTGTACGGCGGGCGCTCATCCTGCACGCAAACGGTGACCCGGGGGTCGCGCTGGATGTTCTTGACCTTACCCGCTTCTTTACCGGTGCGCATCATGATCTTGCCGTCGAGGTACAGGTACCAGATCGGCGTCAGCACCGGCTCACCGTTCTTTCCGATCGTCGCGAGGACGGCGACGTGGCGGCCGCCGAGATATCGCTTGAGCTCGCGCTTGGATAATCGTTTTGGCATGGCGCCTGCACGGTAGCAAGAGAAGCAATAGCGGTCAAGATTTGGCGTATGCACGCGATCCCGCCAACTTTTTCCGGTTCTTCACCCACCCGCGGCTTCACGTTCGCAACGAGCGCATAAGAGTTTCCATCTTTCTGTTCGCGCGGCCATTGGCTCGCCTGGAAGGACAGATCGATGAGAAGCAGCAGCATACCCGCACCCCGCTCCGTCCGCACAGCGATCCTGTGCGCATTCGGCGTGATGATCGTGATCCTGGGACTCCTCATCGGCGGCGCCGTCGTCACCGTAAAGCACTACCAGTCGACCACCAACCAAATGCAGGTGCGCGCGAATATCGCCTCGCACTTGCAGGACGCCGAAGCCAACGGCGCTATCGCCGCACTCCTCCTCCAGCGTTATGTCGTGTCCGGCGACGCATACCTCGTTCCGGAGATTCAGCTCAGCTCGCAGGAGGCGGTCTCGGCTCTGACCACCGCGTCTGACCTGGAGTCGGCGGCTGCACCGTCCGAGACCGGCGCCCTGACATCGATGGAAGCGCTTTCTAATAGTTCGGCCACGTTGCTTGGCAACGCCCAGCAAGTGATACAACTTGTGCAGACGGGCCAGACGGCGGAAGCCGGCCGGGCGATCGAACGCATCGTCCCGACGTTCCGGGACTACCGCCTGCAGTTGATCGACATGGCGAATGCAGAGCTCGCCGAGGTGAGCCGCCTGCAGAACGCCGCAAACTCCGCAGGCACGACGGCGATGACGCTGATCATCGTCTCCGGCATCGTCGGGTCGATCATGGCGCTGGTCGTGGCGTTCTTTGTCTCGCGCGCGATTATCCGGCCGCTTTCGAAGCTTGAGGACACTGCACTGTCAGTGGCGCTCGGCGACATGACGGCACGGGCGCCGACGACCGGGTTGCGTGAGCTGAAGCGCCTGGCCGAATCGCTGAACCTGATGACGTCGACCGCACGACAACGCACCGAAGAGCTGCGGCTGTCCAATGAAGAACTGCGCGAGCGCAATCGTCAGTTGCTAAACGCGCGCTACGAGGCCGCGACCGATCCGCTCACCGGCCTGCTGAACCACCGCACGTTCCACGAACAGATCCGTGAGGCGGTAGCGGACCGACTTCAGAACGGCGGCGAAGTGGCGCTGATCATGGTCGATATCGACAACTTCAAGCGCGTGAACGACTCGCTGGGGCATATGGCTGGCGACCACGTCCTGCGCGAGATCGGCTCCACGATCGCAGAGATCGTCGGCGACCGGCACGCGTTCCGCTATGGCGGAGATGAGTTCTCGATACTTCTGCCGGACAGGTCGCGGTCTGAGGCGATCAGCCTCGCGGACCGACTGCTGAAGGCTGTGAAGACACGCGTGCGCAGTGAGGACTCCACGAAGGCCACGATCAGTCTTGGCGTGGCGTGCTTCCCGGACATGGCGGCGTCCGCCGAAGAGTTGCTGTATCGCTCAGACATGGCGCTGAACTGGGCGAAGTCACGCGGCAAGAACCGCGTCGCCGGCTGGGACCAGGTGTCGGAGGATAACGTCGTCTTTGCGAACCCGCAGCTCTCCGTCGTCCGCGGCGACCGAAACTGATCGCGTTCCGCTAAACTGACGGCATGGACGACCTCGCTGCTGAACAGTTCTGTTACCTGACGACAACAGGCCGCAGGTCCGGCCGCCCGCACGAGATCGAGATCTGGTTCGGGTTGGCGGACGGCACTCTGTACATGCTGTCTGGCGGCGGCGAGAAGAGCGACTGGGTGGCCAACCTCGTCGCTAACCGCAATGTGAGCCTGCGAATCGGTGAGCGGACGTTTGAGACGATAGCTCGCGTCGTGAGCGATCCGAACGAGCGCAAGCTGGCGGCACGCCTACTGCTCGAGAAGTACGAGCCTACATACACCGGCGACCTCACCGCGTGGGGCGATACCGCGCTGCCAATCGCCATCGACCTGCCGCTCTGACGCGCAGCGCTTGTCACTGGCGCCGGGCAACCCGAATACTGGGCCACATGCTATTTCGCTCGGGGATGCTGTCGATTGCGTTCTGGATCGTGTTCATTGGTGGGCTGCGAATGACCGTCGTTCCACCCGAAGACTGTGGGACCGCGGACGTCGACACGCTGCAAAGCTCGGCCATTGCCGCAGCGCAGTGGATGGAGCGCGCACAGAACCCCGACGGCACATTCGCCTACGAATACAACGCCGAGACTGACACGCTGTCACCGGAATACAACGAAGTGCGCCACGCGGCACTAGTCATGGCGCTATATGAGGCGGCGGGCAGGCTCGACGACCCGACGGCGCTGCAAGTCGCGGACCAAGGCCTCAAGTGGGAGCAGGACCACCTAGCGCGAAAGCACGACTGGGCCTTGCTGACCACGGACGCTACCGGTGGGTCTACAGGCTCCAACGCGCTGATGCTGGTTGGGCTGACGGAACGGCGTTCCGCCACCGGCGACAAACAGTACGACGACTTGATGCACGAGGTCGCGCGCCTCCTCACCGCCGTTCTACGGGACGACGGCAGCTTCTCACCGGGCTGGGATCTGGCCGCGGACGAGATGGCGCCTGGAACGTCGCTCTACTACCAGGGAGAGTCGACATGGGCGCTGACGCTGATGGCCAACGCCTTCCCCGGCGAGGGCTGGGATACGGCGGCACGCAGAGCGATGGAGTACATAGCCACGAGGCGGGACGACGACGAGAACGTGAAGTACCCGCCGTGGGCCGACCAGTGGGCCGGCTACAGCCTCGGGGAAATCGCGCGATGGGGCGGCCTGACCGACGCGGAGATCGATTACGCGCACAGGCTGGCGGCTCGCTTCGGGCTGCTAGTCCGGACGGAGGCGCAGCGCGAGGGTTCGTGGTACGGAAGCTTGCTCCGTGGCCGCGATTCGCGCGGAGCGGGCGCAGGCACGTGGATCGAGGGCCTCGCCGGCATCTGGCGCGCGAGCAAGTACGATAACCGCCTCGACGACATCAAGCAATCGATTGTCGAGCGCACGACGTGCATTGCCGGGATCATGGCGAAGCGCCAGCAGACGGGCGAGCAGGCGGAGAAGTACGCGGAGCCAAGCCTAGTCGAAGGCGCGTGGTTCCGCGACGGCGTGACGCGGATGGACGATCAGCAGCACACGTTCTCCGGCCTGATCTACACGATCGACATCCTGCAGAACAACCCGATCCGCGAATCGCTCCTGCAAGCGGGCCTCTCGCCGTGATCGACTTGCTTGTCGTTCTCGGCGGGATGTTTGCGGCGGTGTCGCCGTTTGGCGCGCTGGCGGCTGTCCTCTGGTATCGGCGCGACAGCGCGGCGACCGGTGCGACCGACCCGCTGGACGTGCGGCGACTAATGTTGTTGTCCGCAACTGCGGCGTTCGTCGTGTTGGCCGGCGCCGCGTTGATCGGTGGACCGCTACTGGATGCGTTCGCGATCACCGACTCGACGTTTGAGTTCGCCGCAGCCGCAGCGATGGTGCCGTTGGCGATTCGGCTGATCGTCGCCGGTGATTCGATGGCGGCGCTGCGCCGGCGGGTGCCGGAGTATGCATGGCTCTTCCCGTTCTCGGTGCCACTGTTGGCGAGCCCAACGTCCGTGATCACTGCGATCTCTTACGGCCAGCGCATCGGCGCAATCGAGACGATCATCGCGACGGCGATTGCGCTGGTCGTCACCGCGGGTCTGTTCGCAACGCTGGCGTTCTGGGAGCAGCAGCGCCTGCTCGTTGTCCAGATGCTCGGGCGGGCGTCTGGCGTGCTCTTAGCTGGCCTGGCGCTCGAGATGGCGCTGGACGGACTGCGCGCGATCTAGACGCTAAACGCTGCTTTGACTAGCATCCTCACTCCAAGCACGGCGATCGCCACGCCAAGCATTAGGAGTACTGCCCGGTGGTTCAAGCGGTGCGAAATGACAGCGCCCAGCTGTGCCCCGGGGATTGCTCCAACGCCCAGCGCCACAGCGCGCAACAATTCTTCGCCGCTTAGCGTTCCGTCGATCAGGTGGATCCCCGTCGACCCGCCCGACATGAACATCAGCACGAAGTGGGAGGTGGCCACGGAGTACAGCACCGGCATGTGCAGGACGATGATCATCGCCGTGACGTGAATGCCGCCTCCGCCGATCCCAAACAGGCTCGAGATGAAGCCGACGCCGAGGCTAATGACCACACCCTGCCAGATCTTGTAGGCGTAGACATACGTGCGTCCGTCCGGATCGTGAACCTCTCGGTGTAGGACACCGCGACCCCGCACCGGCGCCCGAATCGATTCGTGCCGCCCGCGAAAAGCCAGGTAACCAAGCCCGACAAGCAGCACGCCAAAGAGCGCACTGAACAGCCGCTGCGGTATCAGATGGACGAGCAGCGAGCCGGCGATTACACCTGGAGCCGCCGCCACCGCAAAGATAATTCCGGTGACGTAGTCAACGCGCTTCTGACGGGCATAAGCGAACGAGCCCGAAAGGGTATTGGCAAAGACGACCGCCAGCGAGACGGCGGTGAGCTGCTCCGGCTTGTAATCGGGGTAGAGAATGAGCAGCACTGGAACGAGGATGAAGCCCCCGCCCGCCCCGATTACAGTGCCGTAGGCGCCGACAAAGAAGCCGAGAAAAGCTAGCCCGATGAACTCGAGCACAGCCATCCAATCAAGTTGACAGGGTTATGTCGTATCGAAACCACGGTTCTATGCGTCGATAATACGTGACCCATACCGACAGCAATAGCCAGCGCAAGCCCCGAAATGCGGGCTAACGCAGCTCGCGCCCTCCCGGCCGGCCGATCCGCCATCGCGGAAAGCGTCATCGAGCGGCGAAACGTCATCGCGATTTGCGTGGCGCTCTTCTTGTTCACATTCCTGATTTACTGGGGCCTCGGCGCGCGCAGCACGACTTACCCGCACCAGGTGAGCCAGGCCAACAACCTGCTCCACGGCCACCTCGATTTCCTCCCGCAGTACACCGTCCACCCGGAGAACCTCGAGCGCTCGATGTTCGACGGAACCAGCTACTGCTACGCGCCAGGCGACCCGCAGATCCCCACCGTGCCAAACGTGCGTGTGACTTCGGACTGCAAGACGTACATGCAGTACTCGTTCGGGCCAGTGTTTGTCGCCCTGCCTGGTGTCGCGGTCTTTGGGATGGACTTCAACCAGACCCTGTTGTCTGTACTGATCGGAGCGTTGACGGCGCCGATCGTCTTCTTGATCGCCGGCAAGTTCTCATCGAAGCGCGGGACGCAGTTGCTACTCACGGCGCTGATGATGTTCGGCACGATCTTCTGGTTCGCCGCATCGAACGGTGGCGTCTGGTACTTCGCGCACACCACGGCGACGTTCTTTATCTTCGCCGCGATCTACTTCGCCATCTCGAAACCGAACCCGGTGTTTGCGGGCGCGATGCTGGGTGCCGCGTTCTTATGCCGCCCGACGATGCTGGCGACGGGCCTCTTCTTCGTGGTGTCTTTCATACCTCTATGGCTGAAGCGGCCCGAAGACAACGGCGGGCGCTGGGGCGTGAACCTGCAGCCGATCGTCGGCTTTGCAGCGGGACTGGCGCCCTTCCTGGCTATCGAGGGCGTGGTGAACTACCTGCGATTCAGCAGCCCGCTGGAGACCGGCTACGGGTACATGGAGCCCGCCAACCAGGACTTCCAGCAGCCGCTCTTTCCGCACGGCATCTTCGACGTCCGCTATACCGCCAAGCACGCCGCTGTCATGCTCGAAGCGATGCCCGTCTTTGGCGGTAGCCCGCCTGACTGCGGCTCGTGCGCTGCCGTCGTGCCTTCCAATAACGGCATGGCCATCTGGGCGACGACGCCCGCCTTCCTTCTCGCGATGTTCACCGGCGTCAATCATCGTAGAGTCTCCCGTATCGGCGCCGGGCTAGTCGCCGCCGCATGCGCGTTCATCCTCTTCCGCGCCATCTCCCAGGCCTGGGAGAGCGATCTCGCCACGACGAGCCTGCCTCTGGGCGTCCAGCTGCTGCCGTTCTGGCTGATGATCGGTGCGGCCGTGTTCTTCTCGCTCCGCAACCGCGATCTGCTTATCGCCGCCTGCTGGGCAGCCATCATTCCTACGGGGCTGATCATCTTCTTTTTCGCCGCCACAGGCTGGGCGCAGTTCGGCTACAGGTACGGCCTCGACTTCACACCGTTCCTCTGGCTGCTCGTGGCCAAACACATCGGCGACAAGCTAAAGCCGTGGCACGTCGCGCTAATTCTCGCGGCGATCGCCGTCAACTTCATGGGCGTGATGTGGATCTACCACTTCGACCCGAACCATGTCGGCGGGCTGGACTGGGTCGCGATGGGCGACCGCTTCGGCTAGACCACTCCATCTTCTAGAAGAGTATCCACTCGTAGCCGCCGGTCTGGTGCGCCGCGAACTGGTATATCCAGAGGATGCCCCAGAGGTTCACCGCCACGCTCA
>JBDTOK010000119.1:0-8893 GCA_039933275.1 Chloroflexota bacterium | reverse complement strand
CGCGCGCACGCAGCGCTGCGAGCTTTTCCTTGCGTTGGGCGATGAGTTCGTCTTCGGACATACGCTTAGTAGGGTCAGGGGTCAGGCGTCAGGGGTCAAGACGCGTGGGCAGGAGTCACGCGTCATAGTCAGGGCTGAAGCCCTTGGCCCACAAGAGGCTAGTCGATTTTGACGATGCGCCAGGTGGCGGTGCCGGAGGGGGCCTTGACCTCGAAGTCCTGTCCGATCTTTTTGCCGATGAGGGCCATGCCGACAGGCGATTCGTTGCTGATTTTGCCGGCCTTGGGGTCAGCTTCGGCCATACCGACGATGGTGTAGACGGCTTCTTTTCCGTCCGGGTTCTTGACTTTGACCTTAGAGCCGAGCTCGACCTTCTGGTGGTCACTGGAGTGCTCGATCATGACGGCGTTCTGGAGCATCGTCTCGATTTCGATGATGCGGCCTTCGACGAAGGCTTGCTCCGAGCGGACGTCTTCGTATTCGGGGGAGTTCTGGGCGCCGACGAGCTCTTTGGCGTCGTGGATCTTCTGGGCGACTTCCGCACGACGCACGGAGACCAGCTCCTCGAGCTCTTTGTTGAGCTTGGCGAAGCCATCTTTGGTAAGCGGTACCGGCTTGCCTGGCATTGGGGTGGGGCTCCTTCGCCGAAAAAAATGACTGCGGGGATGAACCCACAGTCGCGGTGTTGTTTGCTTGGGCGCAATTATATGGCAGCGTGGGAGGGGTGTAAAGGAGCGCAAAGTTGCATATTTATCGTGCTAACAGCGCGTGCTACACTTCTTACTAACTCCGGACCGGGGCGTATTACGCACCCCCCGCCGGCCCGAGTAAAGCATGCGACAACGCCCACCCCGAGATGAGCCACCCCAGCGGAGGCAACGCCGTGAGATGCCGCGCCCGGAAGGCCCTTTTGAGCGGCTGCTAAGGCAGCGCCCGCAGAGGGACCCGGCGCCGCTGATAATCGGTGGGACGATTGCGTTCCTGGCGATTGTGATTGTGCTGGTGTTCGTGTTCTCGTCGCTGTTGGGCGGGGGCAGCAACACACCGAGCGGGAACGGGGTGGTGAACGGCGAAGCGGGGTCGTGCGCGGACATTGCGCAGGACGTGAAGAGCTGCCGCGCGACGCTGCCGGCGCTTCCACCGGGACTGACGGCGGTGAGCCGCTTCTTCGAGTTCCAGATCGACAAGCCGGGAGTGGGGGCGACGATTAGCCTGCCGCTCCTGGAGGCGACGACGGACGACAAGGGCCTCGGGTTTTACACTTACTCAGCGAACCGCTGGCAGCGCGTGGACATCGTCGCGCTGCAGGGGAGCGGATCGCTGGCGCAGGGGACGTTCTCGCCGCTGCCGAGCAACCTGGCGGTGCTGCGAGTGGCGCCGGCGACGTACATCGTCGGGGCTTCGCTGCCGCACGGGACGACGGTGCACGGCGACGCGGGCCAACTGCAGATCGTTAGCCCGCGCGACTACACGCCGACGGCGGACGGGACGATCCAGGGGACGCCGACGGACGTCGGGCACCCGCAAGGGACGCTGGTTATCCCAACAATCGTTGGAAGCGGGACGGACACGGCGTCTGTTATCGATGACATTCTTAACGACGAGAACCTGCGCGCGAAACACGTGACGCAGATCTCCGGGCTGGTGCAGCAGAACGGCCTTGACGGTATCGACCTGGAGTATTCGTCCGTGAACGTGGACGAGGGTGCGAAGTTCACGCTGTTTGTGACGGCGCTGGCGGCTGAGCTGCACCGCACGAATAAGCGACTGATCCTGACGCTGCCGCCGCCGACGAACCAGCGCTCGCCGTACGAATTCGACAAGCTGGGGTCGCAGGCGGACTACATCAAGGTGCTGCCGATTGCGGACCCGGTCGCGTACTGGGAGACGATGCCGACGGCGATTGGGCAGATCGTGGCGAAGGTGGACCCGCACAAGGTGCTGCTGGTGGTGAGCCCGTACAGCATCCAGGGCACGGGCGACGTGAGCCAACCGATTGGTTACCAGCAGGCGATGGTGCTGGCCAGCGAGCCGCTGGTGCACGAGCCGCCGGTGGACCAGATCAAGCCAAACAATCCGGTAAGCCTGGTCGCGAAGAACCAGGACGAGAGCGAGGGCGCGACGCCGATGGCGTGGAACGATGATGCGCTGACGGTTTCCTTCGCGCTGGGCGGGACGGAGCGTAAGCGCATCTACATCGAGAACTCTTATAGCGTTTCGTTCAAGCTGGAGCTGGTCGAGGCGTATGCGCTCGGCGGCGTTAGCGTGGCGGACGGATCAGCGCAATCGGACGTCGCGAACATCTGGCCGACGGTGAAGTCGCTGATCGACTCGGCGACGGTGACGCTGGTGAAGCCGAACGACTCGATGCTCAACGTGATCTTCCAGGCAGACGACAACAACATCCAGCAAGACGCGGGCGCGACGGCGGCGACGTGGTTGCCGCGCGCTGCGGGCGATCACCTGGTGTCGCTGGTGGCGAGCGATGGTGAGCGACTGTTCTCCCAGCAATTGATGCTGACGGTGGGACAGGGCGGGCCGACACCGACGACGTCGCCGATCTCTTCGTTCGGGCCGACACCGACGGAGACGCCGACGCCGGAACCAACGGAGTCACCGATAGCGTCGGCAACGCCGACGCCGGTGCTGGGGGCGGTGCGGGTTGAGGTTGGGCTACTGGCGGAAGGCGACGATGACAACTTTGCGTACAGCAACGACGAGAAGGTGACGCCGGGATCGACGGTGACTTACCTGGTGACGATCGACAACGATACTGACGCGCCGGTGACAGTGACTTCGTTTACGGACAACACGTACGGCGACGCGGTGTGCAAGACATCCGGCGGCGAAGACGTGATCGGAGGCGTGGTTGGCGCGGATGACGGCGATGCGGCGCTTGGTGCGGGGCACATCGATGGTGGAGTGGACGAGATCCAATGCATCTACACGGAGAAAGCGCCCGACACCAACAACCTGGTGGTGACCAACGAAGTGACCGCGAGCGCCGAAGACGACGGCGGTCACAGTGCCAGCGATCACGACGACACGACGATACGAACCACCACCGGCTGAGGCTTGAGTGCGAGTGATTGCCGGTAGCGCGAAAGGCCGTCACCTGAAGGGACCGCCGCGACGTGGCGCGGGATCCGACGCGCGCCCAAGCTCCGACATGATGCGCGGGGCTCTTTTTTCGGCGTTGGACGCGATGGGGGCGGACTTTACTCGGGTGCTAGACCTGTATGCCGGCACGGGGGCGCTGGGGATCGAGGCGCTGAGCCGCGGGGCGGAATGGTGCGATTTTGTCGAGAAGGACAGGGCGATGGCGGAGGTGATCCGCGAGAACTTGCGCCTGACGGGGTTTGAAACCCGCGCGAAGGTGTATCCTGTGCCCTCGGAGCGAGCGCTGGAGCGCCTGAGCGAGCAATACACGCTGGTGCTGGCCGATCCGCCGTACGCGGACGCCAATGCGGCGGCGGTGCTGGCCGGGATCGCTTCATCGGCGCTGGTGGGCGATGATACGACTGTGGTGTACGAACACAGCGCACGGGGTGGGCCGGTGGCGGAGCCAGGGCGGATGCAACTGGTGAAGTCGCTGCGACACGGCGACAGCTCGATATCGATTTACTGCTTGACGGGAGGTCAGCCTTGCTAACAGCGATCTACCCCGGCCGGTTCGATCCGGTCACCAATGGTCACGTCGACATAACACGACGCGCGGCAAGCATGTTCGAGAGTGTGGTGGTGGGCGTGTTCGACCTGGACTCGAGCAAGTCGCTGTTCTCTACGGATGAACGTGTGAAGTTCTTCCGGGAAGCGGTGAAGGACCTGAAGCACGTGGAGGTTAAGTCGTTCAAGGGTCTAACGGTAGACTTTGCGCGTAAGGAGCAGGGCAAGGTGCTGGTGCGCGGCATTCGCGCGGTGACGGACTTCGAGGCGGAGTTGGACATGGCGCTGATGAACAAGAAGATGGCGCCGGAGATCGAGTCGGTGTACTTGATGGCGTCACTGGAGCACCTGTACGTGAGCGGCCACCGCATCCGCGAGGTGGCGAGCCTTGGGTACGACGTGGGCGAGCTTGTGCCGGGTCACGTGATGGCAGCGCTCGAAGGGAAGTTCGGCAAAGCGAAGGTCTAACCATGGACATTCTTCACCTGATTGACCGCCTGGAAGAGATTGCCGCGGAGGCGCGCAAGGTGCCTCTGGGCGGCGGCGTGATCGTGCAGAAGCAGGCGATCCTCGATCTTGTCGACCGGATGCGCGTGGCAGTTCCGCGCGAGGTGTACGACGCGCGTGAGATGATCGAGCGGCGCGATGAGGTCGTGCATGAGGGCGAGCTGCAGGCAAAGGCGCTGCTGGACAACGCGCACGAAGAGCTGGAGCGGCGGCTGGTGCAAACCGAAGTCGTGAAGGCAGCGCAGGCGCGCGCGCACGAGATCATCGCGATGGGTGAAGAGCGGCGGCGGGAGCTGGTGACGGAAGCGGAGACGCAGGCGCGCGGCCGGCTGGACGAAGCGCAGCAGACGTCTCGCAATGAGATGCGGGAGGCGGACAGTTACGCGCTGCAGACCCTGAGACGGTTGGAAGAGCAGCTCGAGGGGTTCCTGGGGACGGTGCGCAACGGCGTGGACGCGCTGGAGCAGCGCGCGGCAGACCGCCCGCTCAGCTAGTTTTCGGCGAAGTCGCGGTCACGGAGGCGGCTGATGACGACGGCGATGAGGATCGCGATGGAGATCAGGCCGAGGAAGCCGGCGACGACGAGCAGGCGCCGGAACGCAACCGACGACGCATCGTTTACAAGATCAGCGGCGTGTTGTGACTGTTGCCGCGAGAGGTCGAAGTCTCCGCGATTGTAGGACGTGGCGGCGTCTTTGATGGCGCCGCCGGGACTGCTGCCGAGCAGACCGAACTTTTGCCAGACGCTGCGTGAGGCGTCGACGGTGCGCTGCGATGAGGTGTAGGTGACGAGCGCTTGCCGTGCGGAGTCGATGGCGGTGCGGACGGTGGCGAAATCGAAGCGGTTGAGGGCGGTGGTCACTGTGTCGGGGAGAGTGAGGTTGGCGTTGTGGGAGTCGCTCTGCAAGGAATCGAGGCTGGTGCGTAGCTCGCCATAGGTCGAGAGATTGTTATCGGCGGTGTCGATGGCGGTCAGCGCTTTCTCGAAGTCCCAGGCGCGGATGCTGACGTTGATGGGCGCGGCGATGTCATCGGGGAGACCGGCATCGGTGAGGCGAGAGCGGAGGTCGGCGAGGCGATTGATCGCATCACGGCGGCTGACGAGCGTGGCGTCGTAGGTGTCGGGGAAGACCCACGTCTCGAAGAGGTTGTCGAGGTCCTGGCGTGTGGCGTCCTCGAGCAAGTCCATGTAGCGTCGGCTGTCCGCGGTGGAACCACTGGTAGCGATGTTGCGGTTGACGGCTTGCAGCGCTTCGATGCCCAGCTGGTCGCGCATCTCTTGCAGGAAGCGAATCGAGAACGTGTAGCCGGCGTCTTCGACGGCGAGAACGGAGGAGTCGGCGCCGATGACGGAACTGGCGTCGCCCCAATCGTCGAGGGCGAGCGGGACAGTTGGATCGCGGCGCAGTGCGGGGGAACCGACGACGAGGCCGGGTTCGAGTTGGGGGCCGGCGGTCTCGGCGACGAACTCGGCGAAGCCTTCCGCGAGCCAGCGCCTTCCGTAGATGTTCGACCACATGTGTGAGAGCTCGTGGAGGAGGGTGTAGTCACCGGCGACGGGGGAGATGACGATTTCGCAGGAGACTTCGGGCGTGCAAGAGGCAAGACCTTCATAGCCGAGCGAAGACTGGCGGCCGCCTTGCGAGATGTGGACGGCGCTGGGGCCGGCGTAGTCGAATCCGTAGACCTGCTCGATGACGGGAAGTCCGGCGGTGATGAGCGCTTGTTCGTGCGCGGCGGAGGCGCCTTCGCCCTGGAAGTAGGTGAGGGTGACGTTGACGGTCTTGTCCTTGAGGGCGACATCGAAGGTAGTGGTGGCGACGGCGGCGGGCTGGCTGACTTCGACGAGGGCGGCGAGGTAGGTGGTGGCAGCGGACCCGGCGCAGGCGAACGAGTTACCGGCCTGGGGGCAATCGCGGGGGTCGATGGTGGTGGACCACGGGTCGCCGCTGGGGGTGTTGATGATAACGGTGGCGGAGTCGCCGGCGGCGATGGCGGGGAGGTAGACGTAGTTCGCAGTGACGAGCACAGCCTCGGAGCGGGTATCGGCGAGTGTGTAGGTGAGGCGGAACGAATACGTCTGTTTATAGAAGATGCCGCGCGCGAAGTGGACGGTGGCGCCTTCATCGATGCTGCCGCCGCCAGGATCGACGGTGTCGACCTGGAGGTTGTTGCCGGTGGCGTCGTTGGCGGTGATGCCGGTAGCACCGCGGAGGACCGGCAGGCCGATGGTGGCGTAGTAGGTGACGTTGCCGCCGGAGACGTCGGTGGCGGGGTCGTTGTCGGTGACGGTGGCGTCCCATGTGACGTGGACAGCGCCGTCCGCGTTGGTCTTGATGTCGTAGGTGACGGTGGCGGTTAATGCGAGACCGGCGGCGTCGTTAGCGGCGCGGGCGTGGCCGGAAGGGGCGGCGAGCAACAACAGTGCGAATACGGTCGCAGCCAACGCGGCCAGGAGACGGAAGCGCATGCGCTACTCCTCGCTGGAGGGCTCGAGGGCAGGGTCTGGCAGGAGCGGGTCTTCGTCGCGATCGGCGAAGAGCTCAGGCTGGAAGATTTCCTGGATGGAGTCGAGAGCGTAGTCCAGGCCCTGGCGCTGGTGGCCGGCCCAGAAGAACGTTCCCATGACGATGCCGCGGATGCCGTGGACGCTGGCGCGGGCGGTGATCGTCACCTCGGACTCAGTGTCGGAGAGGGCGCGGACTTCGAAGGTGTGCTGCTCAAGCTCGATGGAGTAGCTCTCGTCGGCCTCGCGGATGGGGCAGAAGGCGATGCGGTCAGGGGCGGACCAGTCGCAGACCTCGAAGTCGAAAGTCTGGATCGTGCCTTCCATGGCGGCGCGGAAGGTGGTGCCGACGCCGTGGTGTTGAGTGGAGGTGAAGTCGATGCGAGTCCAGGCCTTGTTCCAGCGGGCGGCGTGCTCCAGGTCCGAGAGGAGATCCCAGACTTGCTGCTGGGTGGCGTGGATGGGCCGGGAGACCGACGTGGTAGGCATGGTCAGGCGGTGCGGGGCGAGTGTATTGCCCGGGAGGGCTCGGGGTAGGGCATACATCCAGTCTAACGGATGACCGGAGGGCTGGATTCGGGCAGTTCACATCTTCTTTTCAGCGTACAACGGTACTAGACGACGATGCTGATTAGCTTGCCGGGGACGTAGACGACCTTCTTCGGGTCCTTGCCTTCGAGGTGGCGTTTTACGTTTTCGCTGGCGAGGGCTAGGGCGATCGCGTCGGCTTCAGCGATGTTGGCGGGGGCGGATAGGCGGTCACGCACTTTGCCGTTGACCTGCACGATGAGCGTGATCTCATCCTCGCGGGCGATGTTTTCGTCCGCGGCGGGCCAGTCTTGCTGGTGGACGCTGTACGGCTTGCCGCGGCGAGACCAGAGCTCTTCGCCGAGGTGGGGGGCGAGCGGCGCGACGAGCATGATCATCGTATCGATGGCCTCGTCCCAGGCGGCGCGATCGACGGCGCCGGTCTCGCGGGCGCGGGAGAGGCCGTTGGTCATCTCCATCAGCGCGGCGATGGCGGTGTTCCAGCGGAAGTTGTCGAAGTTGGCGGTGACTTTCTGGATGGTCTGGTGGGTGAGCCGGCGCATCTCGGTGACGGCGGCGGGGTCTTCCTGGCCGAAGCGCGGCTCAGTGATCGCGAGGTTCCAGGTGCGGCCGAGCCAGCGCTCGATGCCGGAGATGCCGCTGGTGCCGAAGGGGCCGCCGTCTTCCCACGGGCCGATGAACATGAGGTAGTTGCGGAAGACGTCGGCGCCGAACTGCTTGACCTGGTCGTCGGGGGCGATGACGTTGCCGCGGGACTTGGACATGCGCTGGCCGTCTGGACCGAGGATCTGGCCCTGGTTGAAGAGCTTGAGGAACGGCTCCGGGCCGCTGACGATGCCGATATCGCGCATCACTTTCCAGAAGAAGCGGGCGTAGAGCAGGTGCATGACGGCGTGCTCAGCGCCGCCGGTGTACTGATCGACGGGGAGCCAGCGAGCGGCGAGCGCGGGATCAACGGGGGCGTTTTCGTATTGGGGGCTGAGGTATCGCACGAAGTACCAGTTCGAGTCCATGAACGTGTCCATGGTGTCGGTCTCGCGCTTCGCGGGCTGGCCGCAGACGGGGCAGGTGACGTTCACGAAGCCTTCGTGGCGAGCGAGCGGGGAATCGCCGGAGGGAAGGTACTCGGCGTCGTCGGGGAGGCGGACGGGGAGCTGGTCTTCGGGGACGGGGACGACGCCGTCGGTGGAGCAGTAGATCATCGGGATTGGAGTGCCCCACGCGCGCTGGCGGGAGATCAGCCAATCGCGGATGCGGTAGGTGATCGTGCGGCTGCCCCAGCCTTGCTTTTCGGCGTGGTCGATGATGGCGCGCTTGGCGTCCTCGTTTGGTGTGCCATCGAACTGGGCGGAGTTCACCATCGTGCCGGGGGCTGTGTAGGCTGCCTCGAATGCCTCGCCCTGCCAGCCCGGCGGGGAGATGACGACGGGCGCATCGAGGCCGAACTTCTTCGCGAATTCGAAGTCACGCTGGTCGTGCGCGGGGACGCCCATGACGGCGCCGGTGCCGTACCAGAGGAGCGCGTAGTCGGCGATCCAGACTTGCACCTTCTGGCCGTTGAAGTTGTTGGTGACGTAGGCGCCGGTGAAGACGCCGGTCTTCTCGCGGTCAGTGGAGGTGCGTTCGATTTCGGTGGCGTGGCGGGCCTGGTCGACATAAGCCTCG
>JBDTOK010000118.1:0-8971 GCA_039933275.1 Chloroflexota bacterium | reverse complement strand
TAGGTACGGAAATGAACTGGCGACGAAAGTAGGAGGACGGCGATGGCAGAGAAGATGTTCGAGGTGACTGGAATGACGTGCGACAACTGCGTGCAGCATGTGACGAAGGCGTTGCAGCAGGTGCCGGGCGTTACGGCGGTGAAGGTCGACTTGGCGTCGAAGGCGGCGCGGGTTGAGGGGGAGTTCGACGACAAGCAGATCGTTGAGGCGGTCGAAGAAGAAGGGTACGAGGCAGCGCTTCGTTAGAGTGGCGCGGCACACAGCCGCGCGGGCAGGGAACTAAACCGATGGCAACGCAAAAGACGACAACACTTGATATTAGCGGGATGACGTGCGCTTCGTGCGTGCGGCGAGTTGAGCGGGCGCTTTCGAAGGTGGAAGGCGTGGAGCTGGCGAACGTGAACTTCGCGAGCGAGACGGCAATGGTGACGAGTGGCGACTCGGTGCGGCTGGAGACGCTGATGGCTGCTGTGGAGAAGGCTGGCTACAGCGCGAAGGAATCGTCGCCGGACAACGACCGCGACTCGGAGCGAGACGCGCACTCGCGCAAGACGCTGGCGCTGGTGCTGTTTGGATCGCTTCTGGCGATACCGGTGGTCGTGCTGGCGATGTCGATGGACGTCGCCGGGGTGTACATCAACGATGACGTGCGGCTGCACGCCTGGATCGTGCTGGCGCTGGCGACACCGGTGCAGGCCGTGCTGGGATGGCGGTACTACAAGGGCGCGTTCGCCTCGCTGCGGCATCTCAACCCGAACATGGATGTGCTGATCGCGCTGGGGACGACGGTTGCTTTTGTGTACAGCGCGTGGGTCATCGTGTTCAACAAGCCGTACGAGATGTTCATCGACGTTTCGGTGGCGGTGCTGGTGTTTATCACGATGGGCAAGTATTTCGAGGAACGGTCGAAGGGCGCGGCGTCTTCGGCGATTCAGAAATTACTCGGAATGTCGGCGAAATCGGCGCGGGTGCTCCGCGACGGGGCGGAAGTTGAGGTCGAGATCGGACGCGTGGCGCCGGGGGACGTCGTGATCGTGCGGCCAGGCGAGAAGGTGCCGGTGGACGGCATCGTGCGCGAGGGTCACAGCACAGTGGACGAGGCGATGATCACGGGCGAATCGATTCCCGTCGAGAAGCGGGAAGGCGATGCGATCATCGCAGGGACGATCAATCAGAACGGCGTGCTGCGCTTCGAGGTGACGGCGGTTGGGGCGGGGACGACGCTGGCGCGCATGGCGAAGATGGTGGAAGAAGCGCAGGGGTCGAAGGCGCCGATACAGAAGGTCGTGGACCAGGTGGCGGCGGTGTTCGTGCCGGCCGTCATCGTGATCGCTCTGGGGACGTTCGTGGCCTGGGGCTTGTTTACGTCGCCGGCGCACGTGTGGAGCGACAGCTCGTGGATCAGCGGGATGCGAGCGGCGGTGGCGGTGCTGGTGATCGCTTGCCCGTGCGCGCTGGGACTGGCGACGCCGACGGCGATCATGGTGGGCACGGGGATCGGGGCCGAACGCGGGATATTGGTGAAGAACGCGGAGGTGCTGGAGCGGACGCGCGGGTTGAACGTCATCGTGCTGGACAAGACCGGGACGTTGACGGAAGGCCGGCCGCAGGCGACGGAGGTCATACCGCTGGGCGTAATGTCCGAGCAGGCGTTCCTGACGCTGATTGCGGCGGCGGAACAGAACAGTGATCACCCGCTGAGCCGGGCGATCGTGGACGCGGCGGTGGAGTCGGGGTATACGCTACCCGCGGCGACGGACTTCGAGTCGCTGACGGCGCGTGGTGTTGCGGCAACGGTCGATGGCAAGCGAATCTTTGCTGGCAACGCGCGGCTGTTTGAAGAGCAGGGGATCGTGCTGAACGACGAGATCCGCGCGGAGGCGGAGCGGTTGGAGAGCGGCGGGCGGACGGTGATCTACGCTGCGATCGATGGCGTGGCGTCGGGCGTGATAGGCATGGCGGACGAGATGAAGGCGTCGGCGCCGCGGGCAATTGCGGCGCTGCGCGGGCTCGGGTTGCGTGTGATCATGATGACGGGCGACAACGAGCGAGCGGCGGCGCGCATCGCCGAGGCGGCCGGCATCGAAGAGTATCGTGCGGGTGCGCGGCCAGAGGATAAGATTGAGCTGGTGCGGTCGCTGCAGGCGCAGGGGCTGGTGGTGGCGATGGTTGGCGACGGCGTGAACGATGCGCCGGCACTCGCGCAAGCGGACATTGGGATCGCGATGAGCACGGGGACGGACGTGGCGATCGAGGCGGGGGACATCACGCTGCTGAACGGTGACATCAGCAAGGTGGCGGAGGCGGTGTCGCTGAGCCGGCAGACGCTAACGACGATCAAGCAGAACCTGGTGTGGGCGTTCGGGTACAACGTGATAGCGATACCGGTCGCGGCGCTGGGGCTGCTGAACCCGGTGTTCGCGGGCGGGGTGATGGCGTTTTCGTCGGTGGCGGTGATGTCGAACAGTCTGCGTTTGCGCGGGAAGGCTCGAGTGATCGCGGAGCGCAGCGGCAACCCGTACACGACTTCGGCGCGCAAGTTCTCGCTATCGGGATCAGCGCCGGCGCTGGCGATGGGCGCGGCGGTGATCGTGCTGGTGGTGCCGCTGGCGGTGTTCACGGGTATGCGTAACGGCTGGTTCGAGTCGGAGGCCGCGCTTGGTCCACGCGACGTGCGCGTCGAGCTATCGAACTTCCAGATCGACACTTCGCGCAGCACGATCGAAGCTGGGGAGACGACGCTGGTGGTGGAGCACAAGAAGGAGATCGGGCACGCGAGCGGGAATGAGCCGGGCGAGACGCACGACCTGGTGGTTTTCCGGATGGTGGACGGCGCGCCGACGAAGGTTGTGGCGCGCAGCCGGGTGCTGCAGAGCGGCGAGAGCGAGTCGCTGACGGTGAACCTGGAGGCGGGGACGTACGAGCTAGAGTGCGATATTGCGGAGAACTGGAAGGGGCATTCGATCAGTCACTTTGCGGAGGGCATGGTTTCGGAGTTGGTGGTGACGGAGGCGGCGGCGGTTAGCGCGCGCTGACGGCGCTTGCCCTCACCCCTAACCGCTCTCCTCCTCCTGAGGCGGACACGCACTTCGTGGGCGAGGGGCACGCTGGTTGGGTTTGGGGATGGCGTTGCCGGCGTAGCCCTGGCGTTGGGTGGTCAGGGCTGGGGCCCTGACCCACAAGGGGAACTGTAGTTTGTGCGCCTGATACACACGGATATGGGTCGTGGCCGTGACGAGCGTCTGGAGCCGGGGCTGGAAAGCCCCGGCTACTCTTTGTCTGCGGAGAGGCGGGGGTTAGCGGGGGAGGCCGAGGCCGCGCTGGGCGATGATGTTGCGCTGGATTTCGGAGGTGCCTGAGTAGATGGTTGTGGCGGTGTTTTCCATGTATTCCTTGGAGAGGCGGCCGCGCAGCTTTTCGTACTTGGAGCCGGGCGCGAGCTCTGCATAGGGGCCGAGGAGGTTCATGGCGAAGTTGTAGATGCGCTGGTTGAGCTCGGTGTTGTAGACCTTGGCAACTGACGCTTCGTAGTTGGGGACGCGGCCCGCCTGCTGCATGGAGGCGATCCGGTAGGCCCACATGCGCCCGACTTCGACGCCAGTCTGGAGATCAGCCATTGTTTGCTTGGCGCGCTTGCCGGCGGCGCCGTTCATGCCGGTCTCACGCATGTAGACGGCGAGGTCTTCGAGGGTGCGGCGGCCGGCGGCGACGGCGCCGACGTTGGAGCGCTCGAAGTCGAGCAGGGTCATGGCGACGTACCAACCGTGGTTCTCGGGGCCGACGCGATTGGTGGCGGGCACGCGAACGTTATCGAAGAAGACTTCGTTGAACTCGTGGCTGTCGGCCATGTTGATGAGCGGGCGCACTTCGACGCCGGGGGACTTCATATCGATCATGAGGAAGCTGATGCCCTTGTGCTTGGGCGCGTCCTGGTCCGTGCGGGCGAGCGCGAAGATCCAGTCGGCGCGGTGGGCGCCGGTGGTCCAGATCTTCTGGCCGTTAACGACGTAGTCATCGCCGTCCTTTTCTGCGGTGGTGCGGAGGCTGGCGAGGTCGGAGCCGGAGCCGGGTTCGCTGAAGCCCTGGCACCAGACGTCTTCGCCGCGAGTGAGGCGGGGGAGGAAGCGGGCGCGCTGCTCGTCGTTGCCGTGGACCATGAGGACGGGGCCGAGCATGTCGATGCCGAAGACGCGGCCGCCGTCCGGCGCGCGGTGGTAGGCGAACTCCTCTTTGAAGATGAGCTGCTCGATATAGGTGGCGTCGAGGCCGCCGTACTGGCTGGGCCAGGCGGGGGCGATCCAGCCGTGCTCCGCGAGCTTCTTGTTGAAGGCGAGCGAGAAGGCCCACTCTTCGTCGCTGCCGGTGAGGCCGTCGGGCGCGACTGTTGTGCCGACGCCCTCGGCGGGGAGGGTGTCGCGGAGGAAGCCGCGGACTTCGGCGCGCAGGGTGTCTTCTTGCGGTGAGAATCGGAATTCCATGTGTGTCTCCTTCGGGGCCCTTGGGGCTGGGTACATGGTTGCGTAGGCGGGGGGTTAGGGGCAAGTCTCACCTCTAACCCCTCTCCTCCTCCTGAGGCGGACACGCACTTCGTGGGCGAGGGGCACACTGGTGGGGCTTGGGGTGAGGTTTGGGTTGGTTTGGCTGGTGGTGGGAGCCGGGGCTGGAAAGCCCCGGCTACGTTGGGATTGGGTGCGGGACTGGTTGCTAGCCGATATGATTCGCGGGTGAGTCTGCTCGACGGGGTGGAGGGACGTTACGTTTTCTAGAGGAGCGGCGACGGGTCTCTCCGCTCTCGTTATCTAGCAAATGAGCTCGCGGTATCACGATGGTTCGACTGTGCCCTGGTGGCGCTTATGGGGTTGGTCGAGATGACACAAAACGAAGAGGCGAAGAGGGACGCTATGACTACTGAAAAATGGACGCGATCGTGAAGATGGTTCGCTTTCCGAAGGACTTTCTGTGGGGGACGGCGACCGCGTCGTACCAGGTGGAGGGGGCGTGGAACGAGGACGGGAAGGGCGAGTCGATCTGGGACCGCTTTTCGCACACGCCGGGCAAGGTGATGAACGGCGACACGGGCGACGTGGCGTGCGACCAGTACCACCGTTACGCGGAGGACGTCGCGATCATGAAGCAGCTTGGCATGAACACGTACCGCTTCAGCATCTCGTGGTCGCGGGTGTTTCCGGACGGCAAGGGAGCGGTCAACCAGAAGGGGCTGGACTACTACAACCGGCTCGTCGATGAGTTGTTGGCGAACGACATCATGCCGTTCCCGACGCTCTTTCACTGGGACTTGCCGCAAGCGCTCGAAGATGAGGGCGCGTGGGGGAACCGCGACATCGTGAACCACTTCGCGCGTTACGCCGAGACGATGGTGAACGCGCTGGGAGATCGCGTGAAGAAGTGGATGGTGTTCAACGAGCCGTGGGTTTTCGTGTACCCGGGCTATCTTTACGGCTACCTCGCGCCGGGCGTGCGCGACACCGCGCTGGCGATGAGGTCGTCGCACATTGCGAACCTGACGCAGGCGGAGGCGATGCGTGCGATGCGTGCGACGGGCAAGGTGGAGGCGGTTGGCAACGCGTTCTCGATGTCTGCGACTTATCCGGCGTCGGACAGCGAGGAAGATCGCGCGGCTGCGGAGCGTTTGCACAACTGGAACAACGTCTGGTTCTTGCACCCCATCCTCACCGGCGAGTACCCGCTCGCTTACGTTGACCAGGAGCGCGCGCTGGAGCGGATGGACGTGCGGCCGGGCGACATGGAAGCGATGCGCTCCAAGTACGACTTCATCGGAATCAACCTGTACTCGCGGACGATTACCCGCGCGCGAGATGTTGACCGCAACCTTGGGCTGGAGCGCGTGGAGGGACCGGGGCCGCGCACCGGCAACGGCTGGGAGATCTGGCCGGCGGCGATCTACCAGGCGATCAAGCGCATCGACCGCGACTACGGGCACCTGCCGATCTACATTACCGAGAACGGTTGCTGCTACGACACGGCGCCCGGATCCGACGGCCGGGTGCACGACGCTGAGCGCATCGAATACTACAACGGGTACGTTGGGCAGGTGGCGCGCGCGCTGGACGAAGGCTGCGACGTGCGCGGGTATCTGGCGTGGAGCTTGCTCGACAACTTCGAGTGGTCGGCGGGGTACGCGCACCGGTTTGGCATTGTTTACTGCGACTTCGAGAACGAACAGCGGCGCGTCATCAAGGACAGTGGATACTGGTTCCGCGATCTGATCACCGGCGGCAAGATCGATTACGACGAGACGCTTGCGTAGGCGATGTCGGGGGCGGGCAGCACGCTCTCGTCGTAACGCGAAGTGGGCGCCTGGCCCGGCGAGACGGCGTCATTGCGCGACGGCGATGTATAGTTGGCTACGCGTCAGCAGAGGCACGACAGTATCGAGCGCGAAAGTAACGGAGGGAGCACCAACTTGAAAGCAGCAGTTTTCCGGGGGCCACACCAGCCTCTGACCATTGAAGATGTCGAAGTCGACAAACCCGCGCGCCGCGAAGTGCTGGTGAAGACGGTAGCGAGCGGCGTTTGCCACTCGGACCTGCATTTCGTCGAGGGGTTGTGGATGTTCCCGCCGCCGGCCGTGCTCGGCCACGAGGCGTCCGGCATGGTGGAGGCCGTCGGTGAGGACGTGACCGACTTCCAGGTTGGCGACCACGTCATCGCTTGTTTGTCCGTCTTCTGCGGGCACTGCAACGACTGCCTCACGGGCCACCCCAACCGTTGCGCGAACCCGGAAACGAAACGCGCTCCGAACGAGACCCCGCGGCTCTCACAGGATGGCAAGCCGGTCAACCAGTTTCTTAACGTCTCCAGCTACGCCGAGAAGATGCTTCTGCACGAGAACGCCATCGTGAAGATCCGCGACGACGTGGCGCTGGACATCGTCGCGCTGATCGGCTGCGGCGTGCTAACCGGCGTCGGTGCTGCGCTCAACACTGCGCGCGTTGAGCCGGGCTCGACCGTGGCTGTGTTCGGAACGGGTGGCGTTGGACTCGCGGCCATCCAGGGCGCACGGATTGCGGGAGCGCGCCGCATCATCGCCGTCGACGTCGTTGAGTCCAAGCTCGGCTTCGCGCGGGAGATGGGTGCGACGGACTCCGTGGACGCTTCGGACCGCGACGCTGTGCAGGCGATCCGCGAGATGACGGGCGGCGGCGTCGACTACTCGTTCGAGGCGGTTGGGATGAAGAAGACGGCGGAGCAGGCGTTCGAGTGCCTGAACAACGGCGGCACTGCGACTGTAATCGGGATGCTCCCGATGATGGAGAAGGTCGAGCTGCCCGCGATGCTGCTGCTGAGCGAGCGCAAGATGCAGGGCAGCATCATGGGCTCCAACCGATTCCGCGTCGATATCCCCCGTTACATCGACTTCTACTTGCAGGGCCGTTTGCACCTTGAGGAGATGGTCAGCCGTCGCGTTCAGCTGGAGGATGTCAACGAGGCGTTCAGGGCGATGAAGGCCGGCGAGGTGGCACGCTCCGTGATCGTTTTCAACTAGGAGGACGCTACTTGGGGGCTCAACAAGAAAAATCCGCCAGACATAAGGCTGGCGGATCAGGTGCTCTGTATGGCGACCCCGATGGGATTCGAACCCACGATCTCCACCGTGACAAGGTGGCATGTTAACCGCTACACCACGGGGCCGTACTTACCGATTCTAGACGTGGGGGGCGGGCGCGGTCAACGAACGCCGTGACTCAGCGGCGGGGCGTTCCGTATAATGACATGGACTTTTCGACGGGAGAACAGATAACAATTGCCATCACGTAAGTATCACAGGCCGCCAGACACGACGACGAAGCGGCGCAAGGTCCGGAAGATTCCGTATGAGTTTGAGTCTGCGCCGTCAGACGTGCCGGAGCCGGTGCAGGTTGCCGGGGACGCCGGCTGGGAAGAGGAATCGCTGGATGACGCTGAGGCGAAGACGGCGATTGCGGTGGAGGAGCGCGAGCTGACTCGCGCGGGGATGCGACCGCAGACGGCGCATGAGCGCGCGGAGCGTCATGTGCGACGGGACTACAGCTACGTCCAGGGTGAGGTTTTTCGGATTGTGGCGATTGGTGGGGCGCTGGTGCTTGGGCTGATCGTGGTCGCGATTTTGCGAGTGTAGGTCCCTCGCACCGCCCCTCCCCTTAGGAAAAAGAACTGGGGGACACCCCCAGACCCCCGGTATGGAGGCTTCGCCTCCCTTCACTGCACCGCTTAGCGCGTATGTTGTCGGACGTTGGTTTTGCACACCTTGCTGCGCGTTGGTGCGGGATTGGTTGGCGGAGTTGGTGCGAGGTTGTCCAGCGCAGAAGGTTGCCCACTCCGGGTCCTTCGCGTGGTGGTGTTTTGGCTGCGTGCGGATGGTGGTGTCGCTCAGATGACAGAGGGTTTGGTTGGCCGGTGGTTGCGTGATGGCGTTTGGTGGCGCGATGTTGTTTGGTCAGCCTGAAGGCTGCCCCCCGGTTTAGGGAATCGGGCGGGCGCTGAGAAGGTTGCGGCAGCCGGGGGGAGCGCGAGTGAGTTTGGGTTTGCGGCTAGAACTTTACGCGGCCGATGGAGATGAAGACGGCGACGGCGGCGGCGACGAGGCCCCAGGTGTCGCCGGAGGGGAGGATGCCGTAGCCGGCGACGACGTTGCGGGTAAAGTAGGCGAGGACTGCGCCGACGGCGGCGATTGCTTGCAGGACGGTGCCGGCTTTGCGGTTGGTGGCGAGTGAGACGGATTCGCCGACGGCGTAGCCAATGGCGGCACCGATGAAGGCGGCGATCAGGCCGTACGGGTTGGGGACGATGAGGCCCCACAGTGCGCCGACGATTGCGCCGGAGACGAGGGAGGCGCCGACGCCTCGCGCGAAGTAGATGGGGTTGAGCTCGAGCTGGGGGAGCTTGCGGCGCGGGGCGCAGGTGGGGCAGCGCGCGCCGACGTCCGTGAAGACGACGCACTTCGGGCAGA
>JBDTOK010000117.1:0-8976 GCA_039933275.1 Chloroflexota bacterium | reverse complement strand
CCAATGGCACGTTCGTGAGGGCCGATGGCCGCGGCTTCATTGATTACACCATGGGTCACCACGCAGACGCCGGTGGCGCCTACACAGGCCCGGTTGATGGTGCGCAGCAGACATACTCAGTCAGTGGTCCTTGCGGTTCTGTCCGCCTGGAAGACCCGACGACTGGCGATGTCATCATCCTCACCCCTGGCGACAGCGCCACGGTTCTGAGCAGCGACAAGGGTGTTGGCTTCGAAATCCTGCCGAACAACGACGGTTCGATCGACACCAACGCCAGCAACGCTGACTGCGGTCCGAACGCCATCGTCTGTGTCGACATCGACACAATCGAAGACAACCTCTTCCACAGCCCGCCGCTGGCGAGCGTTGGCACGGAGACAATCTGTGTCGAGTTCACAGTTGGCCCGCCGACCAGCAAGACGCCGCTCCTGGCGTGGGCTGGCCAGCGCGTAATCCTTGAGCACTACTGGGGCGACCCGACCACTGGCGAGTGCCTCGTTGACCCGGCCGCTCTTGGTGAGCACGGTCAGGGCGAAGAGCGCTTCGGTGTTCAGTACAGCAAGCAGGACGGCCCTGGTGGCTTCACTGCAGCGCTGGTTGGTAGCGCTCACGACATCGACCAGACAAACGATGACGCAATCGCCCACGTCGCCACAGACGCACGTGACGACAACCAGGACGGCGTCACCGACCCGAACAGCAACTGCACCAGTCGGATCATGTACGAATCTGAAGACCAGGGTGAGGTTGACGTTTCCTCGTACGTCGTGAACGACAACGACGACGTCGGTAACTCCACACCCCGCAGTCAGCAGGTTCCGTTCGTGATCTACTTCCTCAAGTTTGAGAGCGTTGATCTCAGCATCGTTCCGGAAGACAGCAACATCCACGGCTCACCAAGTGGTAGCCCCGCTGACATCCAGGACAGCTCAGACGACGTCACAACACTCACAGCAAACGTTTCGGCTGATGTTCTGGCCCGCGTCCGCGTTCGCGGTTGGGTCAACACGGACAACTGCCCGGCACGTGACTCTGGCATTGGCGAGAACGGCGAGTTCCTCCCGGCCAACCGCTGCATCTTCCCGGATGACTGGGCATTCAAGGCCGGCGGCAAGTCCGCAGGACTGAACGACGCCACGTCAACCGCCAGCAACGGCGTACCGGAAGAGACCCGGCCGAACTTCGAGATCAGCAAGGCTCCGAGCCGCAACTACTCCACCAACACGCTTGGGTGTCAGACACTCAGCGGTGGCGCAGCCGGTCCGTTCAGCCTGCTCGATGGCTTGGTCAAGTCCATCAACAATGGCATCGTCGGCCCGTCTGACCTCTGCGACGACAGCCTGGCCCCGCTCACCCCGGCAGACGCTGGCGTAAGCGCCAACTGCCTCACGGGCGGCCTGACCTACGACTGCCGCGAGACAGTCTTCCCTGACGGCATCATTGACGCCTGGGACGCTCCGATGCCGCCGGCCCTGATCCGCTTCCTGCTGACGGGTTCCGGCTTCCTCACCGGTGCTGACAAGGCTGACGTGTACCTCAGCAACAGCAACCAGTACTACGACACGATGATCCCGGCCGAGCCGTGGATCGCTCCGATCAACGCCGACCTGGAAGGCTACCAGTGGAACAGCTGGGGCGCCTCCGGTGGCAAGAGCGGCCCGTACCACTTCTGGTCCAGCCTTGCTGACCACGGTCCGGAAGTCGTCTCTTGTGGCGCTGACGGCAACGGCCTGTTCTTCGACCCGAACAGCCCCGCTGTCGACAACACGAACAGCGACCCATGCCCGAACGAGGTTGGCGTAGGCGTCCCCACGGGCGGCTACCTGCTGACCAAGGTCTACTCCGACAACCACGGTGAAGCTTTCACCTGGGTCAACGGAGACGCGAACCTGTCCTTCGACGAGTGTGACACCACAACGCCGACGGCCAACCCGCACAAGATCGTTCTGCTCAATGGCTTCTACTGCGAGTCTGGCGACCTGGTTGGCAGCAGCACGCTTGGCGCGCTCGCTGACTACCCGGACAAGCGCAAGCACTTCGCAGAGCTGTCCAACGACGTGACCATCGACTGGACGTGGGGCGGAATCAAGGAAGTCACAGTTGAGCCTGATCCGTTCGACGCCACAGGCCAGTTCCACTACGTCGTCCTTCACGTGACCGACCGCGATGGGTTCTGCGGCGACAGCTCAAGCCTGCACCCGGTGCTTGGTGAGACTGTCAACTTCCGCATCGACTCCACCACGGGCGTCATCGTTCCGGACGTCAACGGTAACGACGCCGAAGCTGATGGTGTCGTCTCCGCAGATGGCAAGCAGGCTTCGACTGTCACCTTCGACACGAACCTCAATGACGGCATCGCGGCCGGCGGTATCACAGTCGAGCCAGTGCTTGCTTCCGGCGAGTGCCAGGCCTGGATCCACGTCAGTGAGAGCCTGCTCAACCCGGTCAACGTCATCATCACGGCCTTCGACCCTGAGGGCACCGTGACGTTCGACACGACCGACATCAACCCAACACCAGTCCCGACACCGGTGCCGACAGAGGCCCCGACGCCAACGCCGTTCATGCTCACCCTGACCTGGGGCGACACGGACTGCGACGGCACAGTTGCACCGCGCGACGCACAGGCCATCCTCAAGCGCATTCTTGAGCAGCCTGAGCTGAGCGTGAACCAGCCGTGCCCTGGCCTTGGCCAGCAAGTCATCGTTGCCGGCACCACCCTGAACTGGGCGGATTGGGACTGCAGCGGCGCAATCGCTCCGCGCGACAGTCAGGCCGACCTGAAGAACGTCCTGAACCAGACAGCGGTCTCCCAGACGGAGCCATGTCCGGATGTCGGGAGCCAGGTTTCGCTACAGGTTATTTCGATACCCTAAAACGCTTACAGTGAGGAGGCGGGAACCCCCGCCTCCTCACTGTTAATCCAATCAGCGGACCTAAGAAAGGCAACCCAGTCAAGAAGGAGGAGAACGAAATATGACCAAGCAAACAACGCTGGGTCTGGGCACAATCACCGTAGGGGTGGTCGTAGCTCTCGCCGCGCTCCTGCTCTTCGCCTCATCGGCGTTTGCAGCGGGCACCATCTCCGGCACAACGGAAAACGTTGCGGCTGGCGGTACGGCAACAGTTACGTTCAGCGAATCGTCCCCGACCGGTTTGGGCAACTGGCAGTTCGACATCACAGTTGACGCCGCGAAGCTTGGTGTGCCAACGTGCGCCAACGTAATCCCGGGCGGCGGTTGCAACATCGTCTCCGGTAACGTAGTCCGCTTCGCCGGTGCTGATGGCAGCGCCACGGGCCTCACGGGTAACCAGACAATCGGCACCATCACGGTGACGGCTGCGGCTGCCTTGACAACGGGTTGCAGTGATCTCACGATCGCAGCCACCCACTTTGAGGACGGCACGGGCACGGCTATCCCCACGCCGACCATCACCAACGGCAAGGTCTGCATCGAGGCGGCTGCTACGGCCACCGCGACGCCGGCTCCTGGTTCGGCCACTGCTTCACCGACGCCGAAGGCGCTTCCGCAGACGGGTGGTCCTGCCGGTGACACGTCTGACCTGACCTGGTTGGTCGCGGCCGCTGGCCTGGTTATCGTCGCTGCTGGTGCGTGGACAATGTCCCGCTCCCGCAAGGACAACTAACTAGTCCTCGGTAACTCGCAAATTGAGAAGGGCTCCGTCTGAAAAGGCGGAGCCCTTCTCTTTCCCCCTTGTGAACCGGTTATTGGATAACCCAAAGAATCTGCCGTTTTCCCTGCAGAAATCGTTTGCAAAGGGAATCTCGTTTGATAAACTTTGCCATCAGTAAGCAGCAGGCGTGTTGCGAAGCGTTCACCCGCATGAACATGGACGCGGTCAACCAGGACGAATCAAGAACCCGCCGGTTTTGCCAGACTCACCCGCCGTGGATCTCCGGCCAGAACCAGAGAACACCACGGGCAAACCGCAAAACACTAGGATAGTCGCCCAGAACAGGAGGCACAGGATGAGCTTTAAGAAGGCAATCTGGTGGAGGTCCGCCGGAGCGCTGGCGGTCTTGGCGCTCGCAGTGGGGGCCTTGTCTCTGACAGGCTCCGGCACCGCATTCGCAGGCGGGGACGGATCAGTGGCCGTGAACCCCAACCCGAAGGAAATCGGCGTCAGCGGTCAGGGCGATGTCACAGTTGACCTCACCCCCGCAGCAGCCGGCACCAGCATCTGGATCATCCAGATCGCGTACGACCCAACCGTTGCGCAGGTTGCCACGGACGGCTCCGGCAACCCGATCTGCACAGTCCCGAACGATGACCCGGCTGCTGCAGATGCATACGGTTGCGACACCAAGGACACCAACGCCGACCAGGTGGACGACACGGCAGTAGCCTTCGGTGGCTACGTCGTCAACGACAACGGCACTGCGAAGGGTCTAACCAGCCCGAAGACCGTTGCGACGTTCACCTTCAAGGCGATTGGCGCCGCGGGCACAAACACCCCGCTGACGACAACAGTCACTTCGTTCCTCGGGCCTAACGGCGAGACACCAACGCCCACCACCACAAACGGCCAGATCAACATCGTCGCTTCATCCGGCCAGAGCATTATTTGGGGCGATGTCGACTGCAACGGCAGCGTTGGTCCTCGTGACGGTCAGGCCATCCTCAAGAGCGTGTTGGAGCAGCCTGCGCTGAGCCAGACTGAGCCGTGCCCAGACGCCGGTGCGACGGTCACGGTCGATGGCACCAGCCGAATCTGGGCCGATGTAGACTGCAACGGCAGCATTGGCCCGCGCGATGGCCAGGCGATCCTCAAGAGCGTGCTGGAGCAGCCCGCGCTGAGCCAGACCGAGCCTTGTCCGGACGTCGGCGCAACAGTGACGGTGTCCTAGCGAACCGAGCGGTAGCGCTCTCACAGTATGAATAGGCAAGAGAATTGGCTCCGGCCGGCGATCCCGGTCGGAGCCATTCTCTTTCTCCTCCTCCTGGCCCTTGGTGCAGCTCCAGTCGCGCACGCGCAGGACAACACGGTTCGCACGGACCCTAGCGGCGTCGCGGTAGCGCCCGGCGGTACCTTCCACATTGGCGTCGTCGATGACCCGCCGGAGCAGACGCTTTCAGCGTGGGTGATCGAGCTGACGTTCGATCCGGCCGTTGTCTCAGCCCAGACGGAAGACTGCGTCTCGATAAGCACACCTGGTGGGGCAGTGGGCGCCTTCGACTGCCAGGTGACGGACGACAACAAGGACGGCACCGACGAGACCGTGAAGATGCTGGGCGCGGTCCTCTTCTCACGCAGCCAGAAGGGCCTCGTCAACGAGTCGAAGTTAGCTGACATAACGTTTCACGCAGTTGGCGGACCGGGCACTTGCTCCGATCTGCGACTGCGCATCCTCATCCACGCCGACTCCAACGGCGACGAGACCAACGCGCTCGTTCAGGACGGGCGTGTCTGCATCGCCGGCGGTGCACCCGCAAGCGGTACCGCCTCGCCTTTCCCCGTTACGCCGCGCACCTCAGAGCCGACACCGATGGGCACGCCCGGCGCAGGCGAGCCGAGCCTCCCCAACATAGGCGGTAGCAGCACGGGCCAAGCCTCTGGGGGAGCCTCTCCTGGCGCGACCGGCGCCACGGGCTCCTCAGCGCCTCGTACGGGCGGCACGGCAGTCCGCACTGGCGCCCCAACCGAAGGCGCAGGCGGCATTGACTCCAATGACGGCGGCGGCTCGAACACGGTCGTCTGGGTGATCCTGGGCGTAGTCGTCCTGGCCGTCGCCGGTGGCGGAGCGTGGGCGGTCGTCAGGATGCGGAAGCCCGGCGGCGGACCGAGCGCTGGCCCTCCCGAAGCCTAGGGCGTTGCGGGAAGCGTCGCTGTCGGCGCGGTCGTATCCTTCGCGAGGACGTTGAATGCCTGGCAGCCGGACGTACCGCCCGCAGGCGTAATCTTCCAGGCCCCACTCTCGCGCGCGAAGTCCGCTTCGATGCTGTAGTCCGAGCCGGGGATGTTCTTGTACCGCCCGACGATCGTTCCAGCAGCAGTGTCGCCCGTTACCGATAGCCCATCCAGTTCCTTGAACTCGAGCTGTTGCAGCGAAGCGCCTAACGCCGTTGCGTTGTCCTCGCCGGCCTTCGTGAAGTCCGCCAGAGCGCAGCGTGCCTGGAAGGCGCCTGTGAAGTCGTTGTAGAGCGATGGCCACTGGCCCTGTGGCAGCACCTCGATGGATCGCTGCGCGAGCGCTTTGATGGCGTCCGTGTCGGCGTTGGTGCTGCTATTGCTGCTCGACTTGAGCGTCAGCACGAGCACTCCCGCGATGAGTACGGCTACGACGCCTAGTCCAAGGAACGCCAGCCCGATCTTCTCCGTGCGGCCAATCTGGAAGCGCGGTTTCTCCGGCTCTGGGTTCAGACGTTGCTTGCGACGGCGTGCGCCTCTGCTGGACAAGAGGGCGCCTGTGGCTTAGCTGCCGGCTGGTGGGACTTGCTGGGTGCTGGTACCGGCTACCGCAGCCTCGACGAGCTTCAGGAGCTGCGTGCCGTCTGCGTAGTAGACCTCGCCGTCGTGTACGGTGGCCGCTCCCTTGCAGTCCTTGACGATGATGTCGTTGGCGGAAACTGCCGTCCCGGCGATCGTCAGCCGGACAAGGGCGCCGTTGCTGGGCGTAGTGCCTACCAGCGACTTCTGACTCTCACAGATGATGACGCCGTCCGTGAGTTGCGTGTATTTGCTGCCCTTGAGCACCGAGATGCCCTGTGACTCGACAAACGAGAGGAAGTCGCCCGGCTGTACGCCTTCCCGTGCGAAGTTGTAGATCGGCTGCTCGCCGACACCAGCCGCGCAGTTAGCGAACGGGAAGTCGCCCATCGTGCCCCAGCCGTACGCTTTGCCAGCGGTGATCACGTTGAGCTCCTCGCATGAGACAGTCGTGTTGTCCGTCCCGTAGAGGGAGCCAGACGTTGGGTCGAATGTGAAGGAGAACGGCTCGCGGAAGCCAGAGGCGAAGATTCGGGCATCATCGTCGGCGATGCCCTCAAACGGGTTGCCAGCGGCGGCGGTCCCGTCAGCCTTGTCCAGGCGCAGGATCTTGCCGATCGGCGACTTCAGGTCGTTCACGAGCTCCGGGTGGCCGCCCTTCGCCGTGTCAGCCGTTCCCTGGTCGTAATCGCCCAGGCTGGCGTACAAGAAACCGTCCGGGCCGAAGTGAATCTCGCCGTTGGCGTTGTAGCCCTCATGACCGGCGAAAGTCTCCGGGAAGTCGTCAGAGATGATGCGCTGGTCCGTGCCGTTGCCGTTCGTGTCCGTGTAGCGGACGATCGTCGGCTTGCCCACGCTCTCACTCACCTTCGAGGTGTAGAAGGCGTAGACGAACTTGTTGGTCGCGAACTGTGGGTCCAGCGCGAGGCCGGTCAGGCCCCAGTCCAGGTCTAGCCAGTTGGCTACCTGTAGCGTCGCGAACGGCGCAGCCTGTAGCGTGCCGTCCTGGTTGACGATGCGAATCTGTCCTGTGAACTGCTCGGCGTAGAAAATGCGACCGTCAGGCGCGAAATCGATAGCTCGCACGGCCGTAGCGTCCGCGCCAGATGCGACAACCTGCGCAGTCAGCCCAAAGGAGTACTCAAGCTTGGCGGGGTCGTTGGTGGTGTCGTCACTGCTGCCGCAAGCAGCGGCTATGGCAAAGACGAAGGTGGAGATGATGGCCAGCGCAAGTATTGAGCGTCGGTTCATTGCCGCGAATATAACAAAGGGGCCGCTTAGGGGATAGACGCTGTTGGGTATATTTCTCATCTCGATTGCCCCCCGCATTTGTGTCGATTAGTATTGAACGGACATTTCCTAAATGGCCGATTTGTACAGATTCCCCTCACTAAACTGATGGCTAATTTGCAAGCACAGGCCCGCCCGCTACCTGGTTCTCTCGTTAACTTCAACGTTCGCGTGCCTGTCCTCGTGCCTCTGGCCTTCCTAGCGCTTGTCCTCAGACTGGCGCTGGCCAGCATCCACGGCTTCGGGATCGACATCGGCACGTTCCACGCTTGGTCCAGCCGTCTGGCCCACGAAGGCCCCTGGAACTTCTACCAGCCCAACGAGTTCACGGACTACGCCCCCGGCTACATGTACGTCCTTCTTCTGATCGGTAAGTTGGACCAGATCCTGCACTTTACGAACAGCCAGTACGAATACGTCCTCAAGCTGCCCTCGATCATCGCCGACATGGCGTCTGCCTTCTTGCTGTACAAGATGCTCGATAAGCAGAAGCCGGCCCTCCAGCTCATCGCCACCTGCATCTACCTGTTCTTCCCGCCAGCCCTGATCGTCGGCGCAGTCTGGGGCCAGGTCGACAGCATCCTGGCGTTCTATTTGTTGCTCACCGTCTACATGGTCGGGAGACACAGGCCTGTGGCGGGCGCTATCGCCTTTTCGATCGGCTTCTTGATCAAGCCCCAGGCCGTGGCGGTGCTGCCTTTCCTGGCGTTCTGGATTATCCGTGACAACCCGATCAAGTTCCGGGACGGCAAGTTTCCGGAGATACCTCGCGCCCTTTTCGAATGCGTCGCGTATCCGCTTCTGTTAGTCCTTCTGCTCGTCGTCCCGTTCTTCGAATACCAGCCGTGGAAGCTGGTCAATGTTCTGTATAACGCCACCAACGTCAGCAACTATCGAGTCAACTCGTTCTGGGCCTACAACTTCTGGAACACCGGCGGCGTGTTCAAGATGGGATTTAAGTGTGACCTCGCCGGCGCCTGCGATAACAACGCCGTTGCAACGAAGTTCCTCGGCCTGTCTACGCGCTGGTGGAGCCTCATCATGCTAGCCACCGCCCTCAGCTCGATCATTTTCGTTCTTCGAAAGTCGCACGGCATCGGCTTCCTCGCACTGGGCACTGGCCTCTCGACGATGGCGTTCTACCTGTTCCTCACCCGCATGCACGAACGGTACGTCTTCCCAGCGTTTCTCCCGCTGCTTCTGGCCTGCGCACTACTTCAGAGCCGTATCTTATGG
>JBDTOK010000116.1:0-9109 GCA_039933275.1 Chloroflexota bacterium | reverse complement strand
GTGACCATGTGCAACGCGATGCCGGCCAGCTTCATCGACGCGCAGATCGCGGGCAACCCGGCCTGCGCGCAGAACCTGGCTACAAGCGCCACCGCCGACACGTACACACAGACTGACCTTGTGGGCGCTGACCTCAACGTCGCGACCCGCGTCACATTCGTTCCGAACACAGTCACGATCGCCGCCGGTGGCACAATCCCGGCCGGTACGAAGATCGGCGGCACTCGCCGCAATGTGACCGTGGGCGCCGTCAACAACGCTTGCGACACCAGCGGCGTCATCACCGACTACGTCCTCTTCAACGTCGCCCTGCCGAACAACCTCGGCGTACCGCGCGCGTCCAGCAACATCGTGTACCCCCGGCCCGCCGGCAGCCCGCAGCGCTTCGACGGCTGGCAGGTCGGTTCCGCGCCGAGCCCGAGCGGCGGCACAGCCCCGGTTGATGCCGGTAACGGCACAGCGACGGGCGCGAGCCTCGCGATTCAGAACTACCCGAGCTTCCTGCTCGATCTCTTCGACCCGGGATTCCCGGCGCAGACAGCGAGCGTTGTTGCGCCGTTGGCCGTCTACGGTGGTCTTTCCAAGGACGCGAGCGGCGACTGGGTTCCGTTCTACGTCGTGCAGTTCGCGGCCGGTGCACTTGCCGCATTGCCCGCGCCGTATAACATGATGAACGCGAACGTGGGCCAGCCAACTGTTCCGGTGCTCGGTGACCCTACGACCGTCCCCTCGCCGACAAACCTCACTACGGTGTGCAACCCATCGAGTGTGTCGACGGTGCTGCTGGGCAAGGACCCGAGCAACACCTTCACCCGCGCGACGAGTCCGGCCTCGTCTGGCACGCAGTTGTACATGCAGTACAACGCCTCCGTCCGCGACACGGACCAGGACGGCTATGACAACTCGATCGACACTTGCCCGACGAAGGTCAACCTCGGTAGCCCGCACATCTTTGCCGACGGCGATACGGACGGCGACGGCATAGATAGCGCCTGTGACACTGACCTGCCTGCCGCGCTCGGCAACGACGTTGATTCGGACGGCTTCCGCAACCGCCAGGACAACTGCCCGCAGGTGGCCAACGCCACGCAGGTGGAGTCCGAAGTCGGAACGAACACGGTGGACCGCGGCCCGCACACCGACCTCATCGGAGACGCCTGTGACAGCGAAGTGACTTCGATCACGATCACGCAGAACGGGCAACCAGTCACAATCGCGATGTCTGACACAATCGCCAACGGCCGCTACCTGACGACGACGAAGGTGGTCGCCAAGTGCATCGCCGGGACAGATGTCGACGGTGATGGGTACTGCGTATCGGGCGGCGTAACCACTGACAACGCGGACAGCGGAACCTGCGGCAGCACGGTGCCGCCAAGTTGCGCCACGCGACACAACGCCTGGTCCGGCGCGACGCACCCGGCGCTGCAGATGGACACGGACCTCGACAAGCAATCGGACGCCGTTGAGACGTACCTGGGCAGCGATGTGACGAAGGCCTGCGCACAAACGACGACTGCGAACGACGAAGACCCGCGAGACAACTGGCCCCTGGACTTCAGCGACGACGGAATCGCCTCCGTTCCAGACGTCATCAAGTTCGGCGCAGCCTTCGGAAAGAACATTGCCGCCGGCTCAGTCACAGTGTCCGGCTACGCGAACCCCGTGCCGATTGCGCGCTTTGACCTGAACGTCGACGGCCAGGTGTCGGTTCCGGATATGCTCAAGCTCAGCCCGGTATTCGGACGCAAGTGTGGCGCGATCGGGACGCTCGGCATCCCTGACTGGGCGCAGCAGTAGCGTCCGCGGGCGGCTGTTCCCGAGCGTTTTCGGTTGACAATGCGTATCTAGGCCGCTAACATTTCCCTTTGGCGCGCGCGTTTAGCGTGACGTCGAGCGCTCGATCACTGGTCGGAAGACTTGACCGAGAAACCGGTTCGGTCCGCCTGAGGCGGATTCGGGCAAGGTCATAGGGAGCAGTCTCCGGCTTTTTCTTTGGGTCAGACCCAGGTTCACCGGAGCGCGCATATAAAGGAAGCCATGCCAACTATCAATCAACTGGTACGCAAGGGGCGAAAGCCTCTACTCAAGAAGACGAAGGCGCCGGCGCTTCGTTTCCACTACAACGCGCTCACAAACAAGCTGCTGCGCGGCAACGGCTCGCCGCAAAAGCGCGGCGTCTGCACCAACGTGCGTACCGTCACCCCCCGTAAGCCGAACTCCGCTCTGCGGAAGGTGGCGCGTGTGCGATTGACCAACGGCATGGAAGTGACCGCATACATCCCGGGCGAAGGTCACACCCTCCAGGAGCATTCAGTTGTCCTCATCCGAGGCGGCCGTGTGAAAGACCTCCCGGGCGTGCGCTACCACATCGTTCGTGGCGCGCTTGACGCCGGCGGTGTCGTCGGCCGGAAGCAGCAGCGATCCAAGTACGGGTCAAGGAAGGCGTAGGGCCATGCCTCGACGCGGAAAGGTCGTTCGCCACCGTCCGTCTCCGGACGCCAAGTACAACAGCACGCTGGTCCAGACGATGATCAACAAGGTGATGTACGCCGGCAAGAAGAGCACGGCGGAGCGCATTGTCTACGACGCGATGGACCTCGTTGGCCAACGCACCAAGGAAGAGCCGCGACAGGTCTTTGAGCAGGCGATGCGCAACGCAATGCCGATTCTCGAGGTCCGCCCGCGCCGAGTTGGTGGTGCGACGTACCAGATCCCGCTGGAAGTGCGGCCCGCCCGCCAGACATCGCTTGCGATGCGCTGGATCCTGAGCGCGGCGCGCGGACGTAGTGGACGCCCGATGTCAGAGCGGCTGGCGACGGAGATCATCGACGCCTACCGCGAGCAGGGCACAGCAATCAAAAAGCGCGAAGACACACACCGCATGGCCGAGGCCAACAAGGCCTTCGTTCACTACAGGTGGTAGGGACGTTCGGCCAATGACGCGCAAGTAACCAGTTCGCAACGCGGACAGCAAGGCAAACAACGGTAACACTATGTCCTCTGAACAAGTACGAAATATCGGAATCATCGCTCACATCGATGCCGGGAAAACCACGGTTACTGAGCGCATCCTTTTCTACACCGGGATGACGCACAAGATCGGTAACGTGGACGCCGGCACTACGGTCATGGACTGGATGGAGCAGGAGCGAGAGCGCGGTATCACGATTACCGCCGCCGCCACGACTACAAGCTGGCAGGAACATCAGATCAACATCGTCGACACGCCGGGCCACGTGGACTTCACCGTCGAAGTGGAACGAAGCCTCCGCGTTCTGGATGGAGGCGTGGTTGTGTTTGACGCCGTCGCCGGCGTGCAGAGTCAGTCCGAGACTGTCTGGCGCCAGGCTGACCGCTACCACATCCCGCGCATCTGTTTCGTCAACAAGATGGACCGCATTGGCGCCGACTTCTGGCGCTGCGTGGAAAGCATCCGCGAGCGTCTTGCTGCGCGGCCGCTGCCTGTACAGATGCCGATGGGCGAGGAAGACGCGTTCAAGGGCTCGATCGACCTGGTCGAGATGCGGGCCTACACCTTCCCCGAAGGCTCCATTGAGCACGTGACGAGCGAGATCCCTGCCGAATACCTCGAAGAAGCAAAGAAGCGCCGCGAAGACCTGATCGAAGCGATCGCTGAGTCCGACGACCAGATGCTGATCAGCTTCGTTGAGCAGCACGAGGTCACCGCCATCGAATTGAAGAAGGCGATCCGCCGCGCGACTATCGCCGGCCTCGTCAACCCGGTCTTCTGCGGTACCGCGCTGAAGAACAAGGGCATCCAGCCGATGCTCGACGGCGTCATCGACTACTTGCCGTCACCAATCGAAGTGCCTCCGGTGAAGGGCACTGACCCGAAGACCGGTGACGAGCTAACGCGCGCCCCGTCCGTCGACGAGCCGTTCAGCGCGCTCGCCTACAAGATCGTGGCGGACCCGTACGTTGGGCGACTCGTCTACTTCCGCGTCTACTCGGGCGTGGTCAAGGCGGGCGCCAATGTAATGAATACGACTCGCGGCCAGAAGGAACGCCTCGGCCGCATCCTCCGCATGCACGCAGACAAGCGCGAAGAGCTGCAGGAGGTCAAGGCCGGCGAGATCGCCGCGACTGTCGCCCTCAAGAACACGTTCACGGGCGACACGCTGTGTGACCCCGACAAGCCGATCGTCCTTGAGGCGATCAAGTTCCCGGAACCAGTCATCGCCGTCTCAATCGAGCCGAAGACGAAGGAAGACCAGGAGCGCATGGGCGATGCGTTGACGCGACTCATCGAAGAAGACCCGACGTTCCGGGCCCGCTGGAACGAAGAGACGAACCAGACAATCATCTCGGGCATGGGCGAGCTCCACCTGGAGATCATCGTCGACCGCATGCTGCGCGAGTTCAACGTGCAGGCTGAGGTCGGCCGGCCGGAGGTTGCTTACAAGGAAACGATCCAGCAGGCCGCCACCGCCAACGCCCGCTTCATTAAGCAGAGCGGTGGCCGCGGCCAGTTCGCGGACGTCACGATATCGGTTGAGCCTTTGCCGCGAGGCAGCGGCATCATCTTTGAGAACAAGATCGTTGGCGGCGCCATTCCGAAGGAGTTCATCAACCCCACAGAAGCAGGCGCCCGCGAGGCGCTTGAGACGGGCGTTCTGGCCAGTTACCCGAGCGTGGACGTCAAGGTGACGCTTGTCGACGGGAAGTACCATCCTGTAGACTCGTCCGAGTTGGCGTTCAAGATGGCCGGGTCCATGGGCATCCAGGAATCCATGAAACGGGCCAAGCCCGTTCTTCTTGAGCCAATCATGAAGGTCGAGGTCGCCACCCCTGACGAATTCTTCGGCGATGTCCTGGGCGATGTCAGCTCAAGACGGGGGCAGGTGAACGATGTCGACCACCGCGGACATCTCCGTGTGATTACCGCGCATATCCCGCTTGCGGAAACGTTTGGCTACGCGACCGCGCTGCGTTCAATCACACAGGGCCGCGCCAGCTACACAATGGAATTCGACCACTACCAGGAAGTCCCAGCGTCCATCGCCGAGCAAGTGAGCGGCCGGACACGGGGAACGGTCCGGAGATAAAGAAGGACAGATGGCACGCCAGAAAATTCGCATCAGGCTTCGCGCCTTCGACCACCGCATTCTTGACCAGAGTGCGGTGATGATCGTCGAAGCGGCCGAGCGTACTGGCGCCGCGGTTGCCGGTCCGATACCGCTACCCACCGAGATCAAGAAGTTCTGCGTCATCCGCTCCCCGCACATCGACAAGGACTCCCAGGAGCAGTTCGAGATTCGCACACACAAGCGCATCGTCGACATCCTGGAGCCGACCTCGAAGACGGTGGATGCGCTGATGCGGCTACAGCTCCCGTCCGGCGTGGACATTGAGATCAAGCTATGACAATCGAAGGCATTTACGGACGTAAGGTCGGGATGACGCAGCTGTTCGAAGAGAGCGGCGAGGCGATCCCGGTCACTGTGATTGAGACGACGGCCAATGTCGTCATCCAGGTGAAGACGTCCAAGACCGATGGCTACAACGCAGTCCAGATTGGCTACGGCACCCGCAAGAAGGTGACCTCGCCGATGAAGGGCCACCTGCGCGGCTTCGGCCAGTTCGCCCACCTGGGCGAGATGAAAGTCGACGACATCGAGAAGTGGGAAGCCGGCACAAAGGTCGGCTGTGAAATCTTCACCCCCGGTGAGCTCGTCGACGTTTCCGGCGCAACGATCGGTCGCGGTTTCGCGGGCGTTGTTAAGCGTCACGGCTTCCGCGGCGGCCCCAAGACGCATGGTCAGTCCGACCGTTTGCGCGCGCCGGGGTCTGTCGGTTCAGGCACCAGCCCGGGCAAGGTCTGGAAGGGCATGAAGATGGGCGGCCACATGGGCACAGAGCAGGCGACTGTGAAGAGCCTGGAGGTTGTCCGCGCCGATTCCGACCGCGGCGTCCTGATGGTCCGCGGCTCCGTGCCGGGCTCCAACGGCAAAATCGTGAAGATACGCAGGTCACCCCGAAACAAGGCGAAGAAATGAAGCTTGCAGTAAGGGACGGCCAGGGCAAAGAGCTGCGCCAGCTTGATGTAGACGAGACGGTGTTTGGTATTGAGCCGAACATCGGCGTCCTGCACCAGGCGTTTGTGTCGCAGCGAGCCAACCAGCGCGCCGGTACCGCCAGCACGAAGACGCGCGGACAGGTGCAGGGCAGCACACGCAAGATCCGCAAGCAGAAGTACACCGGCGCCGCCCGCGCGGGCAGCATTCGCGCCCCGAACCGCGTCGGCGGTGGTATCGCCTTCGGTCCTAAGCCCCGAAGCTACGCCAAGGACATGCCGAAGAAGATGCGCCGCCTGGCGATTCGATCCGCGCTCTCCGGCAAGCTCGCCGATGGCCAGTTGGTCGTCGTCGACTCGCTGTCGATGGACGCGCCGAAGACGAAGGAAATGATTCGCCTGTTCGCAACCGTTGGCTTCGAGCGATCTGTACTTGTCGTGACGGGTGAGCCGGACCGCAAGGTGCTGGCCAGCGTGCGCAACATGGAGAAGACGAAGTCACTGCCGGCGGCCTACCTGAACGTAGTCGACATGATGAGCTACGCGGGCCTGCTGATGACCGAAGACGCTGTTCGCGTCGCAGAGAAGCTCTGGGGCAAGAAGGACACTCGCAACGGCATCAAGATGGCGCCTCGCGAGAAGCTTGTGATCGAAGAGAAGGCTCCCGCTCCGTCGCGACGCAGTCGCGCTCGCGCTGAAGGCGAAACCGCTGAGGCCAAGACAGAAGAAGCGCCTAGCGGCCGCAAGACGAAGTTCGTCCCGAAGACGGAAGTTGCGGTAGAAGCGCCGGAACCCGAAGCGAAGGCCCCAGCCGCCGAGGCAGAGGCTGCGACCGAAGAGAAGCCGGCCCGCGCAGTTCGCGCACCGAAGTCCGAGCCGAAGGCCGAAGCGACAGCCGAAATCAAGACCGAGGCACCGAGGCCGGCCGCCCGCCGCAAGAAGGCGGACGACGCCGAAGGTGAAACTCCGGCCGAGGGCGAGAAGCCCAAGCGCGCACCGCGAGCAAAGGCTGAGAAGCCGGCGACCGAGGGTGCTGCGGAGAAGCCGAAGCGCGCGCCGCGAGCCAAGAAGACAGAGGAGGGCGATAAGGATGCCTAAGGCACTGAACCCCCACTCCGTTTTGCTGCGGCCGCTGATTACTGAGAAAGCAACACGCCTCCACGGCGAGAACAAGTACGCCTTTGAGGTGCAGAAGCACGCCAACAAAGCGCAGGTCAAGCAAGCAATTGAGATCGGCTTTGAGGTGAAGGTTGTGGCCGTGAACGTGATGGTCATGAAAGGCAAGTCCCACCGCGTGCGGGGCAACCGCATGAAGGCTGGCCAGGACTGGAAGAAGGCCATCGTTACGCTTGCGCCGGACGACAAGCTAGAGCTGTTCGAGGGTATGTAGAGATGCCAATTCGTATCTTTAAGCCAACATCGCCCGGACGCCGTGGCGCCACCGGCTACACGTTCGAAGAGCTGACGACGAAGAAGCCTGAGAAGTCGCTGACGAAGTCGCGGCCGCGGCAGGGCGGCCGCAACAACCAGGGCAAGATCTCTGTTCGCCACCGCGGCGGCGGGGCCAAACGCCGATTGCGCGACATCGACTTCAAGCGCGACAAGACTGGCATCCCCGGCAAGATCGCGACGATTGAGTACGACCCGAACCGCTCCGCCCGCATCTGCCTGGTGAACTACGCAGACGGCGCCAAGCGCTACATCATCTGGCCTGCCGGTATGAAAGTCGGCGACTCCGTGATGTCCGGCCCTGACGCTGAGATCAAGCCGGGCAACGCGCTGCCGCTGCGGAACATTCCCTCCGGGACGATTATTCACAACATCGAGATGCACATCGGCAAGGGTGCGCAGATTGTGCGCAGCGCTGGTGGCTCCGCCCAGATGCTGGGCCGCGACGAAGACTACGCAACGATCCGCCTCCCCTCGGGCGAGGTGCGCCGCATCCACGCCAACTGCATGGCGACGATCGGGCAGGTCGGTAACTCGGAGCACAGCCAGATCAAGCTGGGCCGCGCCGGACGCCGTCGCCTGATGGGCCGACGCCCGAAGGTACGCGGCACGGTAATGAACCCGGTGGACCACCCGCACGGCGGTGGTGAGGGCAAGGCCCCAATCGGTCTGCCCGGCCCGAAGAGCCCATGGGGCAAGCCAACGCTCGGCAAGCGCACGCGGCGCCGCAAAGATTCCAACAAGTACATCGTCCGGCGGAGGTACCAGTCCTAATGTCACGATCCACGAAAAAGGGCCCCTTCGTAGACGACCACCTGATGAAAAAGGTGATGGCTGTCGCGCAATCCGGACAGAAGACAGTGATCAAGACGTGGTCACGCCGGTCCACGATTCTCCCGGACATGGTCGGCATGACGATCGCCGTTCACGACGGCCGTCGCCATGTGCCCATCTTCATCACGGAGAACATGGTCGGCCACAAGCTCGGCGAATTCGCGCCGACGCGGACGTTCCGCGGCCACACCTCAAAATCCGCGCAGACAGCGGGCATTAAGAAGGCAGGCCCGGCGCCAGCGCCTGCAGGTAGGGGCGGCTAGTGGTCGCTGTACGAGCTTTCTCCCGCTCCGCTCCGGTGCCGCCAAAGAAGGCGCGCATCATCCTGGAGCACGTCCGCGGCAAGCGAGTCGACGAGGCGATGAGTATTCTCCGCTTCATGCCGACGCCGCACGCGCGCATCGTTGCCAAGACGGTGCGCTCTGCCGCCGCCAATGCTGAGAACAACTACAACATGGACCCGCGATCACTGCGCGTAACGACGGCTACGGTCGGCGACGGCGAAAAGCTGCGCCGCATGCGGCCACGTGCGCGAGGCCGTGGCGACATCACCCACAAGCGCCGCAGCAACCTGACGATCGTCGTCGAAGAGGACAGCCGATAATGGGACAGAAAGTTCACCCCCACGGCTTCCGCCTGGGGTACATCTACGACTGGAACTCTAAGTGGTACGCCGATCGCAACTACACGGAGATGCTGCACGGCGACCTCGGCATTCGCGCGGCGATCAAGAAGCTGCTGCCGGACGCCGGCATTGCCCGCGTAGAGATTGAGCGCAACGCTAACCAG
>JBDTOK010000115.1:0-9125 GCA_039933275.1 Chloroflexota bacterium | reverse complement strand
GTGTTGATGTCCGTCGTCGGGATGCCCGGCGACAGCGTGACGATCCCAGTCACGTGACCAGCCCAACTCCAACGCTCGCCTCCACTGCTATCGCCGGGGTAAAGAGCCGGTGCGCAAGCGCGGCGGAGGAATGCGTGGCAGCACCAAAATTAGCGATCGTCAAATTGAAGCGATTAGCCGGAAGTCGAAGGATCATAGAAGTCGTTTTGAGGATTTCGTAACCTGCTTCACCTCCCGGAAAACGCAGCCGTCACAGGCCGGGAGCCCCGCGCCTTAACCCAACCTCGTCCTAACGTATCCGATGACGGACCCTGCCGTTACCAGCGATCCACTAACCTCGATTAATGACTACAAAATCTCGCGGCTCACTCATCCCGATCGTCTTTCTCGCGCTTGTCGCTGCACTCGCTGTCGCTGCCGTTTTCGTGATCGGCGACTCAACCGCCGGCGCCAGCGAACCAGAGCACACAACGCAACCATCGGGCTCCTTCTCGGTCACACCAACCCACACCGAGGCCGAGGCGACCCACGCGCCCGAGCCAACGGATCACCCTGAACCAACTCATACCGCGCATCCCGAGCCAACCGGCACAGCGCACGAGCCGGAGCCAACACGCACGCACAATCCCGAGCCGACTCACACCGCAGAGCCAGAACACACCGATCATCCAGAGCCCTCACATACAAAAGAGCCTGACCACACGGACCGGCCCGAGCCAACGAAGAGGGCGCACCCGGAACCGTCGCACACGGAACACCCGGAGCCGTCACACACGGAGCAGCCGGAGCAGACCGACCACCCGGAACCATCGCACACGCCGAAGGCGACGGAGCCAGAGCACACCGACGCACCTGAGGCGACGGATGCCCCAGAACCAACCGCCACGCAGATCCCGATCGACGGCGACGTTGACTGCGACGGTCAGACGACGGGTAAGGATGCGATTCACCTCCTCCTCCACGCCGCCAACGCCGACGAAGCGAACGCCGGCTGCACCGCACCTGGCAGCGACACGCCGGGAAGCGATCACCGCAAGGGCGACGTCAACTGCGACGGCAACGTAAATCTCGTCGACCTCATCACCGTCCTCAAAGTGCAGGCCGGTCTGCCCGTCTCACTGCCGGAGGGTTGCGCCGGCGCCTGACGCGCTCACATAGCGCCCTAAACGACCCGCCCGTCCGACGGCACAATCGCCCAAGGACGAGCGGGCGTTTGTCACACACTCCATCGCGCAGGGACGTTCAGAGACGGTTTGTGACCGGTGAAGCGTGGTATGGTGACTTTAGTACAAACGTTTGGGCCCCGCAGGCTTTAGCCTGGCTAACTCGGGCACGTGTGACCCGAACCACCAATGGATAAGGGGTCACCATTTCTACTCATGACAAACTTCTTCGCTGCTTGGATTGCGCCGACAGTTTCAACCTCAGCGCGCCACAGCAAAGCCTCAACGACGAGCTCGGCTTCGGCACGCCTAACCGCTGCCCGCCCTGCCGCGCATCGCTCGAAGACACCCGGCGCACAGTTGGCGTCACGGACTCGTTCCGGTTGCTCGAACTAGCCGGCTCCTGAAGGAGGCGCGCAAACATGGAAAACTACTCCGCCGAAGTGCCGTGGACCGGCAAGTCCGGGCGCAACTACAAGTACTTCGTCTACAAGATCGGCACTGAGCTCTCCGGCCCGGGGAACTTCGTCTTCACCCGCCGCGCCGCAAACGGTGACCACGACCCCATCTTCTTCGGCCAGACCAAGGACCTACAGCAGAGCCTTGCCACCCAGGCCAAGGCAGGCCAGGTCGTGGAAGCCGGCGCCACCCACGTCTGCGTCCACAACGAAGTCAACGAGGGAAAGCGCGCGGTTGAGCTCTCAGATCTCGTCACCGAGCACCACCCGCCCTGTAATGCGACCTGACTGGCTCCTCGGCGTCTTGTTCGAGCTGCGAAAGCTGCACGAGCGATGCCCGCGCGAGTAGCGTGCAGCCTCTGCCTTAAGCCGGCCATCGGCGGCGTCCCCATGACTCGCCTAACTGGCGATCCACTCAAGGCGCGCTCTTGGGTCCGCGACGTCCGTCCGCTCTGCCTCAAGTGCGAGCACCTTCTCATCGAAGCCGGCATCTTTGGCCTGGTTCCGCCGGATGCCGGAGAGCGCTGGTTCGCTGGCCACGCGCACGGCGTCCTCGCTGACGTCCCCCGCAACGACTCCTGGCGAATGATGAACTAGGCGGCGACTAGAGCCCGAGCTTGCCCGGGTTCATGATCCCGTTCGGGTCAAGCGTCTCCTTGATCGACCGCAGCACGTCCAGCGAGTGACCGCGCTCGCGCTGCATCAGGTGCGCCAGCCGCACCCCGACGCCATGGCAGTACTCCATCGCCCCGCCCAGCTCTTGCGCCACCTGCAGGATCTCATCAACCGCCGCCGTTAGCCGCAGTGCTCCGTCCGACCCGTCGTCGTACGATGCGTAGACGGAGATAAGCTCCGGGTGGCACCAAACGCCGATCTCCGCTGGTCGCACGCGCTTCTCCCGCAGAATCGCAAGCGCCCGCTCTCGAAACTCCAGCACCCGCGACACCCGCATCGTCACATGCGAATAATCGAACCCGCTGCCCGGCGGGAACCACCTTTGCGGCTGCCCGCTCCGCCGCCTTTGTGCAAATCGATCTCCGATATCGTGCCGGTGCTCCCAGTACGACCACGCGTCCTCGCGCGATTGCTCTAGACCGCCTGCCTCTTTGCACATCACCCGCGCGCGTTCCGCCGCTGCTCCCACGTACTCACTGTAGCCCTGGAACCCGATGTTCAGCGCCGGCGGGTCAGCCTCGAAATCGCCACCGTACGCCTCGTCGAACTCCATGATGTCGGGCACCAGGCCAACACTCCGCATCGCTAGCAACGCGCCGATGCCCTTCTCGAACGAATCGAACTCGAACGCCAACAGTTCTCGCTCCTCCGGCAGTGGGAACACCCGCAGCCGCGCCTCCGCGATCACGCCGAAGCAACCTTCCGCTGCGATGAACAGTCGCTCAAGGTCAGGCCCAACCGACGCCTTTGCCACCGTGCCCGTCCGCAGGACTGACCCGTCCGGCAGAACGACCGTCAACTGCAACACCTGGTCGCCCATCGAGCCGTACTTCGCGCCCAGGTACCCCAGCGAGTCCGTCGATATCGTTCCGCCTACCGTCGCCACATTCTGTGTCCACGGGTCGTGCCCGACCTCCAGGCCCTGCGCTTCGAGCTCGCGGTTTACATCGCCCAGCACCGCGCCCGCCTGCACGACGATCGTCTGTTCGTCGCGGTTCACTTCGAGAACGCGGTTCATACGCGTCACGTCGATCACAATCGACGGCGCCAGCGGCATAGCCCCGCCCATCAGACCGGAGCCACCACCGTGCGGCACAATCGCGATGCGCCGCTCGTTCGCCAGCCGCACCACCGCCGCGATCTCCTCCGCCGTCCCCGGCCGCACGACGACAACGTCCGCCGCATCCACCACCGGAAACTCTGTCGAGCCGCGCCCTGCCCCAAGCGCATCGCCGGAGAACTGTGCCGCCTCATCGCCCGCAAGAACGTTCGCCTCGCCCGCAATCCCGGCTAGCGCGTTACGTAGTTCAGTTGAACGAGATGTTGTCACGCGACAATCGTACTACTGGCCGCCGTTCAGCCAGGCGAAATACGTGTCGATCCCGCGCACGATCGCGTTCGCGATGATGTCCAACCCGTCCGGCTTGTGCAGGAACGAGAGGTCATCCGGATTCGTAAGGAACAGCGACTCGATGATCGCCCCTGGCATCAGCGACGGCCGGAAGTCGGAATTCGTCCCTAGCACCCACGAATGCTCCACGTACGACGGCCCACCGACGTCCGCATCGTTCTTCACACCGCGGTCCTGCACCGCGTATCCGTCCGCCGTCATGTCCATGACAATCGTCTGCTGAATCATCCACGCTAGCTGACAACTGTCCGCACTGAAAGGGCGGTCAGGATTGCAGTACGCCTCCGAGCCCTTCTGGTTGGAGTCCCACCACCCGTTGAAGTGCAGCGCCACGTAAGCATCCGCGTTCGATGAGTTCGCCAGATCGACCCGCGCCTGCGCCTCCCGCACCAGGCTCGCGTGGTAGTCGTACGGGTCCCACGTCGTCAACGTCGAGTCGTCAGTCCGCAGCATCACAACGTTGTACCCCTCCGCCGCCAGCAGATCGTGCAGCTTCCACGCGAGGATCAGGTTCAGGTCCTTCTCGATCCACAGGTTGCCCGCGTCGTCGTACGCACTCGCCCCCGAGTAATATGGCCCGCCGTGCCCCGCCTCCAGCGCGATCGTGTACGGCGCCGTATGGTTCAGGGGAATCGGCGTCGGCGAGACAGTCGGTGACGGCGTTGGCGTCGGCTCCGGCGTGGGTACGGGCGTAGGTGTTGGCACCGGCGTTGGCGTCGGAACCGGAGTCGCCGTCGGCATCGCAGTGGGAGTTGGCGTCGCAGTGGGCGTCGCGCTTGCAGTTGGCGATGCTGTCCGCGTCGCCGTGGCAGTCGCGGTCGGGTGCGTCGTCACGCCCGTATTCGCCGGCGCAGCCTGTCCGGACGAACAGGCGACGATAGCCAAGGCGGCGATCAGCGCACAGCAGAAGAATACGAAGGGGCGCACACGCAAAGCATAAGCGCGGCGGCTAGCCCAGAGTAGACATGTCTAGCCGCCAGTCGTTGCAGTGCAGTTGCCTTCCCGAAAACGACACGTCAGACTTGCCCACCAGATCGAACCCCAGCTTCCGGCATATCGCGTTAGACGCAGCGTTGTCCTGTCCCGGGAACGCCCACACTTCCTTGATCGCGGGGTTCCGCCGAGCCTTCGCCAGGAGCATCCGCCCGGCCTCCGTAGCGATGCCCCGGCCGTGAAAGGCCGGCAGCAGCATCCAGCCCATTTCGTACGTCTTCTCGCCGTTGTGCTCCGTCTCCCAGATGCCCATCGACCCCATCGGCTCGTCGCTGTCATCCGGCGCGACCACCAGGTACAATCCCAGCTCCGCCGATGTCTTCACGCGAGTCGGATGAACCTTTAGGATCTCCTCGCGCGGCCGTGGCCCACCGATGTGCTTCATCGCTACTGGGTCCTCTTCCAACGCCAACGAAAGCGCCAGGTGCTCGTCCGTGTACGGGATCAGCCGCACCGCCGCCTCAGCGATCAGCTGCGACGCGCGTCCGCGGCCCGACGTACACAGCGCCCTCTTCGATGCGAGTTTCGTACGTCGTCGCCGGCCGGCTCGTCGGTCCGCACAGCGGCTCGCCCGTCGCCAAGTCAAACCGCGACTCGTGCAGCGGGCAACTCACCGTCGCGCCGTCCAGCGTACCGTCAACGAGCGGCCCATTCGCGTGCGGACAGCGATTCGCGATCGCATAGAACGTCCCGCCGACGTTGAAAAGCGCCACTTGCTCGCCGCGCACGTACACCAGCATCGAACCTCGCTCCGGTATGTCGCTAGCCTTCGCGACGCGCACCCACTCCGCACCGGCGCCCGCGCTGTCACCAGCGACTTCATCACCCGGTGCGCCAATCGCATCGAGCGTGTCCTTCAGCGACATCGAGATGCACGTAAACGTCGGCGTGTCGCGCAGCGTGTAGAGACTGCTCTTCGCCTCCCGCAGCTCCATCACCAAGTCGAGAAAGTCGCCGGGCTCGTCCGTCTCAAACGAGACAACGAACTCCTGGTCGTCCAGCCCGAACGAATAGGTCGTGTTCAATTTCACCGACGGATACTTGCGTCCCACTCGAATGTGATCGTTCATCATCGACTGCCGCTCCTCGAGCGAGAACTGGTACCACGCCCGCGTCTTCACGAACGGGTACACGAAGAAGTACTTCGAGTCAGCGGGATGCAGGTGCAGCCGCGATGACCCTTCCTCCGGCGACACGTACTGCGAGCGCCGCGTCATCGCCAGATACGAGTACGGCATCGAAAGGTGCGGCCCCATCGGTGTGCGCATCAGGTCCGTGTGAAACCCCTGAACATCGTCCAGCGACTCCCCGATCTGCCAAAGCAAGAAGTCCGCATCGCCGCGCGTTCCAGATGACGTATACGAACGCACCTGCAGCTTCCCAGCCCAGCGGTCCACCGCATCACAAAACGCCCGCTTGTCCACGGCACGCTTCTCGGGCGGCGACTCGCGCCAAGACGGCGCGACCTTGAAGAAGCTAAACTTCACGATCTGGCGGCGCATGTCCGCATCGCTGGCGCCGTTCGCGCCCGCCTCCGGCCGACCGCTCACGACTTCGCCTGCGCAGCTTGCTTCGCCGCAAGTGCTTTCTCAACCAGTCGCTCAACGCCAAAGTTCTCCGGATACATCTCCGCGATCTCTGCTAACTCCGCCGCAGTCAGCGGCGCAACATCCGCACCAGCCACAAACTCCTCAAGCTGCTCTGCATCGTAGATGTTGGGCAGAATCGATACGACGTTGGGCGACTCCAGACAAAACTGGATCGCCGCCTGCCCGATCGTCCGGCCCGTGCCCTCGGTCAAGAACGCCAGCTTGTCCAGCTTCTGTAGCCCCTCGATCAACCACTCGCGAGGCCGGTGCGCACGATGGTCTGGCAACTCGAACTTAGTCTCAGCCGTGTACTTGCCTTCCAGCAGCCCGGACGAGTGCGGCACGCGAATGAACACGCCCACGCCCTCCTTCTCGCTCGCCTCAATCAGCCGGTGTCCGGGATCCTGCTCGAAGATGTTGTAGATCACCTGCACCGTCGCGATGTCGCGGTTGCGGATGAGCGCCAGCCCTTCCGCCTCCCACCCATTCGCCGGCCCGAGCGCCGCCCCGTAATGGCGAATCTTGCCCTCGCTCTTCAGGTCGTCCAGCGTCGCGAACAGCTCGTCGTTCTGCACCGCCGTCATGCGCGGATTGTGGATCTGGTATACGTCGATACGGTCCGTCGCCAGGCGCTTCAAGCTCTGCTCGCAAGCAAACCGCACAAACTTCGGCGAAAAGTCTTGCGGGCGCTCTCGCTGGCCGGCGCGGTCCGCGTTGTTGTAGAAGTCATAGCCAAATTTCGTCGCGATCACGATCTTGTCGCGAACGTCGCCCAGCGCCTCGGCCAGGAACGTCTCGCCATTGCCATCGCCGTAAGCATCGGCCGTATCGAAGAACGTCACACCGGAGTCGTATGCCTTGCGCAGCAGGTCGCGCCCCGTCGCCTCCCCATCGACTCCCCACCAATTCGTGGTGACAGTCCAGAGGCCAAAGCCAACGGTGGAAACGGAAAGGTCAGTGCCAGGAATCGTTCGATATTGCATGGGACGTCCTCCACCCACAATTATCGCCGCGCAAGTCTCACCCGTTCAACCAAGATTTGCGCGGTTCGCCCCGACTTCTATCTGACAACCCGGGGTCAGTTGCTCCAGCCCTGACGACCAACCTGGTTTGCTTCTGTGGATCAGGGCCCCAGCCCTGACCACCAACGCCCGCTAACTCCGCCGACGCTACCGGACGAATAGCACAATCGCCGCAACCGTCCCGTACAGGATCACCCCCCGGCGCAACCAGACCGGCCCCAGGCGACGCGCCAGCCCCACCCCCAGAAACCCGCCCGCCATCGCAAACGCCGCCATTAGCGCCGCCGGTCCCCACTGCACCGGCCCGAAGAGAATGAAGTACACCACCGCCACGCCGTTCACGATCATCGCCAGGATCCCCTTCAGCGCGTTGGAGTGGTGCAAATCGTCTGGCAACAGTATCGATAGAAACGCCAGGATGATGATCCCGAACCCCGCGCCGAAGTAGCCGCCATAAATCGCCGCCGTAAACACCACGCCCTGCAACAGCACCGGCACGTGATCGATGCTCCTCGCCACCGCGTTCCGCCGGGACAAGAATCGCCCGAGCGGCTCCTGGAACACCATGATCGCCACGCCGGTCAGGATGAGGAACGGCACGATCGCATCGAACGTGTCCGACGATGTCGCCAGCAGCAGCGCCGATCCAGCCAGCGCCCCAACTATCGCCGGGACCAGCAACGCGATGATGCGCGTCGGCTGCCGCGATATCTCCGACCGATACGCCAGCGACCCACCGAGCGTGCCCGGCCAAATCGCGACTGTGTTCGTCACGTTCGCCGCCTTCGAGTCGTACCCTGCCGCCAGCAGCGCGGGAAAGCTGATCAGCGAACCGCCGCCGGCCACTGCGTTGATTGCCCCGGCCACAAACGCAGCCGCCGCCAACCCAACGATTTCAAATATCGACATCTACCACAGAGTTTCACAGTTGGCCCCGCCGAACCAGCCCTCAAGTGAAGAATGCTCAGGTCACAGTCCCCATATCAAGTGGGTCAAGGCCCCGACCCTGACCCACGGCGCTGCTTCTACCGCCGCCGCGCGATCGGCCCCAGCACCTTCGCCACAAGTTTGGACACAAACCCCGGCCGCTCATCCCCGTCCCCCCAGATGCGCTCCGCCCGGACCACCATCCAGCCCGAATCCTGCTTGTGCCATCGGCTGCTCACGATGAACGGCGTGTCCCGCTCGAAATAGCGGACGTTCACGGTGTAATCGTCCCCACCGCCATCCACTGACGCGATCTCGTACTTGTTCACGCGCGGCGGTATCCCCGGGAACGACGCTCGCAGCGTATCGACTGCCTCCGGCGTCAGGTACTTCGCGTACCCCGTAACGTTCATCGCCACTCGCGCCTCGGACTGATCCTTGACGGCCGTCTGCAGGTCTGGCGGAAGCTCGCTCAAGGAATAGCCGTGGCCTCTTCTTCGACCGGTGTGTCGGTGACCTCGGCCTCAGGCGTGTCCGTCAGCTCCTCCGACGTGCCTGTGTCAGTCGGCGCAACCGTCTCGCCGGCATCAGCGATTGGCACGACGCGTTTGAACGGGCAGTCCGGCGGCGAGCTCAGCAAGAAGGTACCGTCCCCCTGCCGCTCCAGGCTCCAGTCGCGGCGCTGGTTCGTCGTCGCGCCGTCTTGCGTCACGTTGAAGTTGATCGTCACCCGCACGACGCCAGAAGTGCCCGGCGTAAACGTCCGCGTCCGCACCGTCAGCGCGCCGCCCGGCACAAAGCACGTCGCCAGCGGATCGAGCTGCTCCGGCTTCGACTTCAGCTTTTCGTTGGCCAGCGCGTCAAGCGCCGTCCGCTGCTGCTTGCCG
>JBDTOK010000114.1:0-9214 GCA_039933275.1 Chloroflexota bacterium | reverse complement strand
GCGTCTCGCTCCGCGGCCATTCGCTCGTGGATGCGTTCGCGGGCCTGCTGTTCGCGGCGTTCGCGGCTAGACCAGCGGCGCTTCGCCACGAACGGTCCGTCGCGGCGCTGGCCGATGACATCGGGGTCAACGTCCGGCGTTTCGATTTCAGGTGCAGGCGCTGCCTCTTGGATGACTGGCTCGGCCACCGGCGGGTGCTGCAGGACGAGCGCGTCGGCGACGGCTGCTTCTTCTGACACCGGCTCTGGCTCGAAGATCGGCTCTGGCTTCACCGGCCACAGCGGCTCTTCGTCGAGCTCTGGCTCGATGACGGCGACGGGTTCTTCGACGACTGATGGTACCGATGCGACTGGCTCCGCGGCCTTCTCCGGGTTTTCTTCGATGTAGCGTTCGACGGCGCGGCGAGCTTCGATCTCAGCGATCGACTCGACTTGCGGCTCTGGTTCGACCACGCCCGTTGCCTGCGGCGCGACTTCCGGCATCGGTGCCGGCGGCGGTGCCTGCTCGACGATGCGCGGGTCAGGGCCTAGCCATGGCTCGTGGATGGACGGCGGCGCTATGCGCGGCAGGATCGAGACGCCGTTCAGCTCTTCGCGTACCTGCGTGAAGGCGGCCCAATAGATCATCACGTTGCCGATGTACAGGCCCCGCCGCACCTCGAACCGCGTGAACGACTGCGCGCTCTCCAGGTCCAGGAACGACACCACGTAGACGAGATCGCTCTCGGCCTTGGCGCGGATCAGGACCAGCGCTTCCACGTGCATCGACTCTTCGTCCACGCGCGGGCGGTCGTGCATCGCCCAGAAGGCGTGCGTGCCCCGGCGGACGTCTGTGCGGAGGCCGGAGATCAGCGCTTCAGCGTCCTCGGCGTCGTCCTCTAACCGGAGGCGGAAGGTGCTGACGCCGGCGATATCGGGCTGCAGGACTGCGAGCCTGGGGCCGGTGACGACCTTCTTCTGCTCAGCGATGTCGTCAACGACGGCAACGGGCTGCTGTTTCTTCGAGAACCACGGCATCCGACACTCCTCTATACCCGGTAACGCGAACGAAAGGTACTTTCGCTCACTGGGATAGACGCCTCCTTATCTGCAGGCGATACGAAGGCAGCACCCCCTTTACGAAACCTGCACATAGCGCCCCATTGGGCCTCCGAAGTAATCTGGGCGCAGGGACCAGCCGTAAGGAGGACTGATTTGGCCAAGCTGCCCGCCTCGGTTAAGACGCTGCTCGAAGGGAGAAACCTGGCGCACGTCGCCACGCTAATGAAGGACGGCTCGCCGCAGGTGTCCGCCGTCTGGGTGGACGTGGACGGCGACCGCATCCTGGTTAACACGGCCGAGGGTCGCGCCAAGCCCCGAAACGTCCGCCGCGACCCGCGAATCGCCATTTCGATCACCGACGCCAATAACGTGTACCAGACGGCGCAGATCCGCGGCCGGGTGGTGGAGCTCACGCACGAGGGCGCGGAGGAGCACATCAACAAGCTGTCGCACAAGTACGGCGGCCGCGACTACACGTACCGCGAGGGCGAGCGGCGGGTCATCCTGGTGATCGAGGCGGACCACGTCGCCGGGATGGGCATCGAGCTGTAATGGTCCGCATCCAGCAGGACGAGTTCATCGTCACGGACGAGCGCGCGATAATCTCCGATCGCCTGTCTGATCTGCTGGACGACATGCTCGCCGGCCGCGCACCCAACGCTGGGCGCTTCTGCGGCAACTGCTACCACCCGCTGGCGAACGACCGCACAGTCTGCCCGCACTGCGGCATCGCAGTCGCGGACGAGCCAACGGCCGCTGCGGTCCCGAGCGAGATCATCGAGGCGTTCCGTCTCCGCCGCGGCCGCGAGGGCCTTGTGGTGCGCACGTTCGCCTGGTCCGGCCTGACGCTCGGCGTGGTCGTTGCGCTGTTGCCGCTGGCGTTCGTCGGCGTGACGTGGTGGACGTTCGCGTCGTTCTTCATCCTGATGTTCGGCTTCTACGTGCTCTCCGCTAACCTGGCGAACAGCGTCGGCGACACCCTGGGCTACCGCTGGGGTACGTCGATCTTCCGTAAGCGTTGGGACAAGTACAAAGCCGCGCACGCTGGCGTGCCGGCGGCTTCGAAGTCTGGGTGACGGTTGATTAGCCGCGGATAGCGCGGATTTGTCGCGGAGCAATTGGCCGCAGACTCGCGCAGATTATTGGACCGGGTTGGCCTTCTACAACAAACCCGTGAGCGTTCCGGACGCTTCCGCCAACGCGACACCTTGCCTGAGTCTGCCCGATCCCTCCGGATGCCTCTTCTGAGTCTCAGACGCAACCACAAACGCGCCCACCGTTGACACCGCTCGCCACCACGGGCGACGATTGGCCCATGAAACCAACCGTAACCGCCGAGTCCCAGTCGCCGCCCAGCCTTACTAAGCGCGAGGCCGAAGAACGCGCCGCCCTCATCTCCGTCAACCGCTACGACATCGATGTTGACGTCACGGACATGCTGGCCGGCTCCGACTTCCGCGCGACCTCGACCGTCTCGTTCAAGTGCCGCAAGCCCGGCGCCTCCACGTTCGTCGACGCCGCCTTCGATGTGATCTCTGTGACGCTCAACGGCGCTCCTGTCTCGCGCGACGCGATCACCAACGGCCGCATCACGCTCGACAACCTGCAGGCCGACAACGTCCTCGTCGTCGAGTCCGTCCAGCACGAGACCGCCGCCGGCGAGTGGGTGCACCGCTCCGTCGACAAGTCCGACGGCGAAGTATACGTCTGGACCTCCTTCGAGCCGGACGACGCGCGCCGCGCCTGGGCCTGCTTCGACCAGCCGGACCTGAAGGCGCCGCACCGCTTCACCGTCCTCGCGCCCGCCCGCTGGATCGTCGTCAGCAACAGCGGCGACCCACGCGTAGAACCCGTTTTTGCCAAACAAACTCCCCCCGGCGACGCGAAGCGCTGGTCGTTTCCCGACACACCCCCGCTCTCGACCTACGTCCCCGTGCTCACCGCCGGCCCGTACTACGAGCTCCGCTCCGAGCGCGGCGGCTTCGATCTCGGTCTCTTCTCCCGCCAGTCGCTGTCCAAATTCTTAGATCGCGACGCAGACGAGCTGTTCGAGGTGACGGCGCAGGGCCTCGCCTTCTTCGGCGAAAACTTCGGTCTCCCGTTCCCGCAGAAGAAGTACGATCAACTCTTCGTCCCCGACATGGGCGGCGCCATGGAGAACCACGGCTGCGTCCTCTGGTCCGACGCCTTCGTTTACCGCTCTGACCCGACGTACCTTGACCGCGAGCGACGCGCCATCGTCTTGCTGCACGAGATGGCGCACATGTGGTTCGGCGACATGGTGACGATGCGCTGGTGGGAGGACATCTGGCTGAACGAAGCGTTCGCGGAGTGGGCCTGCTATTGGTCCGCTGAGGGCGCGACGAAGTTCACAGACGCTTGGGCCGGCTTCGCGGCCGGTGGCAAGCTCTGGGGCTACAGCGCCGACATGTCGCCGACAACGCACCCGATCCGCCAGCCCGTCGATGACGTCGCCGGCGCGGCTGCCAGCTTCGACGGCATCACGTACCCGAAGGGCGCCAGCGTTCTCAAGCAACTGTTTGTTTACGTCGGAACGGACGCGTTCGTCGCCGGACTAAAGTCGTACTTCGCGAAGCACGCTTGGGGCAACACCGAGCTGTCCGACCTGATGGACGAGCTCTCCACCGCCAGCGGCCGCGATCTCAGCGCCTGGACCAAAGGCTGGCTCGACACCGCGGGAACGGACCGCCTGGAGCTCGAGACAACCGACGATGGCGCCGTCCTCAGGGCCACCGGCCCGAACGGCGCCGAGCCTCGCCCGCACCGCGTCGTCATCGGCGTTTACGACCGCGACGGCGAGCAGATGTTTCGCACCGCCGCGCTCTCCATCGAGACAACCGGCGCCGAGACACCCGTCTCCGGCGTTGGCGACGCGCCGCTGATGCTGGTGAACGACGACGACCTCACATTCGCCTCCGTCCGCCCGTTCGCCGAATCGCTCGACACCATGCTCGCAGACGCCGGCAAGCTGCCCACCGCAATCAGCCGCGCCGTTGCTTTCACCACGGCCTGGAATATGCTCGTCCACGGCGACCTGCGCAGCGAAGAGTTTGTCCGCTGCGTCCTTGGCGTACTCCGCACCGAGTCGGTCGAGAGCATCATCGAGCCGGCGTTCGACCTCGCGGTTGAAGCTGCCGACTACTGGTCGCCAGATAACGACCGCGACCGCCTGATGGCCGACGTCGCCGACCTTGCAGTCGAGCTAGCGCGGGACCCCGCTCGCCGGAAAGTTGCGTTGCGTGCGCTGGCCCAGACCGCTGTCACGGACGCGCACTTCGCGGTGCTGGCGTCCGCCGTCGGCGATGACGTCGATCTCGCCTGGCGCACGTTCGTCCGCCGCGCCGACGTCCGCGAAATCGAGCACTCCGAAATCGAAGCGCTACAGGCGCGCGACCCCGACCCCGACTCCTGGGTGCGCGTCCTCGCCGTCAACGCAGCCCGCCCCGAGACATCCGGCAAAGACACCGCATGGAAAGCAATCATCGACGAGCATCGCGTGCCGTTCGGCGCCGTCAGAGGCGTCGCGCGCGCCTTCTGGCGCCGCTCGCAGCCGGAGCTGGCGCTGCCTTACGCCGAGAAGTACCTGCAGCTCCTCCCGCAACTCGATGATTTCGGGATGATCCCGGCCCTCACCGTCAGCGGCGGCCTCTTCCCGGCCTCAATCGCCGCCGAGTCGTTCATCGCGCGTGCCACCGCCGCCGCCAACGACGCGAAGGTCAGCGCCATCGTCCGTCGCACTGTCATCGAGGCCTGCGACAAGCTGGCCCGCCGTCTCCGCGCTCGCCGTTTGTAGCCACCGGTCGGTCGTTGACAGCGTCCGAAAGCAGGCGCACTCTAGCGGCATGAGACGATCTGCCATCGTCCTTGTCGTCCTCGGCGCTCTTCTTTGCCTGCTGCCCGGCCACGCCGAGGCGCGCATGTACCATCCGTGCAGCACGTCCGGCCCGGCGGACACGACTCCCGGCACACCGTCCGACCTCACCACTGTCTTCGGCGTTGGCCTCGGCTCCGATTGCGTGACCGACGCGAGCGCGACAACGGACTACATGCCGGATCACTTCGTGATGTTCACGCCGCGCGAATGGACCGTCGCGGCCGACTTCCAGATTACTGATGGCGCAAAGGTAGGCCACATCGACAGCACCGAGACGTTCGGGCTATTCGACAACGGCTGCAACACCTCGCTCGACATTCCCATCGATCTGGTCGATGCGACAACCAACACCAGCGACACGATCGACGCTTACTCAGGGGCCACCGCCCTCGCGTCTCTTGCGGCGGACGCCGACCACAACGACGTCGCGGACGGAGCGCAATACTGGCCAACGTTCCTCAGCGACGTCGCGGCGGCGCGAGGCTGGGATCTCGCAAAGCTGCACTCGCGGGCGTTCGGGACAAACGACCAGGCGATTACGGGCGTCATCGTCACGGTCGACGTGCTGACGTTCGAGCCAGGCGTGCTCGGCGACTCTCGCCTCGGTTATGGAACCGCCATCGTCCTCGGAGACCCGACGCGCGAACCCGACCACCGCAGCGCCGTCAGCGACGTCTGTTCGCCAACGCGGACGGCGGTCACGCTAAGCGCACGCGCAGACGGCGTCATCTACCGTGCCAACCCGAGCGACGGCGACTACTATTTCACGACGTACTCCAGCGCCCAGCTTGACGCCGACGACGACGGCATCGAGAACGTGATGGACCCATGTCCGTACTCGATCGATCTGAGTTGGGATCCGCGCGGCGACGTTGTTCAGAATCCCGGCGACAAGGACGGCGATGGCCTACCAGACTCCTGCGATCCAAAGCCGACGATACGCTCTCCGCATGAAGGCGAGCTTGGCCCCCCCGACGAAGACGGCGACAGGTTCGCCAACCGCAACGACAACTGCCCGCTAGTCGAGAATGCGGACCAGCTCGACACGGACGGTGATGGCATCGGTAACGCCTGCGACCAGAACCCTTCGACCGTCGATGGTGCCTGGACATCGTTCTGCAACGTCAGCGAGGTGACGATCGGCAACGGTCAACCGGCGGTATACTTCGCGCCGAATGACCTTGCGCCATGTTGGCCGCCGATCGGCACTGATTGCGCAAACGAAGGACATACCGGGGTCCTGGCAATCCTGCGCGAACTCTCCGGTGATTACCCGCACACGGTCTGCTTCCCCAATACCGACGCGAACTGCGACGGTAAGCTCGACCTGAACGATGCGTTTGATTTGCTGCTGAACCAGGCCGAGCTCTTTATCCTCCGCCCCTGCGATTTCTACGGCGGCCCACCGCAGTACTAACCGCAATTGAGCGACGCCGGGTCCGGGCCGAAGATGCTGCCGGCGTACTCACCTAGCGATTCGTCCGCGGAGACGCGCACCCGGTTTAGCTCGTACGGGGCGTTGGGGTCCTGGTGGCCGTAGCCGGAGCCGTCCAGCAGCGCGCCGCGATAGCCCGCGTCCTTGAGCATCTGCACGACTTCCGCCTGGCGCTGTGCCGTGCCGGAGACGAACGGCTGGCCGGCGGGGTAGACGAAGTACGGCACGTCGTGGCCAAGGTGTGACTCCAGCGCCGCCTTCGAATCGTGTAGCTCTGTTCGGTCCGTCTCGTCGTCCGTCGTGCCGAGATCGACGTGGTTGGCGGTGTGCGACATGAACTCCATGCCGGCGCGCGACATCTCGTCGATGTTCTCCCACGTCACGAACGGACCGCCCTGGCTCACGTAGCCGGTAACGATCGCGAACGAGCCGACGAAGCTGTGCTGTCGCAGGATCGGGAAGCCGTTGGTGTACTGGCCAACCCACCCATCGTCAAAGGTGAGGATGATCGGTTTGTCCGGCAGCGATGACTTGCCATCGAACGCATCGAACAGGCGCTGGACGGTGACCGGGTGAAAGCCGGCGCAGGCGAGGTACTTCATCTGCGCGGCGAAGTCCTCCGTCGAAGTGGTGAGACCGGCGTTCTCCGGGCGGTCCGGCTCGCCGATGATGTGGTACATCATGATCGGCACGTCGATCGGGCCGGTGACGGGCGTGCCCGGCGGCAGGCTCTCAGTGGCGGTCGGAGCGTTGGTCGCGGACGTCGCGGCGTTGGACGGTGAGTTGGTCACGGCGATCACGCCGGGGCCATCGGACGTTGGGTCGTCGCCGGTGTTGCCGATGGCGCCGGTCCAGAAGCCGGCGAAGAGAATCGCGCCAGCCAGCATTCCCGCGCCGATGACCAGTTTCAAATTCGTGATGTCACCTCGCTTCCAGTGTGCCGCCCCTTTTCGCTGAACGCCAGCAATGACGGAAGCCACAGATGACACAGATGAAGCGCAGATGCGATCTTCAGGGAGGGTCGTGTAGCCAGATGGCATCTGTGGATAATCTGTGCCAATCTGTGGCTCTAACAATGAACACGACCGAGAACCAGAACATCACGATCCGCCGCGCCGTCGTCACCGATGCAGACGTTATGGCAAACCTGCGCCGCGATATGCAGACGGAGTTGGGGGCGAGCCCAGGAGGGCATCCTGTACCCGCAGACGAGCTCGTCGAGCACAACATCGCCTACTTCCGCGAGAAGCTGCCCTCGGACGACTTCGCGGCGTTCGTGGCGGAGGCGAGTGGCGAAATCGTTGGCACGAGCGGGATCGTGATGTATCGCGTGCCCCCGACGGGCGGCAATCCGACCGGCATCGAAGGCTTCGTGATGAACATGTACACGCGCCCCGACTTCCGGCGCCAGGGCATCTCAAGCCGGCTGCTCGAGTGCGTCGTCCAGCACGCGCGGTCGCTAGGCGCGCGGCGGGTCTGGCTGCGCGCGAGCCAGATGGGCCGCCTGGTGTACGACAGCTACGGCTTCGCGCACGACGAAAACTACATGGCCTACCGCATCGAGGACGAGCAGCCGACAAAAGCCACAGATGAGCACAGATGAAACACAGATGCGATCTTCAAGGTGGGTCGTCTAGCTACATGGCATCAGTGAGAAATCTGTGCCGACCTGTGGCTTTTACTGAGGATGCGCCGACGAAGATGAACAGCAAGCGAGGCGAATGGTGAGCAAGCTGGAACTGCTGCGCGACCTGTACGACTACAACGAGTACGCCAGCAACGCGCTGCTCGATGTCGCTGCGTTCGTCGAGCTGGACGATGTTGGCAACAAGCACGCCACCAGCCTGCGCGACGTCGTCGCGAACATGGCGCACATCGTCGCGGCGCAGATCAACTGGCTCGAACGTTGGAAGACGGGCTTCAACACGTACTCCACCGCGGCGCTTGCAGGCGCGATGGGCACGGTCGGCAAGGCGCGCATGGCCGCCGATCGCTCACATGCCGACCTCCGCGCGTACATCGGAACGTTGGCGGAGGCCGACCTCGACCGCGACCTCGCGTACAAGGACAGCCATGGCTCGGACTTCGCGTATCCGCTATGGCAGTTGCTCACACACGTCGCGAACCACGGTACCTACCATCGCGGTGAGGTCGCAGCGGCGCTGACGGCGATTGGCCACTCGCCCGGGGAACTGGACTTCCTGTACTGGTTGGAGGGGCGCTGAGCCGCTACCACACAACCCCAGCCTGCTGCAGCGCCGCGATCTCTTCGACCGTAAAGCCAGCTTCTGACAGCACCGCAAACGTATCGCGCGCGAAGTCCGGCGCGTCGTCCGCGTGGGCGGGCACGCCCTCGATGTTGAACGGTGGCCGGACGAACTGCATGCCGGCCGTCGTCTGGGTAAGGAAGCCTTCTTGCTGGACATCGGCGTCTTCCAACAGCTCAGCCAACCGACGCACCGGCGCCACGGGGATGCCGATCTTCTCGATGCGAGATACCCACTCTGCGCGCCGGTGGCCCAGCATAGCTTCGCCGATCACGCCGATCAGCTCCTTTGCGTGCTCGATGCGCTCGCGGCCGCGCTCGAAGCGCTGGTCGTGCTTCAGATCCGGGCGCTCGATCACGTCGCAGAAGGCGAACCAGTCGTCCTTCGACATCGCGGTCATGCCCATCGCCAGCCACTCGCCGTCGCCGCACTTGTACAGGTTGAGGAACGCGTTTGCGGCGTTGGCCGGATCGAAGGGACGCAACTGCTCGCCGGTGTTCTTGATCGCGCCGATGTGAAGCTGCTGGAACCAGAGCATCCCCTGCAACAGCGACGTGCTCACCACTTCGCCGACGCC
>JBDTOK010000113.1:0-9339 GCA_039933275.1 Chloroflexota bacterium | reverse complement strand
CCGCCGGACAGCGGACGTCCCGTGCTTGGTGCTGCGCGTCAAGGAATCGGCGTAGCCGCGCCGAATTCTAGCTAGTCCCTACGCGCGTCGATCAGCTCCCGGCACTCCCCATCGGCCACTTCGTACACCCGCGTGGCCACGCGGTCCAGCAGCCCCGGGTCGTGCGCGGCGCAGATGATCGTCCCGTCGTAGCGGGCGAGCACGTCGATCAGTTTGCGGCGCGTTGTCTTGTCCAGGTGGTTCGTTGGCTCGTCGAGTAGCAACACGTTTGTTGGCTGCAGCACCAGCTTCGCCAGCGCCACCCGGCTGCGCTCACCGCCGGAGAGCATGCTGATGCGCTTGAACACGTCGTCGCCGCGAAAGAGAAACTGGCCGAGGACGGTACGCAATCGCTCGTCGTCTTCCAGCGGCGCGACCTGCTTCACTTCTTCCAGCGGCGACAGATCCGGATCGAGCGCTTCGTCCTGAAGCTGGTCATAGTACCCGCGGCGCGCGAGATCCGCCCAGCGCACCACGCCTTCCGTTGGCTGTAAGAAGCCGGCGGCGATCTTGAGCAGCGTCGACTTGCCGCTGCCGTTCTCGCCGACGAGCACGACCTTCTGGCCGCGCTGCACGTGCAGGTTAATGTCGAGCAACACGACGTGATCGCCGCCACGTCCGTCCGGGTACGCGTGGCCGACGTGCTCCATGACGAGCACGTCGTTCTGGGTGCGGCCGGCGGCGCGCAGGCTGATGTGGACCTCCGACTCCTTCTGTGGCCGCTCGATCCGTTCGATCTTCGAGATCATGTGCCTGCGGGCCTGCGCCACCGACGTCTTGCCGGGCTTGGCGATGAAGCGGCTGATGAAGCGCTCCTGCTTTTCGATGTAGCGCTCCTGGCGCCCGGCCGCCTTGTCGATCGCCATCAGGCGCTCCGCCTTTACGCGCTGGTACTCGCTGTAGTTGCCAACGTACGAATCGACGACACCCTTTCGCAGCTCGAGGATGCGGGTGGCGACACGGTCGAGGAATTCGCCGTCATGCGTGACGATCAGCAGGCTGCCCTTGTAGTCGGAGAGGTCTTCGGAAAGCCAGTTGACCGCCGCTTTGTCGAGGTGGTTGGTCGGCTCGTCGAGCAGCATGTGGTCAGGCCGCCGCACCAACACCTTCGCGAGCGCGACACGCATCTGCCAGCCACCGCTGAACTCGCCGCAGCGTTTCGCCGAATCGCCCGGCGCAAAGCCAAGCCCATCCAGCACGCGCCCAATCCGGGACTCGATACGATAGCCGTCGCGGTGTTCAAACTCTTCGAAGAGTGCGGCCTGCTCGTCGATCAGCTCGTCAACGTTGTCGGCCCCGGCCTCCAGCAGCGAGGAGATCTCCTTCAGCCGGATCTCGGCGTTTCGGGCCTCTGGGAACGCCGTCCACAGCTCCTCGACCAGCGTGCGGCTGGACTCGAGCCCAGCCTCCTGGCGCAGGTAACCAACGACGGAATCGTGGCCACCCTTGAAGCCGCCGTTGCCTTCGTCAGGCTTCTCGTCGCCGGCCAGGACGCGGAGCAGCGTCGTCTTGCCGGCGCCGTTTGGCCCCACCAACCCGACCCGCTCCCCCTTGCCCACGATGAACGTGACACCGTTCAGCACGTCCAGCGAACCAAAGGACTTATTGACTTCCTCAGCGAAGAACATGAAAGGAGTGTATCAAGCGGCTGGATTAAAGCGTTCTGGACGCACGCAAGCGGCGGCTGTACGCTCGTTCCATCCCGCTCACGGAGTGTCGTGGATGCTTACTGGCCACCGTTTTGCCCTGGCTCGCACGTTTTCCGTACTGGCGGCTGTCCTCGCGCTGCTTGCCATCGCCGGCGCCCACCCGGCACACGCAGTCGTCACCATCACCGTCAACTCCAACCTGGACGACACCAACGTCAACGGCGCCTGCACCCTCCGCGAGGCGATCACCGCCGCCAACACGAACGCTAACGTCGACACCTGCATGGGCCAGGGCGGCAGCCCCGGTGACGTGATCGAGTTCAACATCGGCACCGGCACACCAGAGATCGACGTCGGCAACCCGGTGCTGCCGCCCATCACAGAGAGCGTCACGATCGAGGGCCTCGGCGTCGCCGACAAAGTCTTCATCAAAGGTCCGGCCGGCAACGCCGCCAGCGGACTCAACGGCTTCACCATCGAACAGACCGCTTCCGGCACGCACATCAACGACATGATGATCGAGATGTTCCCCGACGATGGCGTCCTTATCGACGCGGACGAGGTCACACTGGCCCACGACTACATCGAATACAACCAGGGCTTCGGTGTGCAGGTGAAGGCGAACGGCGATCACGTCGGCGCTGCGGACAGCAGCGGACTGAACTGCCCCTACGCCTGCGATTTGATCACGGGCAACACGAAGGCAAACGTCCTTCTTGATACGGACGCATCTGGCGCGCACGTCGAAGGCGTATACATCGGCACCGACATGACCGGCGCGTCGCTGCTGCCCGGCCCCACGATCGACGGCGTCATCGACAAGGGCTCGAACGACACGATCGGCGGCACCGCCGGCACAACGCCCGGCGGCAGTTACTGCTCGGGCGCTTGCAACGTCATCGTCGGCGTACCCGAGGGCGTGCTGATCGAAACGTCAGCCGTGAACGCGAAGGTCATCGGCAACTACATCGGCATCGACGGCGCCGGCGAAAACGCGCTCGTCACCACCGGCGACAGCTGGGGTGTGATCAGCCGCGCGGACGGCGTCACCATCGGCGGCACCACCCCCGAGGCGCGCAACGTCATCTCCGGCGCGCGCGACGCCAACGTCCTCGTCGGCGGCACTGGCTCCGTCGTCGAGGGCAACTACATCGGCACCCAGGCGACCGGCACGCAGGCGATCCCCTCAAGCTGGGGCGTACAGGCTTACCAGGCCGTCAACACCACGATCGGTGGTACGGCAAGCGGCGCCGGCAACGTCATCGCCGGTGCCGGCGTCTCCGAAGTCGACGTTTTCCAATCGACGGGCGTTAAGGTGGAAGGCAATTCCATCGGCGTCGACTCTAACGGCGACGCCCTGGCGAGCGGCGGCGACGGCGTCGCCATCGAACAAGGTTCGTCCGGAAACACCATCGGCGGCACCGCCGGCGGCGCCGGCAACACTATCGCCAACAGCGCAAACTTCGGCGTGCTTGTGGACAACGCCGCGACGACGGTGCACAACAACTCGATCCGCCACAACTCGATCTACGCAAATGGGAACGCTGGCATCAGCCTGATGGCCGGCGCGAACGACAACATCCTCCCGCCGACCATCACCGGCGAGAACCCGCTCACCGGTACGGCCTGCGCCAACTGTAGTATCGATATCTTCTCGGACGCCGCGGGCCAGGGGCGTATCTACGAAGGCTCGGCACAGGCCGACAACGGCGGCGCGTGGACGTTCAGCGGCGTGCTCACCGGCCCCCACGCCACGGCCACAGCCACCGACGCTGCCAACAACACCTCCGCCTTCTCGCTGCCCTTCACCCTGACGACGACGCCAACCCCAACCCCAACGCCAATCCCAACCGCTGCCCCCACGCCAACATCCACACCGACCGGCCCCTTCGTGCAGGGCGACGTCAACTGCCGCGACAGCGTCAACGCCGTCGACACGGGCTACATGCTGTGGTTCACCCTCGGCTTGAACGAGGGCCTCGCCTTCAACTGCTACTCCCTCGGCGACACGAACGCGCCGGGCGGCTACGCCTGGGGCGACCTCAACTGCGACGGCGCCGTCACCAGCACAGACGCCCTCTTCCCGCTGGCCTACATGGCGGGACTCACGCTACCAACGGTAGGCGCAAACTGCGTGGCGACAGGGGATACGTTTCCCTAGCGGAACGCTAAGCCCAAAAAGCGTCCACCGCGTACCGGTCCTCTACCAGGAACCAGAACTCCGCGATCTTCCCGTCCGCGATCCGGTACGCCCATGCCTGGAAGCTCCCGTCCAGCTTCCTCCCCTCGCGCTCTGCGAACATGCGGACAAGCGCAACCGCCCAGCCATCGTTAGCGAGCACGCCGAGCAGTTGCGGACGCGCGGTGCCGCCGGACAGCTCGCGGACGCGATTGACGAAGCGGACGACTTCATCCGGTCCACGCCAGTCGCCGGAGACCAGGTTCTTGCCCGGCACATGCCAGACGACGTCATCCGCCAACACTTCGCGCAGCGCATCGGCATTCTGCGTCGCCTGCGACATGAACCAGCGCCCGATCAGCTCTTCGTTCGGATGCGCCATCAGCCCGCATCTTGGACGTGGTCGTCGGTCCGGCGCATCGTCACGATCAGCGGCCCGTAGTGCCAGATCAGCTCGCCGCCGATCACCTCGCGCGTGACGAGCGGCGGCCGCTCCGGGTGCACGCCCATCGGGTGCAGGTCGAGCCGCCCGGCGTTAAATACTGCCGCGACGTGCACCGGCGAGTCGAAGTTGTTGCCCCCGGCGACGTCGTGAACACCGTGCTCGAGAACGCCGTCCGCGCGCATGTCGTGGATGATCCCCTCAGACGTGACGACGACGCGGTCGCCGCACTGCTCGATGCGCTCGACGTGCTTGGTGAGGTGGTGGTCCGGCAGTTCGACGCCGTCTCGCTCGACCCGAACGGTCCGCCACGTGCCCCGCAGGTCGGGCGCGTCGTCCATGATCGGCTCATCACAGCCGGCCAGGATCGGCGCCGGCATCTCGCCATGCCAGCCGCCCGGCGGCGTGTAGGCGACAGGTATCTCGTCCACCGTTCGCATCTTGCTGCGCATTCTAGCACCGGCTGGCACCGCGCGCGGGCGCTATAATCGCTGCGCTATGACGTGGGAGCCGGAACTCGAGGAGATACGCCGCCGCAAGGAGATGGCGCAACAGATGGGCGGCGAGGAGCGCGTCGCCCGCCACGTCGCCGAGGGCCGGACCCCCGTCCGCGACCGCGTCGACCAGTTGCTGGACGAAGGCTCGTTCCGCGAGGTCGGGTCGTTGGCCAGCAAAGTTGAGTACGACGAAGACGGCCGCATCAAGTCCTACACGCCGTCCAACTTCGTGACGGGCCGCGGCTTGATCGACGGCCGGCCGGTGATCATCGGCTGCGACGACTTCACCGTTCGCGGTGGCGCCGCCGATGGCGCTGTCGGCAACAAGATGGGTTGGAGCGAACGCACCGCCCGCGAGCTGCGTCTCCCCATCGTGCGCCTCGTCGATGGCACGGGCGGCGGCGGCAGCGTGAAGACGAACGCTACCCTCAAGCGCTCCTACGTTCCCGCCAACCCGGACTGGGACGTCTCCGTCGATCTGCTCTCGCAGGTGCCGGTGGTTGGAGCCGCGCTCGGCCCAGTCGCCGGACTGGGTGCTGCGCGCGTGGCGGCGTCGCACTTCTCCGTGATGGTTCGCGGACGAAGCCAGGTGTTCGTCGCCGGCCCGCCCGTTGTGCGCCGCGCTTTCTCCCACGACGTCGAGAAGGAGGACCTCGGCGGCTCGCACATCCACGCCCACGGCAGCGGTGCCGTCGACAACGAATTGGAGACGGAGGAAGAAGCGTTCGAGCACATCCGGCGCTTCCTCTCGTACATGCCGTCGTCCGTTTGGGAAGCGCCGCCGCTCACTGAGCCGGCGGATGACCCCGGCCGCCGCGAGGAAGAGCTGATCTCGATCGTCCCGCGCGACCGGCGCAAGGTCTACAACATGCGCCGCATCCTCGAGCTCGTGATGGACAGAGGTTCCGTCTTCGAGATGTCGCGCCATTTCGGGCCAGCGCTGATCACCGGCTTCGCGCGCCTCGATGGCATCCCCGTCGGCGTGATGGCGAACGACCCCGCGTTCATGGCCGGCTCCATCGACGCCGCGGCCGCCGAAAAGATGACGCGCTTCGTCGACCTCTGCGATACGTTCCGCCTGCCGCTCGTCAACTTCGTCGACAACCCCGGCTTCCTCGTCGGCATCGAGGCGGAGAAGCAGGGCACGATCCGCAAAGGCGTGCGCGCGCTCGCTGCCGTCTACCAGGCGACGACGCCGTGGTGCTCGATCATCGTGCGCAAGGCGTTTGGCGTCGCCGGCGCCGGGCACTCCAACCACATGCGCTCAAGCACACGCTACGCCTGGCCCTCCGGCGAATGGGGCTCCCTGCCGATCGAGGGCGGCGTCGAGGCCGCATACAAGCGCCAGCTCGCTGCCTCCGATGACCCCGACAAGCTGCGGGAGGAGCTCGAGGCTAACCTCGCCTCCCTCCGCAACCCCATCCTCACCGCCGAGTCTTTCGGCGTCGAAGAGATCATCGACCCGCGCGACACCCGTCCCCTCCTCGTCGAGTTCGCCCTCCGCGCGTACGAGATCATCTCCGCCGAGACGCGCGGCCCGAAGTCGCGCGGCATGCGTCCTTAACCAGGTCTCATAGCCAGACGATGGGCCGCGTGGCAAGATTGGCTTGCCACCAACAACTGTCACCACGCGAAGGAGTGCCACCATTAGCGGCTACTCGATCACAATACGAGCGGAGTATCCCAACGAACCGGGGATGCTCGGCCGCATCGCGCTGGCGATTGGCACAGCCGGCGGTGACATGGGCGGCATCGACATCGTGCAGGCCCGCAAGGGTTCGATGGTGCGCGACTTCACTGTCACCGTCCGCGATGATGCGCACGCGCAGGAGATCACGCACACATTGAAGGCGCTGCCGGGCGTCCGCATCCGCAACGTCTCCGACCCTGTGCTCATCGTCCATCTCGGCGGGAAGATCGAAATGCGCAGCAAGGTCGCGATCACCACGCGGCAGGAGCTCGCCACCGTCTACACGCCCGGCGTCGCGCGCGTCTGCCGCGCGATCGAAGACGACCCGGAGGCTGTCTGGAACCTGACGATCAAGAAGAACACCGTCGCCATCGTCACCGACGGCACGGCGGTGCTCGGCCTCGGCGACATCGGCCCACTCGCCGCGCTGCCGGTGATGGAAGGTAAAGCCATGCTGTTCAAGGAGTTCGGCCACGTGGACGCCTGGCCCATCTGCCTCGACACCACTGATCCCGGCGAGATCGTCGCCATCGTCAAAGCGCTCGCGCCCGGCTTCGGCGGCATCAACCTCGAAGACATCTCCGCCCCGCGCTGCTTCGAAATTGAGTCGCGGCTGCGTGAGTTGCTCGACATCCCCGTCTTCCACGACGACCAGGACGGCACGGCGGTCGTCGTGCTGGCGGCATTGCAGAACGCCTGCAAGGTAGTCGACAAGCAGATCGGCGAGGTGCGCGTCGTCATCTCCGGTTGCGGTGCGGCGGGAATGGCCTGCGCGAAGATGCTGCTCTCGCACGGCGTCGGCGAGATCGTCGCCGTGGACACCGCGGGCGTCATCTACGACGGTCGCACCGAGAACATGACTCCGCCCAAGCAGTGGCTGGCGGAGCATACGAACAAGGGCAAGCTCAAGGGAACGCTGGCGGACGCGATGGTCGGCGCTGACGTCTTCCTCGGCGTGTCGACGGCGGGCGTGCTGAGCGTCGATGCTGTGAAGACGATGGCGCGCGACCCGATCGTCTTCGCGCTCGCCAACCCCGACCCCGAGATCAACCCTGAGGACGCGGCCCCGTACGTGCGCGTGATGGCGACCGGCCGCTCCGACTACCCCAACCAGATCAACAACGTGCTCTGCTTCCCAGGCCTCTTCCGCGGCGCGCTCGACGTGCAGGCGCGCGAGATCAACGCCGAGATGAAGTCAGCAGCCGCCGCGGCGATCGCCTCATCGGTCGCGCGGGCGGAGTTGAGCGAAGAGTACATCGTGCCCAGCGTCTTCGATCGCGGCATGGCCCGCGATGTCGCACGGGCGGTAGCGCGCGCGGCTGAGAAGACAGGCGTCGCAAGGCGCAAGCGCCACACGCGGCAAACGTCTGCCTCGGGCTAACCAACCGTAACAACGGCGCGGCGATTTCGTTCGCGGCGCGCATGCCGGAGCGAATAGCGCCGTCGATCGTCCCCCCACGACCTCGTCTTTGAACTACGACCGCGCCGCCCGATGAAGCCCTGGCGGGCGTCCCAATCGCCCGGACGGCGAAAAGGCCCGCTGCAGCTAAGCTAGCTCTTTGGCTGGATCGAAGACCGCGAAGGGCGCTAGTAGCAGCGCACTCCGCAGCGTAAGCTGGCACCCGTTGAGCCGCGCTGCCGAACGGGCTTCATTGAGGGGCCGTCTAGCTCGCTGTCCGGTCTCACCGCGGTTTAATCGGGTTCCAATGTTGGAGTGATGAAATGCTACGGAAGGAGGCGCTATGACGCCCATACCACTCGTTTTCGATCACCTGCTTGGCTTACCCGCACACCCTCTGCTCGTTCACGGAGCGGTTGTTCTCGTGCCGATGGGTGCAGTCGCCTTCGTCGCCGCTGGGCTGAAGGAATCGTGGCGGCGCGCCTATTACCTGCCGGCCACAGCTATCGTCGTCGTTGGGGGGTTATTCGCGTTCCTGGCGAAGGAGAGCGGCGAGTCGCTCTCCCAATCGATCCGGAGCGCTGGCCAGACCGTCGGCGAGCACCCGGAGCAAGGCGACACAGCGTTCCTCTTCGCAATGATCCTGGCGATAATGTGCGCGTTCGTTTACGCCGTCTACCGATTCTCGCCGCAGCTCGAGGCGCGGTTCTCGAACGTTACGCTACCGCGCCTGCCGGTCTCGTACAACACCGTGTTGTACGCGGCAGTCGTGCCGGTTGCCGTCCTCGCCGTCGCCACGATGATCATCGCCGGGCACTCGGGCGCGGAGCTAGTCTGGAAAACGAACGTCAAGTAGCGCTGAGTTGCGGCCTCGTCGGCGAGTGCGATGCCCGCGTGCAGCACGCGCTCGCGGTTTAGCCGCGGCCGTACGTCCTGCTTGTGCCCTGGCGCCACGTTCGTCCTCCGACTTTCTTGACATCCTTACGGTGTAAGCCTACAACAGGGGACACCGTAAGCCAGACAACCGAGAGGCACCCCATGGACACCCAGCACCGCTCCGACAGATCTCGCATACCCGCCTCCAACCACTCGACCTCCCCGCCGGTCGTTCGCCCAGACTCCAGCGTGCGTCGGACCGCCCGAATCGTTGGGGTCTTTTTCCTTGCGGGCTACTTGACTTACGGCGTAGGCAACCTCATCGCGAAGGGCATCGTCGACTCCGGTGACCGCAGCGACTCCACCGCCTTGTTCGTCACCGGCATCGCGCTGATGCTGTTCAACTCCGCAATCGTGATCGGCATCGGTGTCCTGATGTTCCCGATCCTGCGAGCCCACAACAAGGCCATAGCCGCGGGCTATCTGGGCACGCGGATCTTCGAGGGCGTCGTCCTGGCCATCGGTGTCGTGAGCCTCATCGTCCTCACCGGCTCCGACGCCATCAACG
>JBDTOK010000112.1:0-9347 GCA_039933275.1 Chloroflexota bacterium | reverse complement strand
TGACCCTACCCCGCTTTTCCGGACACCTAGACTGTGGCGAGATACTCGCCCAGAGAGGAGTCCAGGATGGCCACACGATACCCGGCAGAGTTCCGCGAGCGGGCGGTGGAGTTAGCGCGGCTGCGTGAGAAGCCGGTCAAGCAGCTCGCCACCGACCTCGGCATCTGCGACCAGACGCTGCACAACTGGATGAAACAGGCCGACATCGATGCGGGCCGGCGCGAAGGGCTGACGACCGAGGAGCGGGCTGAGCTCGTGCGCCTGCGGCGGGCGAACCGGGTGCTGGAGATGGAGAACGAGATCCTGAAGCGCGCAGCGGCCTACTTCGCGCGCGAGAACGTGCTCCCAAAATGAGGTTCCGGCTGGTCCAGGAGCTTGCCGCAGACGGGGTGCGCGTCGCGGTGGCCTGTCGGATGCTACGGGTCTCGGCCTCGGGCTACTACGAGTGGTGCGGCCGCCCGCCGTCGCTCCGTGCCGTGGCGGACGCGGCGCTCAGCGCGCAGATCCGGGAGATCCACGCTTGCTCGCGCGGGACGTACGGGGTGCCGCGCGTCCACGCCGAGTTGCGGCTTGGTCGCGGCCTGCGCTGCGGCCGCAAGCGCATCGCCCGGCTGATGCGTGTTGCGCGTCTGTGCGGCATCTACCGGCGCCGGGGAACGCGTGCCCGTCCGGCACCGGCCGTCCACGACGACCTCGTGCGGCGGCGCTTCGTCGCCGACGCGCCGGACCGGCTCTGGCTCACCGACATCACCGAGCACCCGACCCGCGAGGGCAAGGTCTACCTGGCAGCGGTGTTGGACGTCTACGCCCGCCGGATCGTCGGCTGGTCGATCGCCGACCACCTGCGCAGCGAACTCGTCGTGGACGCGCTGGAGATGGCTCGCTGGCGACGCCGTCCGGCTCCCGGCCAGACGGTGCTTCACTCGGATCGCGGCGCGCAGTACACCTCGTGGGCCTTCGGCCACCGGCTGCGCGAGGCGGGCCTGCTCGGGTCGATGGGCCGCGTCGGCTCGGCCTACGACAACGCGATGATGGAGTCCTTCTTTGGGACTCTGCAACGCGAACTGCTCGACCGCCGCCAGTGGGCGACGCGCAAGGAGCTTGCGTCGGCGATCTTTGAATGGATCGAGGCCTGGTACAACCCCCGCCGCCGGCACACCTCGATCGACTATCTCAGTCCCGTGGACTACGAGCGTCTGTTCACAGCCGCCGCGGATGCGGCATGATCGTCCAAGAAGCAAACTGTCCGGGAAACCGGGGCAGGGTCAGGAGATCTGTTAAACCCCAAAACGACGCACCGAATCGGCAGCTGACTAGGGGCCAGTAAGGGCACCAGCAGACACTACCGACACCCTAGAAGCCGACAGGGTAATACAACACAAGAATCCGCCGTTTCGGCGGATTCCCTCGTATACACTCGTTTGGTCGGGGCGCTCGGATTTGAACCGAGGGCCTCCTGAACCCATTCAGAACGTTGGAAATCACACTCCGTACGCCACCCCCAAAAAGGCGCGCAGTTCTTAGAGCGTTGGCGGGCGAGAAGGACTGAATGGCGTCGAGCAGACTACTCACAGTTGGGTCGAACGCAGTGCTGCCTAACCCAAGAGGAGCACAGTCGCTAAGTCAGGCCGTTTAGCATCTCCGTGATACCCAGCGGCGGGGGCTCCGCGAAGGCTAACGGCTCCGCACAAAAGAGCTGACTTGCCGCCCAGCGCAGACTCGCGGATAATTAGGTCGTGGCGCGATACGACACCAAGCGATTGGATCAAGAAGACTACAGGGTGCTGGCCCAATTCCGGCTGCGGATCCGGCAGTATCTCCACTTCAGCGAAAAGGCCGCGCGCGACGCTGGCCTGGAGCCGCAGCAATACCAGTTGCTCCTGGCACTAAAGGGGATGCCGGCGGGCGCCGTGCCCTCCGTGGGGGAGTTGGCGGAGCGACTCGTGATAGAACACCACAGTGCCGTCGGGCTAATCGACCGGCTGGAGGCGCGGGGTATCGTGCATCGGCAGCGCGACCCGAGCGATGGTCGCCGCATCATTCTGACTATAACTGCTCTCGGCGAGAAGACCATCGGCGAGCTCGCGGCTTACCACCGGGGGGAGTTGCGCAAGTCGGCTCCCGAGCTGATCGAGGCACTGTCAAAGATTCTTGGCACCAAGGCTGGGCCGTGAACACGCCGGTGGCCGTCTCTGAAACCGCGTCATTACGTTCATGGAGGGGCCTCCGCGATTGGCTGCTCGCCGACTACCTGCGCAAGTGGGTATTTCTCGGCGTACTCATTGGCATTGTCGCGGGTCTGGGCGCGATCGTCTTCTATGAGGCGATAGCGCAGTTCACAAAGTTATTCCTGGGCGACATCGCGGGAGTCTACCCGCCGTCGCCGCGCGGAGAGGGTGATACGGTTGTCACAGCGATCGAGCGCAGATGGGCGATTCCGTTTGTGCTGGTCATCGGCGGACTGATTAGCGGCGTAATTGTGTTCTGGCTGGCCCCGGAAGCGGAGGGGCATGGCACGGACGCGGCGATCGAGGCGTTCCACGAGCGCGGCGGCAAGATCCGGCCGATCATCCCGCCGGTGAAAATCCTGGCGTCAGCCATCACGATTGGATCAGGAGGGAGCGCCGGACGCGAAGGGCCGACGGCGCAGATTGCGGCCGGTTTTGGGTCCATCCTCGGCGATGTGTTCCACCTGTCTTCCCAGGACCGTCGTATCGCTGTGGCGGTTGGAGTGGGCGCGGGCATCGGAGCGATATTCAAGGCCCCCTTGGGCGGCGCTGTGCTGGCGGCGGAAATCCTCTACATCCGGGACTTCGAAGTGGAAGCGCTGATTCCGGGCTTCATCGCGTCCGTGATCGGCTATTGCGTATTCGCCACATACAGCGGGTGGACGCCAGTCTTCGGCGACGTCGCGGACCTCAAGTTTGACAGGCCGGAGTCTCTTGTCTGGTACGCGGCAATGGGCGTAGCGGCAGGGCTCGTCGGCATCGGTTATGTGAAAGCGTTTTACGGTACGCGCGATCTCTTTCACAAGATACACATCCCGCCTCACTTCAAGCCGGCCATCGGCGCGCTGGGTGTCGGCCTTATCGGCCTGGCATTTCCAGAGACGCTCTCGATGGGCTACGGCTGGCTACAACTGGGAATCGAGGGAGACAAAGCACAACTTGCCATCGGGACGATGGTAGCGTTGATCGGGATCAAGATCATCGCGACGTCGCTGACCATCGGCTCGGGAGGAAGCGGCGGCGTGTTCGCCCCAGGCTTGTTCATCGGAGGCATGCTCGGCGGGAGCATGTGGTGGAGCCTGCACAGCGCCCACATCGGCTGGATACCGGATCAGCCGGCGCCGTTCGTGATCGTAGGCATGATGGCGCTGTTCGGAGGCGTCGCCAAGGCCCCGATCGCGGTGATGCTGATGGTTGCGGAGATGACGGGCGAGTTCTCGATGATAGTGCCGGCGATGATTGCATGCACTATCGCCTACCTGGTAACCGGCAACATCACGATTTACGAGAACCAGGTTGAGAGCCGCGCGAAGTCACCGGCGCACCGGGCCGAGTTCACGATCCCGCTTGTTCAGCGAATTACGGTGGGCGATGCGATGAAGAGCGTTCGCATCTGGGTGGGGCCGAACGAGACTATCGAGGCCGCCGAAGCCCTGATGGAGGCAAACGACGTCCGCAGCGTGACGGTAATTGAAGAGGGAAAGCTCATCGGAATGTTTTCCGGTACAGATGTGTGGCGCGCCAAGTCGAACGGAACGTCGCGAGTCGGGGCAGCGATGTCGAAGGACGTGATCCTCGCGTACCCGGCCGACAATCTGCATACAGCGCTCCAGCGGATGGCGCGCGCCGGCGTATCGCGGCTGCCCGTGGTACAACGGGAAAAGCCCGACCGCGTGATCGGACTGGTCTCGATGCGCGATATTGGCGCAGTGCTGGACCTGGAGATGAGCGCGCTGGCAACGGCGCAGACGCGCGTTGCCGCCACCGCCGCCTCGGACGATCCGCTGCAGTCTGTGCTGGTGCGGGAGGCGATGCGGCGCAAGTTCGAGACGGTACCGGAGTCGCTATCGATCAAGAAGGTGGCGAACAGGCTGGCCGTGGCCATTGCCCATGCGGCGCTGGTCGTCGGCGACGACGGCGAACTCAAGGGAATCGTTACGCTGAGCGACCTGACGAGAGCCGCGGACGATGGCCCCGATCGCCCGGTGTCAGTGATCGCGACCAAGCGAGTGATCGTGACGCGACCTGATCGCTCGGTCAGTGAGACGCTTGCGCAACCGGGTGCAGAGGAGCTTCGGCAGATACCGGTTGTGGAGCAACAGAACGGCCACAGCATCCCAATTGGCATTCTGAACCGCAGCGATGTAGTGGCCGCATATCTGCGCAGTCGCGACCGCCAGGCGCAAATCGCCCGCCGGGCGCGCTCCGTCGAGCGCGACAACAGTGACGGGGTGGCCCGACTGGACTTGCTTGTGACGCCGGGAAACCGCGCTGCCGGGCGAACGCTGGCAGAGCTCGGCCTGCCGACAAACGCCGTCATAACGGCAATCCTGAGGGAAGGAAAAGTACTGGTCCCGCGTGGCCAGCTTCGGGTCGAAAGCGGCGATCACGTGCAAGTACTCGTGGCGGTGGAGGCGCGCGATAGTGTCGTCGAGGCGATATCGGGGACGAAGCGGGTACCGTCGGGATGACCGCGCGAACACAATCATCGGAGCGGCGAAAGCTCGGTCGCCCGCCGCGCGGCTTCCAGGCGAAGATGGCGCGGTTGCCGATCCAGTTGTGCAAGCACGGGTTTGGCTGGGTGCTGGGCTCACGCTTCCTGATGCTCATTCACCGCGGACGGAAGACGGGACGCAAGCGGTACGCGGTCCTCGAAGTTGTGGCGCGGGACCGGGAGCATGGGCGCTACTTCGTGGCGTCTCCCTGGCACGAGCGGGCCGATTGGTTCGCTAACGTACTGGCCGATCCCAACGTGACGATCGTTGTCGGACGGCATCGCATCAAAGCGAAGGCGAAAGTCTTGCCGACTGATGACAGCATGCGCATCCTGCGGGACTACGGGAGGCGCCACCGCTTCGCCGCGAAGGCCTTGGCTAGGCTCTTCGGGTATCCGGACTTCCTCGCCCTCGTGCAGACATTGCAAGTCGTTGAGTTTGATCGAGTCATGTATTGCCCGGGCGATTCGCATCTAGCACCCCGGCCGCCGACCTAGCGCAAGATGCGATTCTGCTGCCATCTGAAGGGCTCGCAGAGAACCAGCGGCGATTCAGTCCGAGGGCATGCTGGGGAAGGCATTTTGGGCGGGCGCTCGGACTCGAACCGAGGACCATACTGAATCCCTTCGTCGTGATCAGATTTCGTCTGTGACGACGAACCGGCCAGAGAGTTTCTAACATCCACTCCTCGCTTACATCAATCTACCTCGTGATCACCCGACTCAGCGGCCGCACTAGCTTCGCTCGGCGGAATCATTTCCACGCTTAAGACGCAATTCAGATTGTTCAGCCTTCCGTAAGAACTTCCCTTTACCTTCGATTCTGTTCGGCGCAGACGCTCCAGGATGTGGGGCGGCCAGTGGAGAAGGAGGATCGCATCGACAAGTTAGCCCGAGCGCTGGGCGCGCATTGCAGCAATCAACCAGGCCAACCAGAAGGAGAATGACGTGAAGGTACTCGCAAAATTTTTCGGCATCGCTGCCATCATGATGATGGCGCTGGTCGGCGCCGGCGCGGCGTCCGCCAACCACGACACGAACAAAGTAGTCGGCCACGTGTATACGAACGAGAACACGGCCGGCGCGAACACCGTCGCCGGCTTCGACAGGCACGCCGACGGCACACTGACACCAATCGCCGGCTCGCCGTTCAACGTCGAGGGAGCCGGCACAGGCACCATCGTCGGCTCAGCCGGAGCAATCGCGGAGTCGGACGACGGTCACTTCCTGCTCGCCGTCGACGCTGGCAGTAACCAGATCTCGGTCGCACGCATCGCTCACGACGGTTCCCTCAGCCCCGTCTTTGGCGGCCCGGTTTCAGCCAACGGGACAACTCCAGTGAGCATCGCCGTGCATAACCACCTTGTTTACGTGGCCAACACCGGAGCCGGCGGCAGCAACTACACCGGCTTCTACTTCCTCTTCGGCCACCTGTTCCCAATACCGGGTTCCACGTATGCGCTTCCGGATGACGCCCTTCCAGGTACCGTCATCTTCAACGGCAACGGAAACCACCTTATCGGCACGCGCGTCGGACCTAACGCAGGTCCGTCGTTCATTGATAGCTTTGACGTCCGCTGGAACGGCCAGCTTGTGCCGGCGCCGGGGTCTCCGTTCGCCGCCCAGAAGATCGGCCCGTTCGGCAGCTCGTTCAGCCCAACGCACCCCAACCAGCTGTTCGTCTCCAACGCCCACGACGGCGCGCTTGCCGGCAGCGTCTCGGCCTATAACGTCTCCCACGACGGCACCCTGACGCCGATTGGCGCCTCCCCCTTCGCGGACAACCAGACCGCGCCCTGCTGGGTGGCGCTGACGCACGACGGAAAGTATCTCTTCGCCGTCAACACTGCCAGCTCCTCGATCTCAAGTTACAAGGTGTCGCAGGGCGGAACGCTCACGCTACTGGGTAGCACGCCGTTCAAGAGTCCGACTGGCCTGAAGCCGTTCGATATCCAGGTGGCTCCGGGCGACCATTTCCTCTACGTAGTAGATGCGGGTGCAGCCAAGATCAGCGCCTTCGCGGTCGCCAATAACGGTGGCCTGTCCGAGCTGGCGTCGTCTCCGATCAGCCTTCCGGCCGGCGCGACACCGTTCGGTATCGTCGTCGATTAGTTCAGCAATACACCCACCGGCATATCGGGACGGCGCGCCTTCAGGGGCGCGCCGTCCCTGGTAGGTAAGGAATCCGTAAGATATGACCAGTACCGTACTATCGAGAGAGGCTATGCAAACCAGCACTGCGCCAGCCGACCGCATCTTAGTCGTCGAGGACGAGCCGATGGTGGCGGAGGTCGTCCAGCGCTACCTCGTCCGCGACGGATATAACGTATGCATCGTCAACGACGGTCTGAAGGCGCTCAGTGTCTACGACGAATTCCAGCCCGATCTCCTCGTCCTCGATGTCATGCTGCCCGGCCTGGATGGGATCGAAGTCTGTCGCCGGATTCGCTCCCGCGCCGAAACGCCGATCATCATGCTCACAGCTCGCAGCGAAGAGACGGACAAACTTGTCGGGCTGGGGCTCGGCGCTGACGACTATGTGACCAAGCCGTTCAGCCCGCGAGAGCTGGCCGCGCGAGTCAAGGCAGTCTTGCGTCGTTCATCAGGTGTGCGAAGCGAAGCCGGTGATTCGCTGCGCTTCGGCGACCTTCGCATCAGCGCGATCAACCGCAGCGTTACCGACGCTCGAGGCGCAATTCAACTGACTGCCCGAGAGTTCGATCTGTTGTACTTCATGGCATCGCGTCCCGGCCAGGCGTTCAGTCGCGACAAGCTGGTAGAGGCCGTCTGGGACATGGCCTTCCCCGGCGACGACAGTACCGTCACCGTCCACATCCGCCGCCTGCGCAGCAAATTGGAAGCGGACCCGTCCCGTCCACGCCATTTGAAGACCGTCTGGGGCGTCGGGTACAAGTTCGAGGCGTAGCGTGGAGACAACAAGCCCTTCGTTGAATCGAGCCGCCCTGCCGTGGCTTGGCGCCGTGATCGGGCTTGCCGTCGCGATCGCCAGCGGCGTTCTTCTTGCGCAGCTGTTGATGTCGCCGCCTCTAAGCGAGCTGGCGAAGCTCGCGCTCTACTTCGCAGTGGCCGGCGGAGCAACCCTCGGTGCGGCCTGGGTTCTGCTCCTCGCCATCGACCGGACGATCTCGCTCTCTATCCAGACGAAGGCATTAATTACGGGGGTTGCTGTCGGCGTAGTCGCGCTTCTAAACGTGCTCATTATCGCGCAGCTGATGTTCGTCTCCACGGACCACGACTTCAAGATGTTACTGGCGGTCATTGCCTTTAGCGTGATCGCGACTGTCGTCCTTAGTGTCTGGGTCGCGCGAAGTGTGGCGGGCCGGCTGCACTCAATCGCCGTAGTCGTCGATTCGCTTGCGAGCGGAGACCTTTCTCGGCGGACCCATGTCTCCGGCAGAGACGAAGTCGCCTCGCTGGCTGCTGACGTCAATGCGCTCGCAATGCGCCTGCAGGAGGCCGAGCAACAGCGCCAGGCGCTCGATCGCGAGAAGCGCGATCTCACCACGGCTATCTCGCACGATCTGCGCACGCCGATCGCCAGCCTGCGGGCAATGGTCGAGGCGCTGGAAGACAAAGTGGTGGCCGGCCCGGAAGTGGATCGCTACTACTCCGCCATGGGTCGCGACCTGAACCGCCTCAGCCGAATGATCGACAGCCTGTTCGAGCTTGCGCAGATCGACGCCGGATCACTGGCGCTGCGACGCAGCACTGTCGTCGTGGAAGACGTCGTTCGCGAAGCCGTCGATGCCTTACGCCCACAAGCGAAGGTCCGCGGTGTGGCGCTGGAGTTCCGCGGCGCCAGCAAAACGAGCGCGAATCTTGATGGAGATCGGATCGAACGCGCCATCGCAAACCTCGTGCGTAATGCGATCGAGCACACACCGGCTGATGGTCGTGTTGAGGTGGGCGTCTCGCCAAACAACGGCTGGATCGAGGTGAACGTTGCGGACACAGGCGAAGGCATCGACGCTGATGACCTCCCACGCATCTGGGAGCGCTTCTATCGCGCCGACAAGTCTCGGACAAGGGACGACTCAGGCAACGGGGATGGCGCCGGCCTTGGCCTGGCCATCGTCCGCGGCATCGTCGAGGCGCACGGCGGCACCGTTGCGGCACAGTCGCAGCTCGGGATCGGCTCAACGTTCTCGGTCCGCATTAACCGAGACTAAGCCGCTTCATCCGATGATCAACGAGCGTGACCTCGCGGCTCCTTGCCAGTTTGGCAATAGCAAGCGATACGATCACGCGCGAAACTACAGTGGAAGAAGCTGGTCGGGGCGCTCGGATTTGAACCGAGGACCTCCTGAACCCCATTCGTCGGTGCAAATTTCGTATCTGACGACGAACCGGTCGTATCTGGCTAGACCTGTTAAACCGTAAGATTTCGCTTTCCGGGCGAGGCGAAATATCGGGGAGTTCGACGGAAAGACTACGGAGCAATAATTTGAACGCCAGTTACGGCGTCTTAGTGGACTCAGCGATGAATCTCAGCGGCCGTTCGAGAAACTCGTCGCGACAGCCCCGCGCGCAGAACAACGTCTGTATCGTGAGTTGGCGTACACAGAGCCGATCGGGGCCAGGTACTGCGGACGACGCTAAGGCGC
>JBDTOK010000111.1:0-9386 GCA_039933275.1 Chloroflexota bacterium | reverse complement strand
AAGTCCGTGGCCTCACCGAGAAGATGATCACGCTCGGCAAGCGCGGCGATCTCGCTGCACGCCGCCGGGCACTCGGCTACGTCTACGACAAGAAGGTTGTCGCCAAGCTCTTCGATGAGCTTGGGCCTCGCTTCTCGGACCGGCCGGGCGGATACACGCGCATCATCAAGGTCGCCCCGCGCACGGGCGATGGCGCGCGCATGGCCCAGCTACAGCTGCTGTCGGAGGACGAGTAGCGCCGGGAATCCGCACCTGTCGCGGGACTCCGGTTTAAGATTGCATGGCACAAGGGGATGAACCCGGGCGCAGAATCGCGCTTCTCGTCGAGTACGAGGGCACGGCGTTCGGGGGGTCCCAGTACCAGGAAAACGCACCGACGGTGCAGGGCGCGCTGGAGCGGGCTCTCAGCAAATTAACAGGCGAACCAATACGGGTGGCAATGGCGGGCCGAACGGACGCTGGAGTTCACGCAAGGGGCCAGGTGGCTGCGTTCACCACGCACAGCCGGCACTCTACGGACACGGTGACCCACGCGGCCAACGCCCTCCTGCCGGAAGCGATCAGCCTCCGCGCCGCCACTGAAGTGCCCCTGGGCTTCGATCCCAGGCGCTGGGCCACAGGCCGCTGGTACCGCTACAGGCTGTATCTCGGGCCACAACGCCCCGCCATCGATCGGAAGGCCGTCTGGCACCTCTCAGCGGCGCTGGATACGGATCTGATGGCAGAAGCAGCCCAGTTCCTGCAAGGCCAGCACGACTTCGCGGCGTTTACAGCGCCATCGGAGGCGAAACGCCAGGTCACAGAGCGCAACGTGCGCTGTGCCGGGTGGAGTTGGCAGGGCAAGCGTGCTACGTTCGATGTCGAGGCCAACGCCTTTCTGCCGCACATGGTGAGGCGGATTGTCGGTACACTGGTCGAAGTCGGGCGGGGCAAGCTCTCAGTCGAGCAGTTCGAGAGGCTGGTCAGGGAAGCGCCACCCGGAGAAGCAAGCAGGACTGCGCCACCGCGCGGGCTCTGCCTGATGAAGGTTCGTTACGAAAGCGGGTTGTTCGATGATTGGAACGAAGACATATAGCATGAAGGCTGAGGAGATCGACAAGTCCTGGCACGTCCTCGACGCTGAGGGCCAGACACTTGGTCGCCTCGCGACGCAAGCCGCCGGATTGCTGCGGGGCAAGCACAAGCCCACCTACACGCCGCACATGGACATGGGCGACTTCGTCATCGTTATCAACGCGTCCAAGATCAAGGTTACCGGCAACAAGCTTGAGGACAAGATCTACTTTCGGCACACCGGCTACGTCGGCGGGCTGAAGGAGATGCCGCTCCGCGATATGTTGGAGCGGCACCCGGAGCGTGTCATTGAGAAGGCGGTAAAGGGCATGCTCCCACGCAGCAAGATGGGCGGCAACCTCTTGCGCCACCTCAAGGTTTACGCTGGGCCGGAGCACCCGCACGAAGCACAGGTCAACAACAAGCGGCACGCCGCCGCGGCATCGGAGTAAGACATGGCAGACGACGAGAAGCAGACGCTCCCGGCCGGGAAGTACTACTACGCCACCGGTCGCCGCAAGGAAGCCATCGCCCGCGTCCGCCTGTACGAAGGCACGGGCAACATTTTGATCAATGGCCGACCATATCTCAGTCTTTTCAGCCGCAACGCGCACCAGATCAAGGTCCGCCGCCCGTTTGAAGTTGCCGAGATGGCTGGCAAGTTCGACGTCTACGCCAAGATCCTCGGCGGAGGCGTCAGCTCCTGGGCCGACGCACTCGCGCACGGCAGCTCTCGCGCCCTGCTGGAGTACGACCCGAACTTCCGCCCCGCGCTGCGCGAGGCCGGCCTCCTGACCCGCGACCCGCGCGTCAAGGAGCGCAAGAAAGTCGGCCTCAAGCGCGCCCGGAAGGCTCCGCAGTACACCAAGCGCTAGTCGCACCGAATTCGCGAAAACAAGAGGCGTCGGTAACGGCGTCTCTTTTGTTTTCTGGGGAGTGCCATTTGGTTATTCGAGTTCGCGGCGGGTGCTGCTAGATTGTCGCTGGAGCGAGAGTGTTCCCGGTTGGAGAGTGAATCGGCGTGGAGCCGAGCCCTGTTGACAACCGGTGCGTTCGCTGAAAGGCGGATGGGGTTCGATTCCCCCGCTCTCCGCTCCAGTTACGCCTTGACACGTTTGCGTGCGGCCTGAATACTTAGTAATACCGGTTGTCAACGGGTTCGGCGGCCAGCCGATGGAGGAACGAGCACTGCTCGTTCCTTTTTCTTTGCCCCGCTGCCGTCGTAGCATGGAGGCGTGGCCAAGAACCCGATCAAGTTCGGCACTGACGGCTGGCGAGCGATCATCGCCGACGATTTCACTTTCGCGAACGTCCGCGTATGCGCGCAGGCCACTGCGCAGTACCTGAAGCGGGCCGGTCTCGCTGAACGCGGCATTGTCGTTGGGTACGACACGCGGTTCCAGTCCCAGGGGTTCGCGCACGCTTGCGCAGAGGTGCTGGCCGCGAACGATATTCACGTCTACCTCTGCAGCTCCTTCGCACCGACGCCTGTCGTTGGCTACGCGATCCTCACGCACAAAGCTGGCGGCTCGATCGTCATCACGTCGAGCCACAACCCGGCGGACTACAACGGCTTCAAGTTCCGCACTGAGTGGGGTGGCTCGGCGCCGCCGGAGATCCTTTCGCAGATCGAAGCGCTGACCGAGGAGGTCTTCGGCCAGGACGTCGCAAGCGTTCGGCTGGACGATGCGATCGCGCGCGGGTTGGTCGAGATGTTCGATCCGAAGCCGCTGTACATGGAGCACATCGGGAAGCTGCTGGACCTCGAGCGGCTGCGCAACTCTGGCCTTCGAGTCGTCGCCGACCCGATGTACGGCGCCGGCATGGGCTACATCCGCGAGGCGCTTGCTGGCGGCACCACGGACGTCTACGAGATCCGCGGGGAGGTGAACCCGGCGTTCCCGGGCATGCACAACCCGGAGCCAATCGCGCGCAACCTGGAGCTGACGGTGGCCGCAGTTGCTGACCTGGGCGCGCACGTGGCGCTGTGCACGGACGGAGACGCGGATCGAATCGGCCTAATCGACAACAGCGGCCGCTTCGTCAACCAGCTGGAGACGTACGCGCTGCTCGCCTACTACTTGCTCGAGGTGCGCGGCGAGCGAGGGCCGATGGTGAAGTCAGTGACGACGACGAGCATGATCTGGAAGCTCGGCAAGGCCTACAACGTTCCCGTCTATGAGACCGGCGTTGGGTTCAAGTACCTCGGCCCGAAGATGGTGGAGTCGGACGCGATCATCGCCGGGGAAGAGTCCGGTGGATTCGCGTTTCGCGGCCACCTGCCGGAGCGTGACGGCGTGCTGTCGGGTCTCTACGTCTTCGACTTGATGGTGCAGCGTGGGAAGACTCTGCCGGAGCTCATCGCGGAAGTCTTCGCGAAAGTCGGGCCGCACTACTACGACCGCATCGATATCGCGTTGACGGATGCTGACCGAACGAGAATCGCGGCGCTGCTACCAACGCTGGACCCGAAGGAACTCGCTGGACTGAAAGTCGAGAGCTCCGATCGCACGGATGGCTTGCGCTTCATGCTGCCGGATGGCGCATGGGCGCTGATCCGCCTTTCCGGGACGGAGCCACTGATGCGCATCTATACCGAAGTCCTGTCCGAAGACCAGGTGCAGCCGGTGCTCCAGGCCGTTCGCGAGATCACAGGCGCATGACCAACGCGACGTCTCTCGACGACGTTGCCGCGCTCTCGAAGCTCGACCCCGGCGGAATGCTGGTGTCAGTGGCCGGTCTGCCTGCGCAGTGCCGCGAGGCGTGGTCGCGTGCCAGCGGCCTGAGGCTCCCCGAATCGTATCAGGACGTCGATCGCATCGCCGTGCTGGGCATGGGTGGGTCGGCGATTGCGGGTGACCTCTGGCGGGTGCTGCTCCAACGTGAGTCCGATGTGCCCGTGTTCAATGTTCGGCAATACGACCTCCCGCCGTATGTCGACGAACGGACGCTGGTAATCGCGTCGAGCTTCAGCGGCCAGACAGAGGAAGTGCTGTCGTCGTTCAAGCAGGCGCTGAAGAAAAAGTCCCCGAAGATCGTGATCACCAGCGGCGGCGAGTTGCTGACGACGGCCCGAGCCAACGGGGTTCCCGCTTTCAGCTACGAGTTTGGCGGAGAACCTCGCGCCGCTATTGGTTGGACGCTTATGCCGATGCTCGCGATCGGCGAGGCGCTCAGCCTTACGAATGGCATCGAGCGCGACGTCGACGAGGCGATCACGGCGATGGAGCAAGTCGCCGCGGAATCAGCCGCCGACGTGCCGGAAGCGGAGAACGGAGCGAAGCAACTTGCGCGCCAGCTTCACGATAAGCTGCCCGTGATTTACGGCGCCGGGCCGTTAACGGAGGTCGCGCATCGCTGGAAGACGCAGCTCAACGAATCCGCGAAGACGTGGGCGTTCTACGAAGAGCTGCCGGAGCTGCACCACAATGCCGTCGTCTCCTTCGACTTGCCAACGTCCACCGCCAAAGAGACGGCAGTCGTGTTCCTCGAGTCGGCGACGCTTGTGCACAAGCGCGTGAACCTACGCTATCAGTACACGAAGGATCTTCTGAAGAAGGCTGGCGTCGCCACGCTCTCCGCGGACGCCGGCACGGGCAGTGCCCTCGCCCAGATGATGTCGCTGGTGCTGTTGGGCGACTACGTCAGCACGTACCTGGCGTTCCTCTACGGCGTAGACCCCACGCCGACTACGGTGATCGACGAACTGAAGGCGTGGCTCGGCACGCAGAAGTAGCGATCCGCCGGATTGTGGAAGTTGTTGTGGTAAGCTTTCCACATGCCAAAGAAGTCGAAGCTCATCCAGGTTCCGATGCCGGAGGAGCTGCTCGCGACGCTTGATAGCATCTCGCATGAGCAGGATGTCTCCCGATCAGCGCTGATACGTGAGGCGTGCGTGGAATACATCGCGACCAGCAAAAAAGCCGAAGATGTCCGGCGATACGTGGAGAGCTACACCAAGTACCCAGAGAAGGATGAAGGCAACTGGCGCGAATTGCTCGCCGCCGAGGTTTGGGGGGAGGAGGACTTTTCCGATTGGGAGAAATAGTTGCGTCGCGGTGAGGTATGGTGGGCGCGCCTGAAAGGTCCCGCAGGTCGCCGTCCAGTGCTCTTGTTATCGCGAAATGAAGCCTACGGCAAACGTACGCACGTAACGGTCTCACCAATCACGCGAACAATTCGACGCCTAGCGACCGAAATCTCGCTAACGAAGGCCGACGGCATGAAGGAAGACTGCGTTGTCAACCTCGATGATTTGCTTACTATCCGTCAGATCGCCCTCGAAGAGAAATTGACGACGCTTTCGGATCAGAAGATGGCGACCGTGCGAGAGGCGATTGTTTTCGCTCTCGATCTTTAGGACTACTTCCCTCCAGCCAACTCTGCTTCTGCTTCTGACCGGTCTTTGATGCTGTCTACCGGGCGCCAGTAGGCCTCGCTCTTCAGTGCGAAGAGTTTGTTTTGTGCGGCAAGTGCGGGGAATGCTGTTGTCTCGTGGTCGCCTTTGTCTGGGAGCAGCGGGAAGAATTCGCGCGTGAGAACGTAGACGCCGGCGTTTACCCAGTACGGCAGGATCGGCTTTTCGCGGAAGGCTTCGACGCGGCCGTCGTCCGCGACGTTGACGATGCCGTAGGGGCTGCGTAGCGGCGACAGCATAATCGTCGCGACTGCGCCCTTAGACTCGTGGTACTCGATTAGTTCCGACAGCGGTTGGTTGGTGAGGATGTCGCTGTTGCAGGCGATGATGTACGGCTCGTCTTTTGGCACGAGCGGGAAGCCTTGCTTGAGTGCGCCGCCGCGGCCTAGCGGCTCATCTTCCAGCGAGTATTGGACGCGGACGCCAAACTTTGTGCCGTCGCCTAGGTAATCCTGCAGGACCTCCGCTTTGTAGCGGCAAAGGAAGACGACGTCCGTGACGCCGCCCTCCTTCAACCACTCGATTTGCCTTTCTGCAATCGTCTTGCCGGCGACCTCCACCATGTTCTTCGGCCGGTCGTCGGTCAGCGGGCGCAGGCGTTCGCCCTGCCCGCCGGCGATGATCAGTGCGTACAAACTAAGCCGGCTGCGTTTGTGGCGCTCGGGCCAGCGATGCCGCGGCCTTCTTCAGCTCCGCCGCCTTGTCGGTGTTTTCCCACGGCGCGTCGATGTCGTGGCGGCCGAAGTGGCCGTACGATGCCGTCGCGCGGTAGATGGGCCGGCGCAGATTGAGGTCGCGAATGATGCCGTGCGGGCTGAGGTCGAAGTGCTCGCGGACGAGCTTCACGATTTCGGCGTGATCAACCTTGTGTGTGCCGAATGTTTCGACGGACACACCCAGAGGCTGTGGGTAGCCGATGGAGTACGAGAGCTCGACTTCGACGCGGTCGGCGAGGTCAGCCGCGACGAGGTTCTTCGCCACCCAGCGCGCAGCGTACGAGGCCGAGCGGTCGACTTTGGACGGGTCCTTGCCGGAGTACGACCCGCCGCCGTGCCGGCCGACGCCGCCGTATGTGTCGACGATGTTCTTGCGGCCGGAGAGGCCGGAGTCGCTCGCAGGCCCGCCGAGGATGAACGAACCGCTGCTGTTGACGTAGATCTCGGTGTTGTCGTCCAGCCAGGTCCCCATCACCGGCTTGATGACGTGCTTGATAATGTCTTCCTTAATCTGCTTGAGGTCGACTCCCTTGTCGTGCTGGGCCGCGATGACGACGGCCTTTGCGCGCTGCGGCTTGCCGAACGCGTACTCGATCGTGACCTGGGACTTGCCGTCCGGGCGCAGGTACTTGAGCGTGCCGTCCTTGCGCACCTGGGCGAGCTTCTTGCTGAGCTTGTGTGAAAGGCTGATCGAAAGCGGCATCAGCTCTTCCGTTTCGTTGCAGGCGAAGCCCATCATGATGCCCTGGTCGCCGGCGCCCATGTCCTCTCCGACGGCAGCGTTGATCTCGGGCGACTGCTCCTTGACCGAAACGATGACGCCGCAGCTTTCGCCGTCGAAGCCGTACTCGGCGTTGTTGTAGCCGATGTCGTTGATGACGGAGCGAGCGATGCCCGTGAAGTCGACGTAGCCCTTTGTCGTGATCTCGCCCATCACCAGCACGAGGCCGGTGGTCGCCACAACCTCGCAGGCGCAGTGGGCTTCGGGGTCGCCCTTAATCACCTCGTCGAGAATGGCGTCGGCGATCTGGTCGCAGACCTTGTCCGGGTGTCCTTCCGTAACGCTCTCAGACGTGACGAGAAGCGATGGGCTGCTCATAAAAGTCATAGTCATTGGCGAATGTCCTCCTTTGATCGAATACAATTTAGGCACTGGGTGTCAGTCATGCGCTGGTCCAAGGACCGGTTCTGCAGGTGAGCGGGCGAGTAGCCCGCTTTTCTGTTTTCAAGTGCCGGATTCCCACGAGCTCAGGTAGTGCTCTTGTTCTGCTGTCAGCTCATCGATTCGGATCCCCATTGTTTCGAGCTTGAGGCGGGCCACCTCTTTGTCGATGTCTGACGGCACTGTGTAGACGTCCGGAGCGAGGCGCTCTTCCTGGCGGGCGACGTACTCGGCCGCCAGCGCCTGGTTGGCGAATGACATGTCCATCACGCTCGCGGGGTGGCCTTCCGCTGCTGCGAGGTTGATCAGACGCCCTTCGCCCAGCAGATACAGCTTGCGGCCGTCCATCATCCGGTACTCTTCCACGTTCTCGCGGACGCGGCGGTGTGACTCGGCCATGTCCTGCAGTGCAGGGATGTTGATCTCGACGTTGAAGTGGCCGCTGTTCGCCAGGATCGCGCCGTCGCGCATCACTTCGAAGTGCTTGCGGTCGAGGACGTTGGAGTCGCCGGTCAGCGTGATGAACAGGTCGGCGATCTCAACCGCCTGGTCCATTGGCATCACGTGATGGCCGTCCATCGTCGCCTCTAGTGCCTTCAGCGGGTCGATCTCCGTGACGATCGTCTTGGCGCCCATGCCGCGTGCGCGCATCGCCACGCCTTTGCCGCACCAGCCGTAGCCGGCGACGGCGACGTTCTTACCGGCCCAGAGGATGTTTGTGGCGCGGGTGATGCCGTCCAGCGTGCTCTGGCCCGTGCCGTAGCGGTTGTCGAACATGTGCTTGGTGTAGGCCTCGTTGACGGCGATGATCGCGTAGCCCAGCGCGCCGGCCTTCGCCATCGCCTTCAAGCGAATGACGCCAGTCGTTGTCTCTTCTGTGCCGCCGATGATGTTCGGTAGCAACTCGCGCTTCTCTTTGTGCAACACGGCGACGAGGTCAGCGCCGTCGTCCATCGTCATCTGCGGGTTCGTCGCGAGCGCCTGATGGATGTGCTTGTAGTAGGTTGGGTCGTCTTCGCCGCGGATGGCGAACGTTGGGATGCCGTAGCGCGCGACCAGCGCCGCTGCCGTTTCGTCCTGCGTTGAGAGCGGGTTGCTTGCACAGAGCGCGATGTCCGCACCGCCCGCCTGCAACGCGATCATCAGGTTCGCGGTCTCCGTGGTGACGTGCAGGCAGGCCGCGAGTCGCAGCCCCTGCAGTGGCTTCTCTTTTTCAAACTGGGCCTGGATCGACTTGAGGACGGGCATGTCGCGCCCGGCCCACTCGATTCGGCGCACGCCTTCATCGGCGAGACCGAGGTCTTTTACGTCGTAGCTAATCGTGGGGGTTGGGTTGGCCATTAACTCTCCTTTGCCGTCTGCACGGCTTGCTTCTCGTCCAGTTCTTCTTCGATCATTTCTCGTCTGCGCACTACCTGCTCCCAGTTCGGTGTGAAGTCATCACGCCGGGGCAGTGCGAACGAAGACTGCTGCATTCGTTCTTGGAAGAGGTTTAGGATTCGCCGCAATTCGCCGATCGGGTCGACGTGATCATCGACTCGCAGATCGCAGTACGCGTACTCCTGGTCTGAGATCACAGCGACGCCGGCGCCCTGTTGCCCACGCCGGTCGCCTCCCGCTTCATCGCCTGCCTCAAGAGCGCGCACCAGGCGCTCGTACATCGGCTCACCGTCTGAGCGCTCGTACGCCGTCGCCATCGACTTCACAACCTCTTCACCGGCGAGGATGTTGCCGAGGCAGACGTAACCGCCGCCGAGGACGTGGCCCGCCCACGGGATGCAGCGCTCGCCGGTGTAGGCTGCCACGCGGCCCTCGTGATCGACGATGCCGACCTGGCGCAGGTCACGGCCGCGGTCGGACTCGATTACGCGCTCGATAACGCGCTCCGCTGGCAGCCCGTCTTCGATCAGCCGCAGCCCGTCGATCGCCAGGTACGGGTTCGCGAACGCCTGGCTAGCGATCACGCCGACGCCCTTCTTCATGCACTGACCCGTAGCGCCGGCGGCCAGCGCTTTGCTCGCGGTCGCGATGCCCAGCC
>JBDTOK010000110.1:0-9419 GCA_039933275.1 Chloroflexota bacterium | reverse complement strand
CATCCAACTCCACCCGCAAAAACGGCCCCGACGGCGCCACTCGCACCACGAGCGCCGCCAAGTGATTGCGTGCACTCGTCCGGCCGACGGCAGTACCCGCCGGCCCTAGCACAACATCCTCCGGCCGCACGCAAACCAGCACAGCGTCGCCCGCCCTCACCTCACCTGCACCCTCAACCGATCGCCCGCGCACGTCCATCACCGCCACGCCCCCCTCCATTGAACGCACCGTCCCCGGCGTGATCGTCTCCACCCCAACAAACGCCGCCACGTCCTCATCCGCCGGCGAACCAAACACCTCGCCCGGCGATCCAACCTGCCGGATACGGCCGTCCATCATCACGGCCACCGTCTCCGCCAGCCGCAGTGCCTCGTTGCGGTCATGCGTCACGAAGATGCTCGCCACGCCCGTCGTCGCGATCAACGCAAGCACATCCTCCAACAACGTCGCGCGAGTCGGTGCGTCCAGCGCTGCGAACGGCTCGTCCAGCAACAACACGTCGGGTTTGACCGCCAGCGCTCGGGCCAGCGCCGCCCGCTGCTTCTGCCCGCCGGAAAGTTGCCTCGGCTTGAGCGACCGCTGCTCCTCCAGCCCCGTCAGCGCGAGCATCTCGCCGACTCGTCGCCGCTTCTCCTCCCCTGCCAAGCCACGCAGCCCGAAACCAACGTTCCCCTCCGCCGAAAGGTGCGGAAACAGCGCGTACTCTTGCGGCACATACCCCACTCGCCGCGATTGCGGCGGCACATCAACGCCGCGCTCCGAATCAAACAGGATGCGATCATTCACCGCGATCCGCCCACCGCTCGGCCGTAGCAAGCCGGCAATCGCCCGCAGCGTTGCGCTCTTCCCGGCCCCCGACGGCCCGATGATCACCAGCGGCCCGCGCTCGCACAAAATCTCGGCGTCGATCGCGAAGTCGCCGAGCCGCACGCTGATCGCGAGATCAAGAAACGTCATACCACCAGCCTACCGGACCCCCATTTCCGAGTTCCCATTTCCCACGCCCCTCCGTCACAGCGTGAACGCGGCGCGCTTCATCAACAGCCGGAACGCAAGCAGCACCGCGAACGAAATCGCCACGAGGATCGCCGATAGCGCAAGCGGCACGTCCACGCCTAGCTCCAGCGACCGGTAGATCGCCAATGGCACCGTCTGCGTGCGCCCGGGAAAGCTCCCCGCGAACATGATCGTCGCCCCGAACTCGCCCAGCGCGCGCGCCCACGCCATCACAGCGCCCGCCGCCAGCGCCGGCATCGCCGCCGGCACCGCGACCCGGAAGAAGACGCCCGTCCGCGACGACCCTAGCGTCTGCGCCACGTGCTCCAGCGCCGGATCGACCGACTCGAACCCCGCCTTCGCCGCGCGGATGTAGAACGGGCTGGCGACAAACGTCTGCGCCATCACCACGGCCGCCGTCGTAAACGCCAGGTTCACGCCAACGTCGTTCAGCCACGACCCAAAGATCCCGTTGCGCCCAAACGCCATCAACAACCCCAGCCCGCCAACCGCCGGCGGCAGCACGATCGGCAGGTCGATCAGCGCGTCGACCACCTCGTGGCCGGGGAAACGAGTGCGCGCCAGCCAGTACGCCAAGGGCGTCCCGAACGCGACGACCAGAACTAGCGAGATGGCCGTTGTCTCGAAGCTCAGCCGCAGCGCCTGCGTCACCTGCGACGACGACGCGACGTCTATCACGTCTGTATTGCGCAGCGCTCGCTCGATGATCGCGAACACCGGCAAACCGAGAAACAGCAGCACGATCGCGGAAACGAAGGTCACAAACACCGTCTCCGTCGCGATCTGCAGCGAGCGCCCCCGCTCGACATCGGTGCGCACCGCCATTAGCTTCCCGCCGGCAAGAACCCGTGGATCTGCAGAAACGTCTGCCCGTCCACAAGCACGAACTCGATGAATGCCTGCGCCGCTTCCTCATTCGCCGCCGAGCCATCCGTGGTCAACGTGATCGGGTACGTCGCGATCACGTTGAGGCTGTCTGGAATGTCGATCACCGTTACATCGGCCGTCAGCTCGTCCGTCACGTCCGTCTTGTAAACGATACCCGCGTCCACTTCGTCGAGTTGCACCGCGGACGCCACTTCCTTCACGTTCGTCGCTTCGGTCACTACGTTGCCAAGCACATTGTCCTCGTACGTCGAGCCAAACGTCGCATCGGCCTTCGCCTTGTCCAGGAACTGGCGCCCGTACTTGCCAACCGGCACCGTCTCGTTCGCCATCGCAATCTTTACGCCTGACTTCGCGAGGTCCTGCAGCGTTGCGATGCCCGCGCTGTTCGCCTTCGGGATGATCACGACGAGCCGGTTGCGCGCGAAGATCTGCCCGTCATCGCCGACGATGCCCGACATCTTAGCCAGCCCCAACTGCGTCGTGTCAGCTGAGGCAAATACGTCTGCCGCCGCACCTTGCTCGAGCTGAGCCCGCAAGTCCGACGAACCGCCGAAGTTGAACGTCACGTCCGCGCCCGTCGACTGCTTGAACGCGTCGCCGATGTCCGTGAACGCCGCGGTCAACGAAGACGCCGCGAACACAGTGATGCTCTGCCCCGTCAGATCGAGTTGCTCCGGTGGCGGCGCGATCGTTGCCGTCGGTTTCGCTGTTACCTGCGCCGTCGCTGTGGCGGCAGGCGTTGTCGTTGCGTTGTCATCATCACCGCAAGCCACCGCGAACAACATCGAGAATGCGAAGAACAGCCCGAGACAAGTTCTGAGCCTCATCTGATTCCCTTTCGATTTACTACAAGCCGTTCGTTTACGCAGCCTCTAATTGAACGATTGTCGATCCAGTAAGAGACACGCCGTATCCCGGAAGCGCCGCGAGGTCCGCCCGCAATTCCCGGCTCTGCAGCACCTCGAGCATCACCTGCACGGACGGATGCGCCAGCTGCGCCGCCGGAATCACAAAGTCGAAGCGCACTTCTGCCAGCGGCACGAACCCCAGCCCAAACGCCGAAGCCGCCGCTCGCAACGTAACGCCTGCGTCCGCCGCGCCGCCCGCAACCGCGCGCGCCACGGCCATGTGCGTTGGTACGATCACGTCGTACCCCTTCACCTTCAGCGAAGGTACTCGCGCGGCGAGCAACATCTCGTCCAGCAACCGCCGCGCGCCAGACCCTTGCTCTCTATTCACAATCCGTACGCCCACCCGAGCCAGATCCTCCGCCTCGCGAATCGACTTCGGGTTGCCCGGCGCGACCGCAAGTCCTTGCTCCCACGCGGCATAGTTCACGATCAACCCGCCGCGCTGCGAGAGCGCCTGCTTCGCCTGCGAGACGTTGGAGTCGCCGCCTCCGTCCGGAAGGTGCGTCCCCGCGACGTGCACGGCACTCGCCGCCAAGTCGCGCAGACCTTCTTCGCTGGACGCGTGCAGCCAGACCATCCGGTGCTCCCGCGACTTACGCGAAACGTACGCGGCCAGCACCGGCAAACTAGGGTCGCAACCAGCGACAAGTACCGTGCGTTCCAGCGACCGCTCGTCCACAAAAAGCGAAGCGTCACCGTCCCCAGCAATCCCATCCGAAGCTACGAACCCGTCCGGCGCCAGCCGCGTTCCCCGGAGCGCATGCGCCACGACTCGCGAACCAACTCGTCCAATCGCGACGCGCTCTCCGGCATCGGCGTCCCCTGCATCCACCGTGACGGTGGAGGTGTCATCGACGAACAAATCCTCCACCCTACATCCCAACACCCGAGCGAGCCGCAGCGCCACGTCCGTGCCGGGCACGTAACGCCGCGTTTCGATTGAGTTCACCGTCTGCCGCGAAACGCCGGCCCGCGCGGCCAGATCGCCCTGGGTTATGTCCGCGCCTAGCCGCACCTCGCGAAGTCGTATCTCCATGTTGCGCCTCAGTGTTAAGGTTACCCGACTTACTGTCAAGCTAGCTTTACGCCCACGCCCACCTTCTACCGAGCGCCCCCAGCCGATACCATCCCCTCATGACCGAGTTCGAGTCTGTCACGGAGAACGCCGCCCTCAACGCAGCCATCATCGCCCGCATCCAGGCCAACTACGGCATATCGTTCCGCGACTTCATGGCGATGGCCCTCTACCACCCGGGCCTCGGCTACTACTCTGGCGTCCGCGACCCCATCGGCCGCGACGCCGACTACGTCACCAGCCCCGAGCTCTCCCCGATCTTCGGCGCGATGCTGGGCCGCCAACTCCGCGAGATGTGGCAGCTCCTCAGCTCGCCCACGCCCTTCGACATCGTAGAAGTCGGCGCCGGCTCTGGCGTTCTCGCCCGCGACATCTTGTCTTGGTGCCAGCGCACGGCCCCCGACCTCGCCGCCGCTACCCGCTATACGATCATCGAACCCCACGAACCAGCTGTCACCCACCAGCGCGAACGCCTAGCAGCAGACGGTCTCGCGGATCGCGTCACCTGGGCCACTGAACTGCCCGCACCGATCACCGGCGTCATCCTCTCGAATGAACTGCTCGACGCCATGCCAGTCCACCGCGTCGTCGTAGAGAACGGCACTCTGCACGAAACTTATGTCACCTACGACGACTCCCAGTTCCAGCAGGAGTTGCGTGATCCGTCACCCGACCTCACCGCATACTTCGAGCGTCTCGGACTGCTCCCAGGCGAAGGCAACCGCGCCGAGGTCAACCTCGCCGCCCTCGATTGGGTCCGCGCCGCCGCCACCTCGCTCACCCGCGGCTTCCTGCTCACCATCGACTATGGCTACGATGCGCTCGACCTCTACGCATCCTGGCGCACCGACGGCACGCTCCTCGCCTTCTACCGCCAGAACGCCAGCGGCGATCTCTACGCCCGCATCGGCCGCCAGGACCTCACGTCCCACGTCGACTTCACCAGCATCCGCCGCACCGGCGAAGACGCCGGCCTACAAACGCTCGGCCTGACGTCGCAGTCCGAATTCCTCGCCAACCTCGGCATCGCCGAAGCGCTCGCCGCGCCACCAGACGCAACGAGCCTCGAAGAGTACGCCGCCCGCCGCCGCGCCATCACCGAGCTGCTCGACCCCGGTGGCCTCGGCCGCATACGTGTCCTCGTGCAGGCGAAGGACGTGATCGACGTCACACTCACTGGCCTCCGAGACACGACGTAAACGCCGTTCATATAGCTACCTTCACGCCAACGGCATAGAATAACTCCCACGAACGGAGGTACGCGTGCGCTCATTCGCCTATCACGCCCCCAAAACCCTCGACGAAGCCATCGCCCTGCTGCACGAGCTGCCTGAAGGCGCGCGACCAGTCGCCGGCGGCACGGACATCGTCGTCCAGATGAAGGAAGGCCGCACCAAGTTCCCCTACCCGCAGCTGGTCGTCTCGCTCGACCGCATCTCGGCGCTAAAGGGCATCGAGTACTCCGCTGCCGACGGCTTGCGCATCGGCTCCGGCGCGACGATGAGCGAGGTCGCCAATCACCCCGCCGTCCGCGAGCACTACCTCGCGCTGGCCGAGGGCGCCGGCGTCGTCGGTTCGCTGCAAACGATGAACATGGGCACGATCGGCGGCAACGTCTGCAACGCGGCCCCTTCCGCCGACACCGCGCCCGCCCTCCTCGCCTTCGAGGCGACCGCTGTCATCGTAGGCCGCACCGCCCAACGCTCGTTGCCACTGTCCAACTTCTTCGTCGGACCCGGCCGCACCGCACTCAAGCCCGGTGAGCTTCTTGCCGAGCTGCGACTGCCAGCCCCACCCACAGGCACCACCTCCGCCTACCAGCGCCACACACCACGCAAGCAAATGGACATCGCCGTCGTCGGCGTCGGCGTCGCTCTCACAATCGTCGGCGGCAAGATCACCCGCGCCCGAGTTTCCCTCGGCGCCGTCGCACCGACGCCGATCCGAGCGCCAAAGTCGGAAGCCGCGCTCGAAGGTCAGTCGCCGAACGACGCAACATTCGCCGGCGCCGCCGAAATCGCCGCCAGCGAAGCCAGCCCAATCGCCGACGTCCGCGGTTCCGCCGACTTCCGCCGTCATCTCGTCAAAGTGATGACCGCGCGCATGCTAGCCCGCGCGGCCGAGAGAGCAAAGGGATAAACAGATGCCCAAGCAAATCATCAACCTCCGCCTCAACGGTAAACCCACCGAGGTCGCCGTCGAGCCAAGTTGGACGCTCCTCGAAACCGTCCGCGAGGCGCTGGGTTACACCGGCGCCAAGGAAGGCTGTGGCACCGGCGACTGCGGCGCCTGCTCGATGATCGTCGATGGCCGACTCATCACCTCTTGCCTGATGCTCGCCCCGCAAGCCGATGGCCGCGAAGTCACCTCCATCGAGGGCCTCGCCGCAAACGGTACGCTCAACCCCGTCCAGCAAGCGTTCATCGACACCGGGGGCGTGCAGTGCGGATTCTGCACACCCGGCATGGTCATGGCCGCCACCGCCCTACTCAAGGCAAACCCGAAGCCAACGTTCGAAGACATCCGCAACGGTCTTGCCGGCAACCTCTGCCGCTGCACCGGCTACACCAAGATCTTCCAGGCGGTGGAACTCGCCGCTGAGCGCATGGCGACTAAGTGAGGTAAGTGATGACTCAAACAGAAGCACGACCCAGCACTGAGCGAGACGCCAACGGCCACAAGTACGTCGGTAAGCCCGCCGCGCGCATGGAAGGCCCAGCCAAAGTCACCGGCCGCACCATCTACGCCGACGACATGAAGCTGCCGCACATGCTTCACGCCAAGATCCTCGGCTCGCCGTATGCGCACGCTCGCATCAAGTCGATCAATACGCAGAAAGCGCGCCTGTTGCCCGGCGTCGAAGCCGTCATCACTGCCGCTGACCTGCCGAAGTACAAGAAGAACCCAACCAACCGCCGCTCCATCGTTTTCCCCGACACCGAGGCGCTCTTCGCCGGCCAGCCGATCGCTGCCGTGCTCGCTTCCGACCCCCACGTCGCCGAAGCCGCGCTCGCCCTGATCGAGCTCGACCTCGAAGCGCTCCCCAACGTCATCGACCCGATGGAGGCGATGAAGGACGGCTCGCCGCTCGTGCACTCAAGCCTCAGCGGCATTGACCGCTCCGAAGAGCAGGGCCACGTCGCAGTCGACCTCGAGTCTGGCAACCAGGAAGGCAAAGCCAGTAACATCGCCTCCACCACGCCGTTCAAGCGCGGCGACGTCGAGGCCGGCTTCGCCGAGGCAGACGTCATAATCGAGCGCTCCTGGCGCTCGGCGATGGTCCACCAGTCCTACATCGAACCGCACTCCACCATTGCTGACTACGCCGACGGCGAGCTAAGCGTCTGGACCAGCACGCAAGCGCCGTTCTACATCCGCGAAGAGCTCGCCACCGCCCTCGACATTCCTGAGTCGAAAGTCCGCGTCACCGCCACCGAAGTCGGCGGCGGCTTCGGTGGCAAGATCTACCTCAGCGAGCTGATGGTCTCGCTCCTCGCGATGGTCGTCCGCCGTCCCGTTAAGTACATCATGTCCCGCGGCGAAGACATGGTCGCGGCCACTCCCGCCCCTTTTGCGCAAGTCGATCTGAAGACCGGCATGAAGAAGGACGGCACGATCACCGCCATCAAGTCGCAGCTCGTCTACGACTCCGGCGCTTACCCCGGCGCGTCCGTGGCCGCCGGCGCGCTGCTCATCGGCGGGCTCTATCGCTGCGCCAACCTCGACATAGTTGGCTACGAAGTGCTCACCAACAAAGCCAGCGTCGGTGCGCTCCGTGCACCCTCGGCCCACAACGCCACCTACGCCATCGAGTGCCACATCGACATGATGGCCAAAGAGCTCGGCCTCGACCCGATCGAGGTGCGCCTCAAGAACGCCGTCGTCGAAGGCGACCCGCTCCCCAGCGGCCAGGCGTATCCCGCCATCGGTCTCGCCGAGTGTATCCGCGCCATGTCGGAGAGCAACCTCTGGAAGGGGCGCGCCGCGTCGAAGCAGCACAAGAACCGCGGCGTCGGCGTCGCCGTTGGCGGCTGGATGGGCGGACTGCAGCCGGCCAGCGCCATCGTCACCATGAACCCTGACGCCACCTTCAACGTCACCGTCGGGTGCGCTGACATCACCGGCGTCAACACGACCTTCCAGTCGATCACCGCCGAGGTGCTCAACATTCCGCGCGAACAGATCACCGTCACCTACGGAGACACGAAGACCGCCCCCTACGCCGGCATGAGCGCCGGCTCCAAGACGACATACACAGTCGGCCGCGCGGTCAAGCTCGCCGCCGAAGACGCGCGACGCCAGATCTTCGAAGTCGCCGCCACCCGCCTCGAAGCAACACCGGACGAGCTCGAGATCGAGGACGAAGCCGTGCGCGTGATCGGCGATGCCGAAAAGTCGATCGCTCTTACGCGCATCGGCCGCTGGACGACCAACTTCGGCGCGCGATACCCCGTCGTCGTCGGCCGCGGTTCAATCACCGCGACGAAGATGGCGCCCGGGTTCACCTGCCAGGCCGCCGAAGTCGAAGTCGATACGGACACCGGCGAGATCACGCTCCTGAACTACGCGATCGCCCAGGACTGCGGCTTCGCCATCAACCCCCTCTCCGTCGAAGGCCAGATGCAGGGCGGCGTCAGCCAGGGCCTCGGCATCGCCCTCTGGGAAGAGATGCAGTACAACAGCGAAGGCCAGCTCCTGAACGCCAACCTCCTCGACTACCGCCTCCCCACCGCGCGCGACCTCCCTAAGATCGAGACGATCATCGTCGAGGTAGCATCGGAGGAAGGCCCATTCGGCGCCCGCATCGTCGGCGAGCCGTCGATCGTGCCCGGCGCCGCCGCAGTCGCCAACGCCGTCGCAGACGCAATCGGCGTCTTCATCAACGAAGTCCCCATCACGCCGGAGCGCGTACTGCGCGCACTCGGTAAGATCGGCAACGGAACAAACTAATCGAGTCGCCGGCAGCCGGCGGAAGGATCACGTAATGATGACCAAGCCAACTAAAGACCAGATCCTCGGCTTCTACAAAGCCTCACTCCAACGCTCCCTTGATGCTTACGCCAAGCTCGACGAGAAGGAGTGGAACAAGAAGACAGACGAATGGACCGCGAAGGAGCACCTCGCGCTCATGCCCGCAAGCATGGTTGCTGAGGGCCTCCCGCTCACGAAGCAGGCGCTGGCCGGCGAGGCCGCTCATGTCGAGGGCTTCGAGAAGCGCAGCGATATGCTCCCCTTCCGTGAGAAGTCGATGCGCGCCATCGCTGATAAGTCGCCGGCGGAGCTGCTGCAAATGCTCCAGTCCACCTTCGGCGAGCACATCCAGCTTCTCGAGTCTCTGTCCGACGCAGACCTCGACAAGCCCGCGAAGAGTCCGTCCTGGGACGTGCCAGGTACCGTCCGCGATCTCTTCTTCGCCAACTACCTCTTCCTCCCCGCGCAGTACCAGGAGATCCGCAAAGTCAACAAGAAGAAGCTCCCTCACTGGATCGAAGCGAGCACACCGGAGCAAGTGAACTACCACATGGGC
>JBDTOK010000109.1:0-9574 GCA_039933275.1 Chloroflexota bacterium | reverse complement strand
GACCGTGCCGCTCGACGACTATCTCGAGATCCGGCCGGACCGCCGCGAGACGATCGAGAAGCTGATCCGCGACGGGCGTCTCGCCGCTGGCCCGAACTACATGCTGCCGGACGAGTTCCTCATCGGCGGCGAGGCGTGGGTGCGCAACCTGATGTACGGCATCCGCTCGGCGCGGGCGTACGGCAAGGTGATGGACATCGGTTACTCGCCCGACGCGTTCGGGCACATCGCGCACCTGCCCGCCATCCTGCGTGGCTTCGGTATCGAGTCAGTCCTCATCTGGCGCGGCGTCGGGCGCGAGGCGGAGGTCAGCGAGTTTCGCTGGCAATCGCCGGATGGGTCGGAGGTGCTGGCCGTGCATTTTCCGGAGGGCTACGGCTACATGGCGGAGGTGCCGGAGAACGCGGAGGCGCTGGCCGGCGCGCTGCAGCAGATGCGCGGCACGCTGGAGCCGTACGCGACGACGAGCCACGTGCTGGTGCCGAACGGGACGGACCACCTGCCGGCGCACAGCGGATTGTCGCAGGTGATCAAGCTGGCCAACAAGATCATGCCGGAGTCGACGTTCACGCACGGGACGTACGCGGAGTTCGTCGGCGGTGTGCGGAAGGAGCTTGGCGCCAACGGTTACGAGAAGCTGCCGGTGTTCGTCGGCGAGTTCCGGAACAGCTCGCGGTCCAACGTGCTGGCCGGCGTGCTATCGACGCGCATCTGGTTGAAGCAGCGCTACGCCCAGTGCGAAGACTTGCTCGCCCGCTACGCCGAGCCGCTGACGGCCTGGGCGCACATCGCGCGGCGAGCTAAGGGCGACGACTCGGAGCATATCGCCTCCGACAAGGGTTTGCTGCGACAGGCGTGGAAGCTGCTCTTGCAGAACGGGCCGCACGACTCGGTGACGGGCTGCTCGGTCGATCCCGTGTACGACGATGTGGCCTCGCGCTTCGAACGGTGCGAGCAGATCGCGGAAGCGCTGATCTTCGATGCGCACGGGACGATCGCCGGGCTGGCGGCGCCAATCGGTGTCGAGACTGCGGTCGTCTACAACTCAGAGCACGGGCCGCGCACGGACTTTGCGACGTTCCGGCTGCCGGTGCGTGACGATCGAGTCCCAACCCACGTCGTCGATGAGGCGGGTGCTCAGGCGCCGCTCCAGGTGCTGACGCGCGGCGGCCACTCAGCTCGCGACAGGCGTGAGCGCGTCGACGTGGCGTTTGTTGCGGGCGATGTGGCGGAGTTTGGGTACAAGGCCTACCGCATCGAGTACGGCGAGGCGGCGTCTGCCGGGAAGACCGGCGGCAACGTTATCGAGAACGAATTCTTCCGCGTGACCGGCGAAGGCGACGGCACCCTGACGCTCGAAGACAAGCGGTCGGGTACGGTGCTGCGGGGCTTAAATCGATTCGAAGACGGCGGCGAGGGCGGCGATGAGTACACGTACGACCCGCCGCTGACCGACAACATCATCCGTGAACCGTCCGCTGCGCCGCGCGTCGCCGTGACGGAAGCGGGGCCCGCCCGATGGACACTGGAGGTCACACAGGAGTACGCGCTGCCGTCGAAGCTGACGGAGGACCGTAAGTCGCGCTCGAAGGTGCTGGTTCCGTGCGCGATCACCAGTCGTGTCCGGCTGTATCCCGGCGTCGCGCGCGTGGACATCGAGACGATTGTCGACAACGAGTCAGAGGACCACCGTCTGCGCGCGTTGTTCCCGTCGGGCGTGGCCACGGAGCGCTCGTTCTCGGAGCAGCACTTTGGTGCGGTCGAGCGGCCGGTCGGGCTGCCGGACCACGATGACACCTGGTTCGAGCAGCCGGTCGCGACGCAGCCACAGAAGACGTTCACGGACGTCTCCGACGGCGAGCGAGGGTTGATGCTGGCGAACCGCGGCTTGCCTGAGTACGAAGTCATCACTGAGGCAGACGGCACGACGACGCTGGCGCTGACGTTGCTGCGCTGCGTGTCGTGGCTGTCGAGGGAGGACTTGCGCTCGCGGCGCGGGCACGCGGGGCCGGGGATGTACACGCCGGGGGCGCAGATGATCGGACGCTGGACGTATGAGTACTCGCTGATCCCGCACGCAGGACGTTGGGAACAAGCGTTCACGGAGGCGCACCGCTTCGCGCGGCCGCTACGGACGGTACGCGTGCCCGGCGGCAGCGGAGAGTGGCCCCGGGAGAAGTCGCTTCTGTCGGCTCGCAGTGCCGAGATCGTGATGTCGACGATCAAGCTGGCCGAGGACGGAGACGGCATCGTCGCGCGACTGTACAACATTGCGGACGAAGCGACGGCGACGGCGGTCAGCATGCGCGAGCGGTTTGCGCATGTGGATGAGGTGGACTTGAACGAAGAGAATGGGCACCCGGCGGTGCAGCAGGGCGGCGCGATCCGGCTGGGCCTTAGCCGAAACCAGATCGTGACGCTGAAGTTCGAGGTGAAGTGATGAGTATCGAACAAAACAAGGCGCTGGTGGTGCGCTTTCTCGACTGGTGGGCGAGGGGCGATCTATCAGCGTTGGACGAGACGCTCGCCGACGACGTCGTCTCTCACCAGCCTGCCGGCGAATTTCGCGGGCGCGAGGTGTTGAAGTCGAGGCTCGCGGGGCACCGGGACTTCTTCACGGACCGGAAGCTCGTCCTTCACGAAATGATCGCGGAGGGAGATCGCGTTGCGGTTCGATTCACCTGGTCCGGCCTCGCGAAGGATCACCAGGTCGAGCTGACAAACGTCTCGATTTACAGGATCGCCGACGGGCGCATCGCCGAGGAGTGGGAAGAGTACAACACGGCTAGTCTTGCGCAACAGTCGCAGGCATCATGAGCGAGCTCCCATCATACGCGCAGCTTCCTGCCACGCCAGGCAATCCTCCTGGGTCGAGCTGGGGATTGTGGGGCGATGAAGACGAGCTCGGCTGCCTGAACCTGCTGACCCCGGAGCGCGTGGTAAGCGCGGCGAAGCTTGTGCGCACTGGCGAAGTGTTCCCGCTGAACCTGCGCATCGATTTGCCGGATCCGCCGCTGTACGGGCGTGGCGCCGTCAAGCACACAATCGTCGGTGGCGGCGGCAACGGGCGGGACGACTTCCTCGACAACTTTTGGCCGCAAGCATCGAGCCAGTGGGACAGCCTGCGCCACATCCGCCACCCGGAGCACGGCTGGTACAACGGCGTGCGCGACGACCAGATCATCGCCGGCGATGGCGGGAAGCTTGGCATCGACACGATGGCACGACGCGGGATTGCGGGGCGAGGCGTGTTGCTGGACGTCGGGCGATTCCTGGAGGCGCAAGGCCGGCCGCTGGATTACGCGACGGCGGCGCCAATCACCGTCGCGGACCTCGAGGCTTGTCGAGAGGCACAGGATGTGGCGATGGAGACGGGCGATGTGCTGCTGATCCGCACTGGCTGGCTCCACTGGTACCGCAACGCAACGACGCCGGAGCAGCGTACGCACATGGCCAATCGCGCGAACCTGCAGGCGCCCGGGCTCTCGGCAAGCGAGGAGATGGCGGCGTGGCTCTGGGACAACCACCTGGCGGCGGCAGCGGCGGATAACCCCGCGCTGGAGGCGTGGCCGCCGCGGGGCGAGACCGGCGGCTTCTTGCACCACCGGCTTATCCCGCTGCTGGGCATGCCGATCGGGGAGCTGTGGCAGCTCGGGCAGTTGGGGGAGGCGTGCGCGGCGGACGGGCGGTATGAGTTCTTCTTTACGTCAGCGCCGCTTAACGTGCCGGGCGGAGTTGGCTCGCCGCCGAACGCGATCGCTATCAAGTAGCGTTCGTGGTCGGGCTGGGGCTCTGACCTACAGAAGGCGGAATGCGATAGAGTAGCGGCAGCCCGAATTACGGAGGTCGCCCGATGGACATTAACGCCGCGAAGGAAGCCGCCAAGGCTGCCGTGCAGAACGCCCGCGAGGAGCTGGTCGAGGTCAGTCTCGATATACACGCGCATCCGGAGCTGGCGCTGAAAGAAGAGCGCGCCGCGAAGCTGCTGGGCGACCACCTGGAGAGCCACGGGTTTGCCGTGGAGCGCTCTGCGTACGGGATTGGGACGGCGTTCGCCGGGACGTGGGGCGAGGGGCCGGTGACGGTCGCGTACCTGCTGGAGTACGACGCGCTGCCGGACATCGGGCACGCGTGCGGGCACAACCTGATCGCGACGGCGGGACTTGGCGGGGCGCTCGGTATCAAGGCTGGGCTCTCGCCCAACGACGTGCGGCTGGTGGTGCTGGGGACGCCGGCAGAGGAAGCGCTGGGCGGCAAGGAGATGCTGATCCGCGCGGGCGCGTTCCATGGCGTTGACGTGGCGCTGATGGCGCACCCGGCGGCGGTGGAGATCGCTGACCCGCACATGTTTGGCGTCGAGCAGGTGACGGTGCGGTACAAGGGCGTCGGCGCGCATGCGTCGGTGGCGCCGGAGACGGCCGTCAACGCGCTCGACGCGCTGGTGACGGCGTACCAGGCGGTCGCGCAGCTAAGGCAGCACATCCGCCGCGACGCCAGGCTGGGTGGCGTGATCATCAAGGGCGGCGCGGCGAGCAACGTCATCCCGGACCAGACCGAGGGCCAGTTCGAGGTGCGGGCGCTGAACCCGCAGTACCTGGCCGACCTCAAGAAGAAGATGATCGGTTGCTTCGAGGCGGGGGCGCTCGCGAGCGGTTGCACGCTGGAGATGGATTGGCAGGGCGCCAGCTACGCGCCGATGAACAACAACGCCCCGCTCGCGCAGGCGTATAGGGATAATGCGGAGGCGCTGGGCCGCAAGTTCCTCCCGATCAAGTTGGAGTCAACGGGCAGTAGCGACATGGGCAACGTGAGCCAGGTGGTGCCATCGATACACCCGGTGTTTGCGATTGGCAACTTTGCGCTGAACCACACGGCGGGCTTCACGCAGATAGCGGCGACAGATGCCGCCCACGACAACATGGTGCAGGTGGGGCAGGCGCTGGCGATGACGGGGATCGACGTGGTGATGAAGCCGGGCTTCCTGGACGAGGTGAAGGCGGCGTTTGGCGGGCGGCGGTAGCTCTCAGCCCACCCGATTCGAGTGACACGCAGCACTGACAGTCGCCCAGCCCGCACGTTACCGTATTCGTGTGAAGCGAGACGCAAGACAAGACTCGCGAGCGACGATCGATTGTCCCAGCCCTCCAAGGCTTCGTCCAAAAAACAATCAACCTTCCTGGCTCTCAGCAAACGTGGAATAGCCGCCAAACTGATCCAAGCGCGGCAATTCAATCGAAGCGCGTATCTAGCCCACGTTAACAATCAAACAGCGTCGTGCCCCCGCCCCACCCCGTGTCAGGGCTGGGGCACTGACTCACGGATTTGGCCGCCCCGTGGCCCGCTGTTCTGTCCCGTTGTCGTTGACCCATTGGGCGGCGGGTGCTATTGTCCGGACGAATTCTGGGGGTACGGATGCGTTTCAAGATACGAGAAGCCAAGGACGACGACGGCGAGCGCCTGATCGATCTGATCGCGGCTTGCTACGGTGAGTACGACGGTTGCGTGCTGCGCGTCGAGGATGAGGCGCCGGAGCTGAACACGATCGCGACGAGCCATCAGCAGAAGGGCGGCCGTTTCTGGGTGGCGGAGCAGAACGGCGATCTCGTGGGGGCAGCCGGGCTGGTGCCGAGCGACAGGCCGGGCGTCATCGAGATGAAGAAGCTGTACGTGGCGCAGAACGCTCGCAAGATTGGGCTGGCGGCGCGGTTGTGCAGCCTGGTGGAGGTGGAGGCGATGAGCCGCGGCGCGGAGGCGATCGAGCTGTGGAGTGACACTCGCTTCAAGGACGCGCACCGTTTGTACGAGCGGCGCGGATACACGCGCGGGCCGAAGACGCGCTCGCTGAACGACGCGAGCAAGAGCGTCGAGTACTACTACCGTAAGGAGTTGTAGGCCGGGTCCACCCCTTCCCACCCCACCCACAAAAAAGAGGATCGGGGGACACCCCCGCGCCCCCGGCAGAAGGGCTGCGCCCCTCTGCACTCCCGCTAGTAGTCGCATAGTCGGGGTGTTCGTTGGCAGAGGCGGCGTCTCGTGGTCAGGGCTGGGGCCCTGACCGCAGTTATCAGAGAACGATTTGGACGGAGCATGAGCTTCGTCCGATCGCTGACATTTGGCTATTGGAGATCGCGGGGGTCGTCGTGCATTCTGGGGTGACCGGCGGGGACTGTTGGGAGGGGGTGGACGATGGGGTTGGACGGCAAGTGGATCTGGGTGTGGAACTGGCGGCGCTGCGACGGCGGCGATCCGCAGGCGGTGGCGAATCGGTTGAAGGCTGCGGGGTGTGCCGGGGTGCTGGTGAAGGCGTTTGACGGTGGGCACTGGTATGACCAGGGGCTGGCGTTTCGCGATATCGCTCCGCGGTTGAAGGCGCGCGGCGTTGGCGCGGGAGCGTGGGGTTACCTTTACGGCGAGGACGCGGCGTCGGAGGCGGCGCGGGCGATCGAGACGGCGCAGTACGGCGAGGCGGACCTGCTGGTGCTGGACGTGGAGACGGAGTTCAAGGGGCACCCGGAAGCGGCGCTCGAGGTGTGTCAGCGCATCCGCGAGGCGCTGGGGCCGGCGTACCCGGTGTACTTCAGCAGCTTTGCGATCGCACGGTACCATCGCTCGTTCCCGTTCGAGGAGTTCCGGCCGTACTGCGCGGGGACGGCGCCGCAGGTGTACTGGAACGCGTTCCGCTGGCCGCTTGAGCAGGCGATGGGGTGGACGTACGACGATTACCTCTCGCTTCAGATGCCGGCGTCGTCGTTGTACCCGGTGGGCGGGCTGTACCAGGAAGGCTCGGTGACGTATCCGCCGGTCGAGCAGATCGGCGAGTTCATTCGCTCAGCGGCGGCTCGCGGCTCGCGAGGGGTGAGTTTCTGGAGCTACGAGCACATGGACAACGAGATGTGGTCCGCGGTGGCGGCGGCGCCGTGGGTCGCGCAGGAGATAGGGGAGGAGGACGAGATGTCGAGCCAGGAGTACGAGACGCTAACGCAGCAGCTGGTGGCCGTGGGCACGCGAGTGCAACGGCTGGAATCGGAGGTGGCGTCGCTGTCGGGTGGCTTGCCCAGTCCGGCGCCGGAGCCAGCGCCGCGCACGTACACGGTGCAGTCGGGGGACACGCTGTCGGGCATCGCGCAGAAGCTGGGGCTGAGCGGGTGGCAGTCGCTGTACCAGGCGAACGCTGGGGTGATTGGGGGCGATCCGAACCGGATCTATGCGGGTCAGGTGTTGGTGTTGCCGTAGCTAAATGCAGTCGTGGACCGGCGGAAGCGTAAGAGTTTCGACGACGCCGAGACTCAGCTTCAGGATCGACGTAAGCCAGTCGGGGTTGCAGAGTGCGACGTCCGAGAAGCGGAGACTCTGTGTCACCTCGATACAACTGTCGCCCGAGCAGATCACCTCCGAGCCACCAGACCAGTCGTGGCCTGGACGGACCTCGTTAGGTACCTCTGATGCCGGCATCATGTTCAAGAAGAGCTTGTAGTCGCTAGGCCTGACGACCTCCGCGTCGTTTTCGGCGCGCGACGACTCAGGGCATCCGATATCGACGCGCACCGGTCCTTCGGGAAGCCAGTGCCCGCGCGACCAGCCTGGCTCCGCTTGAACCGCTGGCATTGAGTCCAGCACTTCCTGTCGCAACGTTTCGGCGGCTTCGGGCGGCGAATGGACGGCATCAACACAAATCGCGACATCCGTCCTGTTGGAAAACATCAGACCCGTGTACGCATTTAGGCTACTAACTGCCGGATCAAGAGTGGATCTGGGTACACTGTTGTGACCAGGAGCCAAGGCGTTAGCAGCGACGGCGCAGAGCGAGAAGAGTCCGACGACCCCCAAAATGACAGCGATCCGTGGCAGCCACATCGTGAATCGATTCTACGCCGGAATCGCCCCCCACGAATGCACCTGCCATAATCGATGACAATGGGTTTTGATACTGACGTTGCCGTGATTGGCGCGGGGCCTGCGGGCTCGCGGACGGCGCGGAACCTGGCGCGCGCGGGGTTGCGGGTGCGGCTGATCGAGGAGCACCGGGCGGTGGGCGTGCCTTCGCACTGCTCCGGGCTGATTTCGCTGCGGACACTGCGGGAGGCGGAGATCGGCGAGGAGGCGGCGATCCACAAGATCGCGGGCGCGTTCGTGCACACGCAGTCCGGCATCGAGGCGTCGCTGGGTGGGACGAAGACGCAGGCCGTCGCGATCGACCGCGTGAAGTGGGACCAGACGCTGGCCGAGCAAGCGCAGCACGCCGGCGCGGATCTTGTGCGCGCGCGAATGACGCACGTCGAGCGGGAGAACTCGCACGTGAAGTTGACGCTGCAGACGGACGGGCATGACTCGACGATCACGGCGCGGATGGTGGTCGGGGCGGACGGGACGCACTCGCGGGTGGCGCGATCGCTCGGGATGCCACGGCCGTCGGAATATGCATACAACCTTGGCATCGAAGGCAAGCTCACGCCGGGAGCGGGCGCGAAGTGGCGCGACGACTACGTTCACGTGTTCGTCGGGCGCGATTTGGCGCCGGGCTGGTTCGGGTGGATTATCCCGACGGGCGATGGCATTGTGCGCGTGGGGATTGGCTCGGACGGGCCGGTGAAGCCGATCGAGTGCTACAAGCGGCTGCGGGCCGCGTTCCCGGCACTGTTCTCCGACATAGAGCCGATTCGCATGTATGGCGGAACGATCCCGCTGACGTTTGCGCCGAAGTCGTACGACGCGAATACGCTGCTTGTTGGCGATGCGGCCGGGCAGGTGAAGCCGTTCTCCGGCGGCGGCATCTACACGAGCCTTGTCGCGGCACGCCACGCTTCGGCTACGGTCCAGCGTGCGTTTGTCAGCGGCGACTTCAGGGCGCAGGCGCTATCGGTCTACGAGCGCGGGTGGAAGCACGAGATCGGCCGCGAGCTGCGGAAGTCGTGGCACCTGCGGCACTTCGGATTGGCGCTGAGCGATGCGGAAGTCGACCGCGTGGTGCTGGCGCTGCGCGGCTCAAAGCTGCAGGCGCTGGCGGCAACGCACGCGGACATCGATTACCCGTCGCGGGTGTTGCTGCGGCTGGCGCGCTCGCTGCCGGCGATGGCGACGCTGGGTGCGGTGACGCTGCGGCGGCCGGGCGCGGCGATGAACCTGGTGCGGGCGCATTTGCCGTTCGGGGTGTGAAATTGGCGCAAAAGTGCGCGGAATGGACGCGGAAGAATCTGGCCGCATCCTCCTGAGGCGGACAGGGATTGGCGCAGATTCTCGCGGATTAGTTAGACAGTAAAGCAATTCCGCGCTAATCCGAGGCTCGTTTCTTACGGAGTTGCTGTTGTCGCCGAGGCTGCTTCTGCGCCCTGCCATTCGTTCTTAACGCCGCGGCCTACTGTGCGGGGGAAGATTTGCTCGATCTCGTCGAGGGTCCACATTGGGCCGGGAGAGAACATTGTGCGCACGGGTTCCGGCTCGGGGTAGATGCCGATCTGGCGCCCACCGACGATGAACACGCGGCCGTTGATGTTCTGCGCGGCGTCTGTGCAGAGGTACGTGACGAATGGCGCGACGGCGTTCGGGTCGAGCTCACTGATCTCGTTGTTGGAAGCGC
>JBDTOK010000108.1:0-9614 GCA_039933275.1 Chloroflexota bacterium | reverse complement strand
CCAGGATCCCTTTTTCCCTTAGGGCGGGGCGGGGTGGCGGCGCTTGCCCCGAAAAACAAAGCGACAATCTTCGACAAACGAAAGTCCCGGACCTTATGCCTGGCGAAAACGCGATGAACAAAAGCACAGCGCCCTTCCAAGCAAGCGAGGGTGAAGGGGGCGGCAGCCCCATACCGGGGGTCTGGGGGTGTCCCCCAGGATCCCTCCTTTCCCTGGGGCGGGGCGGGGCGCCGGGGGCCAACGTGGCGGAGAACTAACGCATGGCCTACGTCATCGACCAGTCCCGCTGCATCAACTGCGCCTGGTGTCGCCGCGTCTGCCCCACCGAAACGATCTTCTATTTCGACACAGACGTCCGTAAGCACCGCATCGAGCCAGAGGGTTGCATCGACTGCGACATCTGCGCCCAGCGCTGCCCGATGGACTGCATCACGCACGCGCCAGACCTGCAGCCAACGCCGGAGCACCTCGCCGCGGCCAAGGACAAGGCCCGCCATTGGGCAGGCGACCGCCGCAACCTAATCGTCGGCCTCCGCGCCTACGTCGAGAAGCAGGTGGAACGCCTTGCCTGAGCTACAATTCGCGGATTGCCTTTCGAGAAAAGCAGTTCTGACAAAACGCCATTTTTGCGAAACGAACTTCCCCGGTGGCCCATGCCTGAGCTAGCACTCGACCAGCGCGTCATCGGCGGCCTCTTCGATGTCGATGAGAGCGCCCGCCGCCTGATCCACTACCGCTACGCCGAGATTTCGTGCATGGAAGCGCTCGACGGCTGGGTCGCGACGATGGCCTCCCCCAAGCTGAAAATCATCATGGCCGAGCACGCCTACCACGACGCCCTCCACGCCGACGCGATCGGCCGCCGCCTGCCGGAGTTGCGGATCCAGGAGAACGTCGACATGTCGATCCCGCCCACGCTACGGGTCGCCGACGTGCGCCGCCCGCCCAACGAGGAGTTCGCGCGCTTAATCACTGACCTACAGGGCCAGCACGACGAGCTTCTGCGCCTCACCGGCCTCTACCGCGTCCTCAAGCCGCACCTGGCCGTCTACTACCGCCACCACGCCGCTGTCACGGACCAGATCTGCGACGCGCCCACGGTCCGCACACTGAAATTCATCCTCATCGACGAAGAAGAGCACATCCGCTTCGGCCAGGCGATCTACGAAGAGCTGGCCGACACCCCCGCCAAGCGCCGCGCCGCCCTCGAGTGGCAGATGCACCTCGAAGAGCTGCTTGCCGCGTCCGGCGGCGTAATCGGCCACGAGTAGACTTCGTATAGATGCCGGCCGCTAAGAAGGACACGCCCAGCACCAAGCCGCTGCTCGACAAGCTCGGCGTCAAGGCAGGCATGCGCGTCGCCCTGATTGACGTCGACGACGCAAATTTCTCCAAAGAGCTACGTCAGCGCACCGACCTCCTCTTCAAGACGCCGAAGGGCGTCGACATCGTCTTCTTCGGCGTAGACGGAGCAAACGACATGATGCGGCTCGCCAAACTGAAGGACGGCATCGCTCGCAACGGAGCGGTCTGGGTCATCTTCCGCAAGGGCCGCACCGACTTCAACGAGAACCACATCCGCGACATCGGCCTTGAGTCAGGGCTAGTCGACGTGAAGGTCGTACGCTTCAGCGACACTCACAGCGCATTCAAGTTCGTTATCCGCAAAGCTGACCGATAGACAAGGGGGACGCATGCTACTCAAAGACAAGATCGCGCTCATCACCGGCGCCGGCTCAGGCATCGGCCAGGGCGTGGCGGAGCGATTCGCCAAAGAAGGCGCCAGGCTCGCACTCGTCGACCTGAACGAGGCCGGGCTAGCCGAGACTGCCGCCAGAGTGAAGGCTGCCGGGAGCGAATCGATCAGCATCGGCGCGGATGTCAGCATCACGAAGGACGTCGAAGGCTTCTTCGCCAAGACCGTCGAGCACTACGGCCGCATCGACATCACCGTCAACAACGCGGGCATAGGCAACCCCTTCGGCACGCTCGTCGACATGACCGACGAAGGCTTCGACCGCACGATCGCGGTCAACCTGCGCGGCGTGTTCCTCTGCATGCGCTCCGCCGGCAAACAGATGATCAAGCAAGGCGGCGGCGGCCGCATCATCAGCGTCGCCTCGCAGGCCGGCAAGACCGGGTTCGCCTTCCTCGCGCCCTACTGCGCCACCAAGGCCGGCGTCATCCTCATGACCAAGGCGATGGCCAAAGAAGTCGGCGCGCAGAACATCACCGTGAACTGCGTCTGCCCCGGCACCATCGACACCCCGATCCTCCGCGTCCCCCTGGAGCCGATGCTGAAAGCGTCCGGCCAATCACTCGAAGACTTCGCGCTGAAATCGCCCGGCATGCCGCCAATCCCGCTAGGCCGCATCGGCTACCCAAAAGACGTCGCCAACCTGATCACGTTCCTGGCTGGCCCGGACGCGGACTACATGACCGGCCAGGCGATCAACATCAGTGGCGGCCAGGAGATGCACTAGCCAAACATCGCCGCGCTGGCGATGTCCGCGCCTTCGCGTAAGGAGCGGAGCTTCTCCCATACGACGCCGGGCGCGCATTCGCCGAAGCCGGCGGCTGTCCCGAACCCGCAGTCGGTGGCGGCGAGTACGCGGTGCGGGTCGCCGACAGCCATCGCGACGGCTTCGATGCGGTCCGAGACGACTTGCGGGTGCTCGATGTAGTTCGTCGTCGTGTCGATGACGCCGGCGATGATCAGCCAGTTGTGCGGCGGCGGGTACTTCTCCAGCGCACGCCATTCATGCTGATGGCGCGGGTTCGCAAACGGGAGCAGCAGCGCGCCAACGTTCGCTTCGTAGAAGAGCGGGAGCACGTCTTCCAGCGGGACGTCGTGGTGGTGCGGGCCCTCGTAGTTACCCCAGCAGACGTGCATGCGAATCTTCTCGCGCGGCAGGCCTTCGATCGCGCGGTTAATCGCCGCGATGTTGCGCTTGACGTACGCCTGGAACTCCGCAAGCGGCCGGTTCGCGAAGACGACGTGTCGCTCCATCGCCAGGTCCGGACAATCGAGCTGCAATGTGTAGCCGCGCGAGATGATGTACTCGTACTCCGGCCGTAGCGCGTCGGCGACTGCGGTGACGTACTCATCGTCGCTCGCGTAGTGGTCGTTCAGCATTCCGGCGCAGACGATGCCCGGCGACGCCGCTGTCATGAACGGCTCCTCGAATCGGCCCGCCTCGCTCATCGCCTGGTCGAAGCCGTCGCACTCTTCGCGCAACGGCTCTATCGCCACGTGGCGGACGTCGCCGATCGCTTTCGCCGCCTGCATCAGGTTGACGGACTTGCGCTGGAACTCCGGCAGCTTCCGCTCCATGAACCCTTCGATGAAGACGTCACTCATGAACGCGCGGTTGCTCTGCCCGCCGAAGCCACTCAGCCGGTGCTGCACATACGTAAAGAAGCTCTCGCGCGCCTCCTCGCCATTGTTGCCGATGTCGATGCCCGCCGCGCGTTGATGGCGGATGACGTCGACTGTCGCATCGTGTATCTCTGCCGCGAGCGCCTTCTCGTCGTAGACCTCTCGATTGCTTTGCGCCACCAGCAGGTCTAGCAGCTTTGGTGGTCGCAGTAGGCTGCCGGCGTGTGTAGTGAGGATTCGCTTTTCGCTCCGTAGCACTGTTACCCTCCCCTTCGCGTGTTCGATTCGATGCCGGCCAGCGTCCGCAACATGAAGTGCAGCGCGAGCAAGAACAGCGATCCAACGGTCGCCGCAAATCCGATGACGGTGAGCAGAATGACGGCGTTGGAAGTCGTGTCCTGGCAGACGTTGAGCTGCCCGGCGAGCGGCACAGCCACCTGAGCACACGTCTCCGTCCCGATGACGAAGAACGAGACGACAGCCAGCACCCACCCGCCGACAAAGACAAGCACCGCCAGCGGCACCAACAGCTTCGTGTACGTCTCCGCGTCCATGGCGAGGCTGAGTCTATCACCGCACGGTTAGCGTTTGCCCTCGCGCGGCGTTCTGTGTGATATTCGTGCCGTATGAAGCTGACGTGGCGGTTCCTACTGGGCACGGCGATTGGCATCGGCCTGGGCTACGCCGTCGTGTTGCTCACGCAGAAGGGCCAGCTGCGCAAGCCCGAACAGTGGCACACGCTATACCAGGCGGAGCCCGAAAAGTCGACGACCACCTGACCCGACCCGTGGCTCCCGAACTGCGCGGCCTTTACGTCATCCTCGATCCCCAGGTTGCCGCCGGGCGCAACCTCGTCCACATCACGCGCGAAGCTATCGCTGGTGGCGCGCGCCTCATCCAGTGGCGAGACAAAACGCGCGAGAAAGGTCTGCAACTCCCCCAACTCGAAGCGATCGTCGCCGTTTGCCGCGTATCCAGCGTCCCGCTGATCATTAACGATGACGCAGACGTCGCGCTAGCCATCGGCGCGGACGGGGTACACGTCGGCCAGAAAGACCTGCCGGTCGAAGCACTGCGACGCATCGGGCCAGCGAGCTGGATCGTTGGCGCATCGACAAACAACGTGTCCGAGGCGAAGAAAGCAGTAGCCGACGGCGCGAGCTACGTCTCCGTGGGAAACCTGTTCGGCACGTCATCCAAGTTGGACACCCGCCCAGCTACGCTCGATGTCCTGACGCACGTGAAGGAAGCCGTCAGCGTCCCGGTTTGCGCGATCGGCGGCATCAGCGAAATGAACATCGCATCCGTGATCGCGGCGCGCGCTGACATCGCCTCAGTCATTTCGGCAGTCGTCGCGTCAGACAACCCGCGTGGCGCAGCAGAACGCCTGGCCTCCGCGTTCGAGAAGATGCGCTAACGTTGCGTTTTCTACTGCCTCTATGCACACTCGTTGCGCTTGTTCTCGCCGCTGCGCTCGCACAAACGAGCGACGCCGCCGTCGGCCCGGCCCAGCAAGCCGGCGACGCGGACTGTAGCGGTACGACAACCGCCGCCGACGCCCTCACAGACCTGCAGTACATCGCTACGCCGAACACGAAAGGCTGCGCGGGTGCGGGGAACGTGATTTGCGACGACAATATCGATCTCGCTGACGTCGTCGCGATCCTCCGTTACTCCGCAGGCCTGCCGACTACCATCGACGCACCGTGTCTGCAAGTTGGCGCACCACTGGATGGGATGATCATTTCTCAGGGCACGATGACCATCAAGGGCACCTTCAGCGCCGACCTGGACCAGATTAGCGATGGCGCCCCGCCCGATGTCTTCTGGAACCAAATCTCGGAGACAGAGCGCAAACTTCTTCCAGAGAACAACGCTCGATTCGCGCTGATCTCCGGCCAGTCGTTCAACGCGCTATCGTTCGCGTATCTCTACTCGCGCGTTTATTCATCCGACGCGATCAACGGCAACAACGATGCGACCAACGGCCTCAATGCCGGCGCACTCTTCGCGGTGCAGACCAGCGACGGCAACTACGCCAAGGTGAAGGTCGTCGACTACGGGTACAACCTGCAGATCCAGTGGGTGACGTACCGCCCAAGCAGCAGCTAGACCGCGCTCTTCACAAACCGCTCAGGCGAAAAGGCCTTCAGCCGCCGGTCCGTCCGCCCGTAGCAGACGAGGTCAGCGATCAGGCGGCCGGTGACGGGCGCGAGCAGGACGCCGTTGCGGAAGTGACCGCTCGCCACGTAGACGTTGTCCTTGCCCGGAAAGCGCCCAATGATCGGCAGGCCGTCCGGCGTTCCCGGTCGCAGACCAGCCCACGAGCTCGCGATGGAGGCGGTACTGAGGGCGGGGACTAGCGCAGTCGCCATTCGGCGCAGGCCCGCAAGCGCACGCGCCGTGGTCGTCTTGCGGAAGCCAACGTCTTCGATCGTGGCGCCGGCGAAGATCTGGCCGCGGGGCTTCGGCACAAGGTAGCCGTCCTCTCCCCAGATCGCGTGGCGCAGCACCTTCGACTTGTAGGCGAGCATCTGGCCGCGCATCGGTGGTGTCGGCAGGCGTAGGCTCAGTCGCAGTGACAGCGGCTCCGTCCACGGTCCCGCCGCCAACACCAACGCATCAACCGCCCGCAGGTCGCCGAGGTTTGTGCTGACGCCCTCCATGTGCGACCCGCGCCCGATGAAACCCGTCAGCATCGTCTTCGTCTTCACCTTCGCCCCGAGCTTCTCCGCCGCCTTCGCCAGCGCCTGCGTGAGGACGCCCGGGTTCAGGTCAGAGTCCGTCGCACAATATGCCGCGCCGAGGATGTGCTCCTCCAGAGCCGGCTCCAGCTCACGCAGCGCCAAGCCCTCCACCCACTCGAAGCCCTTCTGCCGCTGCCCGATGCGCTTCAGTTGCCGCGCAGCCTCTTCGGAGCGAGCGGTGCGCAGCATGCCCGGCACCTTGTACTCAACGTCCATCTTCGACATGCGCTGCACTTCATCGATCAGTACCGGGTACGCATTGAGGCTCGCGCGGCGCAACTCATCGAACACGCGCTTGCCGGTGTCCTCGATTGGCGCGATGAGCATACCGGCGGCGGCGCTCGACGCCTCGCCGCCGATCACGCCGCGCTCCAGCAGCGTCACCTGCGCGCCCGCCTTCTGCAGGTGGAAGGCGATGCTACAACCGATGACCCCGCCACCAACGACGACGACGTTCACGAGGCTGCGATGTCCTGAAGTTCGAGCAAGCTAACCCCCTCCGACCGCGCGCACGATCTCCACGCTATCGCCGGGTCGGACGACTGTCTGCGGCCAGTCGACTTTGCGGACGACTTCACCGTTGATGGCGACGGCGACTTGTTCGGCGTTGACCTTCAGCGATTCGAGCAGCGAGAGGACTTTGCGCTCGCCGTCGATTTCGTGAGGCTTGCCGTTCAGCGTGATGTTCATGCGGGGCTTCGTTCTAGTTCGCGCCAGATTTCTCGGGCCGCCTCGTGGGGCGATGGTGACCCGAAAATCGCGCTGATCACTGCGACGCCAGCGGCGCCGGCTCCCATAATACCGCCCACGCGCTCGGCTGTGACGCCGCCGATGGCCACCACTGGTATCCGCACCGCCGCGACTACCCCCGCCAACGTCTCGCGGCCAACGCCGGGCTCACCGGGATGGCTGGCCGTCTCGTGCACCGGCCCGAAGACGACGTACGCCGCGCCCTCAGCCTCAGCCCGTCGCGCCGCGTTGACGGAGTGCACGCTGCGCCCAAACGGCGCGCCGAGGCTGGGCGCGTTCTCCGGCAGGTGCACTCCCGCGCCAGCAACCGTCGCGTTGTTGACGATAACGACTGCCCGCCCTCCGCTGACTTCGATCACGCGCGTCGCGAGCGCCCGCAAGTCCCCGACGCTCATGTCCTGCTCGCGCAGTTGGACGACGTTCACGCCGCCAGCAATTGCCTCACCCATCTTCTCCACCAACGCATCCTCCCCGCCTGCAAGACGACGGTCCGTGACGAGCATGAGGACAGGCCTCGGGAGCACGAGTTCGGGCATCGTTACGCCGATCGCGCGGGGGTGGCCATGCCGCCGACCGGACTCGAAGGGTCGGCGAGATCTTTGCGCGGGATGCGGCCCGCCAGGTACGCCTTGCGTCCAGCCTCAACGCCCAGCCGGAACGCCTCGCCCATAGCGACGGGATCCGTTGCCTGCGCGATCGCCGTGTTCACGAGCACGGCGTCCGCGCCCGCCTCCATCGCCAGCGATGCGTCGGACGGCGCGCCAAGCCCGGCATCGACGACTACAGGGACGTTGGCATTTTCGATGATGATGCGTATCTCCTCGAGCGTGAAGATCCCGCGCCCGGAGCCAATCGGCGAGCCCAGCGGCATCACCGTGGCGCATCCAGCCTCTTCAAGCCGCTTGGCCAGCACGGGGTCAGCGTGGATGTACGGCAGCACCACGAACCCGTCGGCAACCAGCGCCTGCGCGGCTTCCAGCGTCGCAATCGGGTCGGGGAGCAGGTACTTCGCGTCCGGGATGACCTCCAGCTTCAGCCAGTTCGAGCCGGTCAGCTCCCGCGCGAGGCGAGCCGTGAACAACGCTTCCTCCGCGGTCTTGCAGCCGGCCGTGTTCGGCAGGATCGTGTAGCGCGACCAATCGAGGTATTCCATCAGATTCGGTTCGTCCGGTTTGTCCAGCGGCAGCCGCCGGATCGCGACGGTCACCACCTCCGCCCCCGAGGCGTCGATGCTGTCGCGCATCTCCTCCATCGAGCGGTGCCGCCCCGTTCCCACGAACAGCCGCGAGCGCAGCTCTTTGCCGGCGATGATCAGCGGATCGGCGCTCATACTTCGTTCCTTGAGAGCGCGACACGGAACGGGTGCAGTGTGCCGCTCGCGAAGCCGCGCGCGATGAACGGCTCTTCTTCGAAGATGCGTTGCGCTTCTTCTTCCGAATCGACCTCGATCATCGTGATCGCGATACCGGAGCCGTCAGCGTCCTGGCAGCGCCCGGCGAGGATCAGCTTCCCCTCGTCCCGCAGCTTCTCCAGGCGAGCCCAGTGCAGCTCGAACGACTCTTCGTCGTCCCGCGTCCAGTTGTCGCGGCTGGCGGCCTTCGCCGGATCCACAGCGCGCGTCAGGTACACGAATTGGCGTTTCTCTTGTGTCATAGTTTCCTCATTCTAGCCCTCCGGCCGCCGGTGCCGGTCGCCGGGTCATTTCGCCCCGCCCAAACAGCAGGAAGCCGCCGATTGTGTAGGCGCCGAAGCTGAACACCAGCCCCGGGATCGTCCCGCCGATGTGCGTGGCCCAGGTTGGCGTCCACGAGATGAAGTCGAGGTTGTCGAGCAGCCACGGCGGCTGCGCGCAGCAGGCGTACAGCAAGAAGCCGCACGCCCAGACGACGATCGCCAGCACCCCGACACCCGCCGTGTGGCCCGGCGCGCCCTCGAGCTCGTACAGCTGCGCAACGTCGTAGTGGCGCTGCTGGAGGACGAAGTAGTCGGCCAGGAAGACGCCGAACACTGGCACGAAGATGCCGCCGATCAGGAAGAGAAAGTTCTCGTACTGCACAAGGTCGATGCTGATGGCGACGGCAATGACGACGGCGCCCACGACGATCGCGAGCAAACGCTGGCTGACTCGCGGCAGCAGGTTCTGGACTGACACAGCCGCAGAGTAGATGTTAGCGAACGCTTCGTCCGATTCGCCGAAGAGGAGCACGATCAGCGCCAACCAGCCCAGCGCCATCGGCAGCAGCATCTCGACGAGCGCTGTCACGAAGCTGCCGGGGTCAGTGTGCAGCGCCTGAACGTAGAAGACGCCGAGCATGAAGAACCACATGTTGGCCAGCGCGTACCCGACGTACGTCCCGACCGCCGCCGGCCCCGCCCGCTTTGCGAAGCGGCTGTAGTCGCATACGAGCGGCAGCCAGGAGATCGGCAGCGCCACGACAACGTCCACGCCCTGCCAGAAGTTGGGAAAGCCCCCCTCGCCCTGCTTACGCCAGATCTCGCCCATGTCGTACGCGTCGAAGAGGTGAAACGTCAGCCACGCCGACGCCAGGATCACGATCCAGACTCCGAACTTTTGCAACACCTGCCGCACCACGAGAATCGGCCCTCCAACGGCCATCAACGTCCCCAGCGCCCCGAAAACGATCAGCCAGAAGTAGTAGCCAGTGAAGCCAAGGTACTCGTTGCTGAGCGCTTTCGCTGCCTGCGACATGATGATCACTTCGAGCGCAGCCCACCCG